>NZ_JBITGZ010000020.1:16238-150831 GCF_044457565.1 Kitasatospora sp. NPDC050543 | reverse complement strand
GCGACGTCACCTACGACAGCGCACACGGCTCCATCAAGCTCGACGAGACCGCCGACGCCCACCTCACCCTCCTCGCCGGCGACATCAAGGTCGGCAGCCTCGCCGGCCCCGCCCGGATCAGCACCCAGAAGGGCGACATCCACATCACCGAAGCCCTGCACGGCACCGTCACCCTGCGCACCGAGTCCGGCGACCTCTCGATCGGCGCCGCCCGCGGCGTCAGCGCCGCCCTCGACGCCGGCACCGGCCACGGCCGGATCCACAACGCGCTCAAGAACACCGACGGCACCCCCGCCCTCAACATCCACGCGACCACCGCCCACGGCGACATCACCGCCCGCAGCCTCTGAAGGAGCACCCATCATGACCAACCTGGCCATCGCGGCGAACGGGCTGCGCAAGTCCTACGGTGACAAGGTCGTGCTCGACGGCGTCGACCTGGCCGTCCCCGAAGGAACGATCTTCTCCCTGCTCGGCCCGAACGGCGCCGGCAAGACCACCGCCGTCAAGATCCTCTCCACCCTCATCTCCCCCGACCCCGCCTCCGGCGAGATCCACGTCGGCGGCCGCAACCTGGCCACCGACCCGCAGGCGGTACGCGCCGCGATCGGCGTCACCGGGCAGTTCTCCGCCGTCGACGGCCTGATCACCGGCGAGGAGAACATGCTCCTCATGGCGGACCTGTACCACCTCTCCCGCGGCGAGGGGCGGCGCACCGCCGCCGAGCTGCTGGAGCGCTTCGACCTGGTCGAGGCGGCGAAGAAGCCCGCCTCCACCTACTCCGGCGGTATGAAGCGCCGCCTGGACATCGCCATGACGCTGGTCGGCAGCCCGCGGATCATCTTCCTCGACGAGCCGACCACCGGCCTCGACCCACGCTCCCGGCACAACATGTGGCAGATCATCCGCGAGCTGGTCTCCGACGGCGTCACCGTCTTCCTCACCACCCAGTACCTGGAGGAGGCCGACGAGCTCGCCGACCGTATCGCCGTGCTCAACGACGGCAGGATCGCCGCCCAGGGCACCGCCGAGGAGCTGAAGCGGCTGATCCCCGGCGGACACGTGCGGCTGCGCTTCACCGACCCGGCCGCGTACCGGAGCGCCGCCCTCGCCCTGCGCGAGGTCACCCGCGACGACGAGGCACTGACGCTGCAGATCCCCAGCGACGGCAGCCAGCGCCGGCTGCGCTCCATCCTCGACCGGCTGGACTCGGCCGGCATCGAGGCGGACGAGCTGACCGTGCACACCCCCGACCTCGACGACGTGTTCTTCGCCCTGACCGGCACCGCCCCGCAGCCCGGCCAGTCCGGCCTGCCCAGCCAGCCCAGCCAGCCCAGCCAGCAGACCAGCCAGCCCAAGGAGGCTGTCCGATGAGCTCCCTCTCCCTCGCCGTTCGCGACTCCTCGACGATGCTGCGCCGCAACCTCCTGCACGCGCGGCGCTATCCGTCCCTCACCCTGAACCTGCTGCTCACCCCGATCATGCTGCTGTTGCTCTTCGTCTACATCTTCGGCGACACGATGAGCTCGGGCATCGGCGGCGGTGCGGACCGCTCGGCATACATCGCGTACGTCGTCCCTGGCCTCCTGCTGATGACCATCGGCAGCACCATGGTCGGGACCGCGGTGTCCATCTCCAACGACATGGCCGAGGGCATCATCGCCCGCTTCCGCACGATGGCCATCCACCGTCCTTCGGTGCTCGTCGGGCACGTCGTCGGCAGCGTGCTTCAGTCGATCATGAGCGTGGTCCTCGTCGGCACCGTCGCCGTGGCCATCGGCTTCCGGTCCACGGATGCCGGCGTCCTGGAGTGGCTGGCGGCGTTCGGGCTGCTCGTGCTCTTCGCCTTGGCGCTCACCTGGATCGCGGTCGGCATGGGCCTGATCAGCCCGAATGCCGAGGCCGCCAGCAACAACGCGATGCCGCTGATCCTGCTGCCGCTCCTGTCCAGCGCCTTCGTCCCGATCCACTCCATGCCCGGCTGGTTCCAGCCGATCGCCGAGTACCAGCCGTTCACGCCCGCCATCGAGACCCTGCGGGGCCTGCTGCTCGGCAGCGAGATCGGCCACAACGGGTGGCTCGCGGTCGTCTGGTGCCTGGGTCTCGCGGTGCTCGGCTACTTCTGGTCGACCTCGAAGTTCAACCGCGACCCGAAGTAACCGCCGTGACGACGCGGGCCGCCTCCCGCAACTCGTCCCGCCCCAGGGCGGCGCACTCCGACACCGCGTCGGAGAACGCCGCCCCGTCGGCGCGCTCCGGCGGCTTCGAGGGCGGTGCCGATGTTCCGGAGGACCAGGCGGAGTTGAGCGGTCGTGCGCCCGTCAGCACCGGCGAGGCGACCAGGGACGCCCGGGAGAACCCGGCCAAAGATCGCGATCAGCGACCCGGAGGCCGCCACGACGTGGCTGAATCCGTAGCCCGGAGGCATCGCCTCGGGCACGCGAGGTGACGAACCGTCACCTCCCACTCCTCCGGCTCCCAGGCGCGGAGCAGGTCGATCAGCCCTGCGTCTCCGTCGATCTGCAGGGAGTCCGCCGGCATACGGTCGTAGATGAAGAGGACCAGCTCACTGGCCGTGCCCCGGGCAGAGGCGCCGGCCGCGTCCGGGCCATCGCCGGTAGCGGTGGCAGGCAGACGGGCGAACCGTGCGCCCTCGCCGTCGACCGTGAGGCGCCAGGAGCGGCCCTCGGTGGCGTGGAAGTCGAAGGCAGTGGGCTTGTGCGGTCAGGCGGACGTCGTCGCGCAGCAGGTGGACAGGAACTCCTCGACACCGTCGAGTGCCGCCTCGTCCGGCAGCGGCTGCTGGGCACCCACGGTGACCTGAGCGTCGTAGGTGTGCACCGCAATCTTCTGGACCTGGTGCCGGGCGACGGCCCCGCAGGTCTGCGGCGACTGCGACGTACCCCACCACGTCCAGCAACCGCGATCCGGGCCGGCCTCCCGCAGTGCGTCCAGCAGCAGCTGCGTCGATGCGGCCGACCAGGCCAGCAGGGCCTCGCGCTCCCGGGGCGCCGCCGCGGCGCGCTCGGCGGCGGCCTCGGCCGGGGGAGCGTCGGCAGGCCCTGCCGCGACGATGGCGTCCCAGAAGCGGCGCCCCTGGCCCAGGTGCTGCACCAGATCGAACAGCGTCCACTCGGGGCAGGTCGGCACCTGCACGTCGAGGCTGGGCGCGCAGGCGACCGCGGCACGGAAGGCGGTCGACCGCTCGTCGATCAGCCGCAGCAGATCGGGGAGTTCCAGTTCCTCGGTGCACCACGCAACCAGAGCTCGTGGCGCGGCCGCAGCCGGGACTGGTTCACCGCTCGCCGGCAGTCTCCAAGATCGCGCGGAGACGCGACAGGCACTCGCCGGCGAAGAGGGGGTAGGTGCCCCAGTAGTACGACACCCCGCTGACTCCGACGGCGATGGCCCATGCCCGGGCACGCAGCCACGTCACGTCGTCGAGGCTCAGGGCGTCCCAGTACGCCTGTCGGGCCGCGGGTGGAAGATCCCACAGAGGCGAGTGCTCGGCGTCGGGAAATCCGACTGAGAGGCCTCCGAAGTCGATGACCGCGTGCAGCTTTCCCTCCTGGACCAGAAGGTTGCTGGGTTTGAGATCGCCGTGGAGCCACACCTGGCGGCCGGACGGCTCGGGCAAGGCCAGCGCACTCTGCCACAGCTGTCGTAGCTGCCCGATGTCGAGGTCGAGGCCCTGGATCGTTCGGCAGACGTCGAAGCACCCGCTGATCCACCGGTCACAAGCGTGCAGGCCACCTCCGCGGTACCAGCTGAGTTCGCCCTGCCGAGTGGCTCCCGTCAGGGGGATGGCATGCAGACGCTGCACGATCGCCGCCAGGTCGACCCCGAACGCGGACCAGTCGGTGACCGATCCGGGGCCGGCTTCATCGCCGTCGATCCAGCGGTACACCGACCAGGCGAGCGGGAATGCGGAACTCGGAGTGCCGCCGTGCACCGGCTCCGGGATGCGACAGGGAAGATGTGGCGCCAGCCGCGGCAGCCACGTCTGCTCCTTCCGTACGGCCTCGGCGTTGTCCGGGGTGCGCGGCAGCCGCATGAGCAGCTGGTCGCCGAGCCGGTACATCCTGTTGTCCGTGCCCGCACCAGCCGACGAGATGGGGAGGTCGGCCCATTCCGGTCGCTGCTCCCGCAACAGTGACCGGACGACCGCCTCATCCACACGGATCTCGTTCTCATGAAGTGTCACGGTGAGAGCCTTGTGCCCGGGCTGCGCCGCCGCCAGTGACTTTCCCGAGGCGGTCGCCGTTCGGAACACGATCCGCTGAGGATCTGTCAGGTCAGGTGAGACCGAGTGAGAATCTGCCAGCCTCAGTACGGCAGGAGGACGGCAGGGGTTCTCACTCCCGTGTCAGATCGGCCAGTCGGATGACATCGCGACTGAGAAGGTGACACGGGATCTGAGAACCTGCAAGAGCCCCCGTCAGTCCCTGGTCATGTCGACGAAGCGGGAGTAGTGGCCCTGGAAGGCGACGGTGATGGTGGCGGTCGGGCCGTTACGGTGCTTGGCGACGATCAGGTCGGCCTCGCCGGCGCGGGGGGACTCCTTCTCGTACGCGTCCTCGCGGTGGAGCAGGATGACCATGTCCGCGTCCTGCTCGATCGAGCCGGATTCACGCAGGTCGGAGACCATCGGCTTCTTGTCCGTACGCTGCTCGGGCCCACGGTTCAGCTGGGAGAGCGCGATCACCGGGACTTCGAGCTCCTTGGCCAGCAGCTTCAGGTTTCGCGACATGTCGGAGACCTCCTGCTGGCGGCTCTCGGCCCGGCGCGAGCCACCGGACTGCATCAGCTGGAGGTAGTCGATGACGACCAGCTTGAGGTCCTGGCGCTGCTTGAGGCGGCGGCACTTGGCGCGGATCTCCATCATCGACAGGTTGGGGGAGTCGTCGATGTAGAGCGGCGCCGCGGTGACGTCCGGCATCCGGCGGGCGACCCTGGTCCAGTCGTCGTCCGTCATGTTGCCGGAGCGCATGTGGTGCAGCGCGACCCGGGCCTCCGCCGAGAGCAGGCGCATGGCGATCTCGTTGCGCCCCATCTCCAGCGAGAAGATCACGCTCGGCAGGCCGTTGGTGATCGAGCAGGCCCGCGAGAAGTCCAGCGCCAGCGTGGACTTACCCATGGCAGGCCGGGCCGCGATGACGATCATCTGGCCCGGGTGGAGGCCGTTGGTGAGGGCGTCGAGGTCGGCGAAGCCGGTCGGAACGCCGGACATCTGGCCCTGCCGGGAGCCGATCGCCTCGATCTCGTCGAGGGCGCCCTCCATGATGTCGGCGAGCGGCGCGTAGTCCTCGCTGGTGCGCTGCTCGGTGACGGCGTAGATCTCAGCCTGGGCCGCGTTGACGATCTCGTCGACGTCGCCCTCGGCGGCGTACCCCATCCCCGCGATCCGGGTGCCGGCCTCCACCAGGCGGCGCAGCACGGCCCGCTCGTGGACGATCTCCGCGTAGTACTCGGCGTTGGCCGCGGTCGGGACGGAGTTGACCAGGGTGTGCAGGTAGCCGGGGCCGCCGACGCGGGTGAGTTCGCCGCGCTTGGTGAGCTCACCGGCGACGGTGATCGGGTCGGCCGGCTCGCCTCTGGCGTACAGGTCGAGGATCGCGCCGTGGATCAGCTCGTGCGCCGGGCGGTAGTAGTCGGCGGGCTTGAGCACCTCGACGACGTCCGCGATGGCGTCCTTGGAGAGCAGCATGCCGCCGAGGACGGACTGCTCCGCCGCGAGATCCTGCGGGGGCACCCGCTCGAACCCGTCGATCCCCGAGCCGCGCTCGCCGTCCTCGTCGCGGCGCTGCTTGCCGCCGCCGCGCTGGAAGCCGCCCTCGCGCCCGTCCCGCCCGTCGCGCCCCTTGCCGCCGCCGGGGCCGCCCTGGCCGCCGCCACCGGGGCCGGAGCGGTGCCGCACCGGCAGGCGGTCCCCCGGGCCGTCCGGGAACGGCGCCTCCGGGAAGGCGCCGACGGCGAAGGGGCCCGCGGGGAAGGCGTCGTCGGACGGCTGCCAGTCGTCCTCCGGCGGTGGAACGTCGTGGTCGTCGTACTGGGGGCCGGTCACGCGTGTTCCCCGATCAGCGAATGGTGCGAGTGGAGCGGTCCTTGCCGGTGGCTCGGAGGAGCAGTCGTGCTCCTCTTTCTACGCCACCACACCGACAAATCGGACGGCGGGTACCGGTGGGAGTGTCGGGTGAGCGTCCCACGCTAAGGGGGAGGAGGGCCGGTGGCCAAGATGGTTATCCACAGGCCATGTGGACGACGGCCCCAACCCTGTGGAGAACTGCCCCAAACCTGTGGACACCCCTGTGGAAAGCCCTGTGGATAACCACACCATCCTTCCACCGTCAACCCCCTGACCTGGGCGTACCTCTTCCACCGGCTGTGCATGAGAAATAGTTCACACACCCGCGAGAACTCTGCCCCGCCCGGGCCCGCCCGGATCCCGAGCCGGAATTCGGGTAATGACTGTATCCACCATGGGTCACTTACCTGTGGATGAGTAGCCTGTACCCATGACGCCGCCCCCCACAGACCGCCGCCGGCCCGAGCGCCGCCGGCACGACCGCGAGATCCTCACCCTCGCGATACCGGCCTTCGGCGCGCTGGTCGCCGAGCCGCTGTTCCTGCTGGCCGACTCGGCGATCGTCGGCCACCTGGGCACCTCCCAGCTGGCCGGGGTCGGGGTCGCCTCGGCCGCGCTCACCGCCATGACCGGGGTGTTCGTCTTCCTCGCCTACGCCACCACCGCGGCGGTCGCCCGCCGGATCGGCGCCGGCGACCGCCGGGCCGCCGTCCAGCAGGGCATCGACGGCATCTGGCTGGCCCTGCTGCTCTCCCTCCCCGTGGTCGTCCTCACCCTGCTGCTGGCCCCCTGGGCGGCCACGGCCCTCGGGGCCTCACCGACCGCCGCGCCCCACGCCGTGACGTACCTGCGGATCAGCTCACTGGGCATCCCCGCGATGCTGATGGTGATGGCCGCCACCGGCGTCCTGCGCGGCCTCCAGGACACCCGTACGCCGCTGCTGGTGGCCGTCTCGGGGTTCGCCGCCAACATCGGCCTGAACGTCGCCCTCGTGTACGGCGCCGGGCTGGGCGTGGCCGGCTCCGCCTGGGGCACCGTGCTGGCGCAGACCGCGATGGCGGGCGCATACCTGCTCGTGGTGGTGCGCGGGGCCCGCCGGGAGCGGGCGAGCCTGAAGCCCGACCCGGCCGGCATCCGGGCCTGCGCACGGGCGGGCGGCCCGCTGCTGGTCCGCACCCTCAGCCTGCGGGCCGTCCTGATGATCGCCACCGCCGTGGCCGCCCGGCTCGGGGACGGCCAGGTCGCCGCCCACCAGATCGCGATGGCCCTGTGGGGCTTCCTGGCCTTCGCCCTGGACGCCATCGCGATCGCGGGCCAGGCCATCATCGGCCGCTACCTGGGGGCCGGGGACGTGCCGGGCACCCGGGCCGCCACCCGGCGGATGCTGGAGTGGGGGGTGGCCGGCGGGGCGCTGCTCGGGCTGCTGCTCGTGGCCGCCAGGCCGCTCTACGTCCCGCTGTTCACCCCGGATCCGGCCGTCCAGCAGGAGCTCTCGGCCGTCCTGCTGCTGGTCGCGCTCAGCCAGCCGGTGGGCGGGGTGGTGTTCGTGCTGGACGGGGTGCTGATGGGCGCGGGCGACGGCGGCTACCTGGCCCGGGCCGCGCTGGTCACCCTGGCGGCCTTCACCCCCGCGGCGCTGGCCGTCCCGCTGCTCGGCGGCGGGCTGATGGGCCTGTGGTGGGCGATGAACCTGTTCATGGTGGTCCGTGCGCTGTTCCTGTTCCTGCGCGCCCGCGGCGGGCGCTGGCTGGTCACCGGGGCCGTCCGGGCGTAGGGGCCCGCCGCCGGGGGCGGGCAGGGCGGCCGGGAACGACCGAGGGCCGGGTTCCGTGCGGAACCCGGCCCTCAGACCACTGCGGTACTGCGAACTGCTGGACGACTCAGGCGGAGACGACGGCGACGTCGAGGTTGGCCTGAACATCGGCGTGCAGCTTGACCGAGACCTTGTGGGTGCCCACGGTCTTGATCGGCGAGGCGATCGCGACGGCGCGCTTGTCCACGACCGGGCCGCCGGCGGCCTTGACGGCCTCCACGACGTCGGCCTGGGTCACCGAGCCGAACAGGCGGCCGGCGTCGCCGGAGCGAACGGCCAGCTTGACCTGGAGGCCCTCGAGCTGGCCCTTGACCTCGTTGGCAGCCTCAAGGGTCTGGATGGCGTGCACCTTGCGGGCGCGACGGATGGCGTCGACGTCCTTCTGGCCGCCCTTGGTCCAGCGGATGGCAAAGCCACGCGGGACCAGGAAGTTGCGGGCGTAGCCGTCCTTGACCTCGACGACCTCGCCGGCGCCGCCGAGACCCGGCACCTCGTGAGTGAGGATGATCTTCATTATTCGGTCACCCTCTCTTAGCGCGCGGTGCTGGTGTAGGGCAGCAGCGCCATCTCACGGCTGTTCTTCACGGCCGTGGCGACGTCGCGCTGGTGCTGGGTGCAGTTGCCGGTGACCCGGCGGGCGCGGATCTTCCCGCGGTCGGAGATGAACTTGCGGAGCAAGTTCGTGTCCTTGTAGTCAACGTAGTTGACCTTGTCCTTGCAGAAGACGCAAACCTTCTTCTTAGGCTTGCGAGCAGGCGGCTTCGCCATCGTGTGCTCCATTTGGGTTTCACGGTCCGGACCCGCGGGTCAACGCGGGTGCCCGGTCCGCACGAAATCTGTCAGCTTTAGAACGGGGGCTCTTCCGAGAAGCCGCCACCGGACGGGGCACCCCAGCCGCCGCCACCCTGGTTTCCACCAGAGGGAGCGCTGGACGCCCACGGGTCGTCGGACGGGCCGGACTGGCCGCCGCCGGAGTTTCCACCCCAGCCACCGCCGCCCTGCTGGCCGCCGCCGCCGTACCCGCCGCCCTGCTGGCCGCCGCCGAAGCCGCCGCCACCACCGGGGCCGCCGGGGGCACCGGAGCGGTTCGCCCGGGTGACCTTGGCGGTCGCCGAGCGCAGGCTCGGGCCGACCTCGTCGACCTCGACCTCGAAGACCGTCCGCTTCTCGCCTTCCTTGGTCTCGTAAGACCGCTGGCGCAGTCGGCCCTGCACGATGACGCGCATGCCGCGCTGCAGCGACTCGGCCACGTTCTCCGCCGGCTGCCGCCAGACGTTGCACGTGAGGAAGAGGCTCTCGCCGTCCTTCCACTCGTTCGTCTGCCGGTCGAAGGTGCGGGGGGTGGACGCGATGCGGAACTTCGCGACCGCCGCACCCGACGGGGTGAAGCGCAGCTCGGGATCGTCGACGAGATTGCCGACGAGGGTGATGACGGTCTCGCCTGCCATGGTGGTGGTGACCTCTCGGTGGAGTCCGCGTTCAATGCTCGTCGCGGTGTTTCACGTGAAACACGCGACGCGAGTCACCTGGCGCCCGGAGGCGTCAGAGGTGGCTCAGTGGGTGTCCGGGCGCAGGACCTTGGTCCGGAGAACCGACTCGCTCAGGCTGAGCTGGCGGTCGAGCTCCTTGACGACCTCAGGCGTGGCCTTGAGGTCGATGACCGAGTAGATGCCCTCGGACTGCTTGTTGATCTCGTAGGCCAGACGGCGACGACCCCAGGTGTCGACCTTCTCCACGTTGCCGCCACCGGTGCGGACGACGTTGAGGAAGTTCTCGATCAGGGGGGAGACAGCGCGCTCCTCGACCGACGGGTCGAGGATGACCATCAGCTCGTAGTGACGCATGGGTAACCCACCTCCTTTGGACTCAACGGCCACGGTCTCTCCGTGGCAGGAGGGTTGTGCAGCGTCGGCACCGGAGTAGTGACGACACCGGCTCACCGTAGCGGCCGGGTCCGACAATGGGCCCCGAATCTCGCAGGAGCCCGCAAGAGGGCACGAGGGGGCACAACTACACCAGTGCAGACCGCACAGCCTACCCGCACCCGGACGGCCGAACAAAATGCATAGGGGTTGTGATCCGTGCCCCAATCGCCGCAATCTGGACGGAACGGGTTTCCTGCTCGTTCGTCTCCGCTCCAGGAGGTGGGACTCATGGCACAGACCTTCCACGGCATCCCGCTGACCCTCAACACCGACGGCCACGCGCACCCCAGGGAGAACACCCTGGTGGGCCTGGCCGCCGTGCTCGGCCTCGTGGCGTTCACCAGCTCGTTCTTCCACAGCGTGCACGCGCTCAGCGCGTGGACCGGACTCTTCGGCATGATCGCGGGCCTGTGGGGCCAGTTCGTGTCGGTCACCACCGCCGAGCGCTTCGTGCTGATGATCTCGCTCGTCGCGGCCGCCGTCGGCTTCTACCTCGGCATGGCACGTGGGGGCCTGTGGTGAGCCCCGCGCGCTGACGCGCACCCCCGGATCCGCCCCCCGGCGGAACCCCTGGCGCCCCCGCCGCGTACCTACCTGAGGGGCAGGTACGCGGCGGGGGCGCCGCGCTGCCCGCACCCCGCAGGCGGCCCGGCGCCCGGACGATAAGGTCACTGCCAGACCCCGGGGCGTTTCCGCAGCCCGACCGACGAGGAGCACCGAGCATGAGCCTGCGTCTGAGGACGATCACCCGCGAGGAGCACCTCGCCTTCATCAGGAGCCGTGCCTCGGCGAGCCACATGCAGGTGCCGTCCTGGGGCGACGTGAAGGCCGAGTGGCGCTCGGAGTCGATCGGCTGGTTCGACGACAGCGGCGCCGTCGTCGGCGCCGGCCTGGTGCTCTACCGCCAGCTGCCCAAGCTCAAGCGCTACCTGGCCTACCTGCCGGAGGGCCCGGTGATCGACTGGTTCGACCGCGACCTGGACCGCTGGCTCCAGCCGATGCTGGCGCACCTGAAGTCGCAGGGCGCCTTCTCGGTGAAGATGGGCCCCCCGGTGGTGATCCGGCGCTGGAACGCGCCGACCATCAAGGAGGCCATCGGCGCCAAGCAGGCCAAGCGGCTGCGCGACGTCGAGGCGGACTGGTACGAGCCACGCGCCTTCGAGGTGGCGGACCGGCTGCGCAAGGCCGGCTGGCTGCAGGGCGAGGACGGCGGCGCGGGCTTCGGCGACGTCCAGCCGCGCTACGTCTTCCAGGTGCCGCTGGCCAACCGCTCGCTGGACGACATCCAGAAGGGCTTCAACCAGCTCTGGCGGCGCAACATCAAGAAGGCCGAGAAGAGCGGCGTCGAGGTCGTCCAGGGCGGCTACGACGACCTCGCGGTCTTCCACCAGCTGTACCTGGTCACCGCCGAGCGGGACCGCTTCACCCCCCGTCCGCTGTCCTACTTCCAGCGGATGTGGAACGCGCTGACGGCCGAGGACCCGAACCGGATGCGGCTGTACATCGCCTACCACGAGGGCGAGCCGCTGGCCGCGACCACGATGCTGGTGGTCGGCGAGCACGTCTGGTACTCCTACGGCGCCTCGGCCAACCACAAGCGCGAGGTGAAGCCCTCCAACGCGATCCAGTGGCGGATGATGCGCGACTCGTACGCGCTCGGCGGCGGGGTCTACGACCTGCGCGGCATCAGTGACACCCTGGACGAGAACGACCACCTGTTCGGCCTGATCCAGTTCAAGGTCGGCACCGGCGGCCAGGCGGCCGAGTACCTCGGCGAGTGGGACTACCCGCTCAACAAGCTGCTGCACAAGGCGCTCGACATCTACATGTCGCGGCGCTGAGTGCGCCTGCCCCTCTTCACCTGGGAGATGACCCGATGACGCTGTCGCTCTACCTGGACACCGACCGCTGGCGTACCCACCAGCAGTCCGTGCTGGCCGAGTTCCCCGGTCTGGTGCCGGTGGCCAAGGGCAACGGCTACGGCCTGGGCAACCACCGGCTCGCCGAGGAGGCGACCCGGCTGGGCACCGGCATCCTGGCCGTCGGCACCGCGTACGAGGCCGCCGACGCGGCCGACTGGTACGGCGGCGAGCTGCTGGTGCTGACGCCGTACCGGGTCGGCGAGGAGGTGCTGCCGCTGCCGCACGCACGGGTCATCCGCACGGTGGCCAGCGCCGACGCGCTGCGGGCGCTGCCCGGTGCGCGGGTGGTGGTGGAGTGCATGACCACCATGCGCCGGCACGGCATCGGCGCGGACGAACTGCCCGTCATCGCGCAGCTGGTGGAGAGCGTCTCGTTCGAGGGCCTGGCGCTGCACCTGCCGATGGACCGGCCGGACGGCTCGGACCCGGTGGACGAGGTCGCCCACTGGGTCGAGGCGGCCGCCGCGGCCGGACTGTCGACCCGCACCGTGTTCGTCAGCCACCTGGGCTCGGCCGGCATGGCCCGGCTGGCGGAGCGCTTCCCGGCCACGGTCTTCCGGGCCCGGATCGGCACCCGGCTCTGGCTCGGCGACCACGGTGCGCTGGAGGTGCGGGGCACCGTGCTGGACGTCACCCCGGTCACCAAGGGCGACCGCTACGGCTACCGCCAGCACCCGGCGCCGTCCGACGGCCACCTGCTGGTGGTCACCGGCGGCACCGCGCACGGGATCGGCCTGGAGGCACCCAAGTACGTGCAGGGGATGTCCTCACGGGCCAAGGGCATCGCCCGGGCGGGCCTGGCCACGGTCAACAAGACCAAGTCGCCGTACCAGTGGGCCGGCAAGCAGCTGTGGTTCGCCGAGCCGCCGCACATGCAGGTGTCGATCCTCTTCCTGCCCGCGGAGACCAAGCCCCCCGTGATCGGCGAGGAGCTCGGCCTCCAGGTACGGCACACCACCACGCACTTCGACCGGGTGGTGGACCGCTGACGGGCCCGGCCCGCAGACCCCGGCGGCAAGAGACCCCGACCGCAAGACCCCGGCGGAGCCGGTGGACCCACCCGGGCGGGCTCCGGCCCGCCCGGGCCTAGCGGTCCACCGGCTCCGGCTTCTTCAGCCACTCCTCGGCGCCGGCGGGCGCGTAGCCGAAGTACGTCTCCTCCTCGCGCAGCCGCCGGGCCGCGCCGAGCACGAACTCGTCCTCGGCGCCGTCCAGAACGCCACCGGACGGATCGTCACTGCCGTCCCAGCGCACCGGGTCGCGGTCCGGCAGCAGGATGTCCCGGATCACCACCGCGCACAGGTAGAGCGTGCCGAGCACGTGCAGGATCAGCACGAACTGGTACCAGCCCTGGCCGATGCCGTGCTGCTTGGTGCCGGTGATGAAGCCCAGGTGCGACCAGATGCCGAGGAAGTACAGCACCTCGCAGGCCTGCCAGACCAGGATGTCCCGCCAGCGCGGCCGGGCCAGCGCCGCGAGCGGCAGCAGCCAGAGCACGTACTGCGGTGAGTAGACCTTGTTGGTCACGATGAACGCGGCGACCACCAGGAAGGCCAGCTGGGCGAAGCGCGGCCGGCGCGGGGCGGCCAGCGCCAGCCAGGCGATGCCCAGGCAGCAGAGCCCGAGCAGCAGGCCGATGTAGAGATTCAGGTGTTCCAGGCCGACGCCGCGGTCCTCCATCAGGATCAGCCAGAGGGAGCCGTAGTCCTCGGTGCGGTTGGCACTGAAGGTGTAGAAGGTCGACCAACCGTCCCAGTTGGCCACCATGATGGGCACATTGACCACCAGCCAGGCGCCGAGCGCCCCGGCCAGCGCCCGGCGGAACTCGCGCAGCCGCCCGGCCCGCAGGCAGAGCACCAGCAGCGGGCCCAGCAGCAGCAGCGGGTAGAGCTTGGCGGCGGTGGCCAGGCCGATGAAGACACCGGCCCAGACCGGGCGGGAGCCGGCCCACTGGGCCATCGCCACGGCGGCCAGCGCGACCGCGAACAAGTCCCAGTTGACGGTGGAGTTGAGGGCCAGGCAGGGCGCCAGGGCGAAGAGCAGGGCGTCCCAGGGGCGGCGGTGGTGGGTGCGCGACAGGGCGACCGCGGCGACCACGGCGCAGGCCATCAGCAGGCCCGCGTTGATCGCCCAGAACCACTGCTCCTGGCTCTGCGAGGAGCCGCCACCCGGGGTCAGCCAGGCCGCGATCTGCATGAACAGGCCGGTCAGCACCGGGTATTCGAGGTACTGCAGGTCACCGGTGGCGCCGGGCAGCCTGTCGACGTACGGGTGCAGGCCGGCCGCGAAGCCCCGGCCGCCGAACAGGTGCGGGATGTCGCTGTAGCACGCGTGGACGTACTGCGCGCTGCCCGCCTGGAACCAGCCGGAGTCGTAGCAGGACAGCTTCTGCACCATGCCCAGCATGGACACCACGATGACGGTGAGGGCGAGGACCCGGGCCGGGATCCACCAGGAGACCCCCAGCAGCGCCCGCCGCCCGGGCGGACCACCCATCACCTCGCTGCCGGCCGCCGCGAGTGGGTCCTCGTCCGCCGGTACGACCACGGTGTTGGCCGGTGGTCCGGCCGGTCCGGCCGGGACGGCCGTCGCCGCCGCCGGGGCGGGCCCCGCGGCCTCTGCGGACCGGTCGGGCCCGGCGGATTCGTCTCGCTCGCTGGACGTCATGCCGGACATCCTGCCGCACCTCGCCCCGGTGAAGGAGGAGCCCCCCGGCGGCTCGGTGCGCCGCCCGGGTGAAACGGCGGTGGCGGCCCTCCGAGGAGGACCGCCACCGCCGTTCAGCGCGCCTTGGGTGTGTTCCCCGGCCGGGTCACGGCGCGGGCGCCTGACTGCCGGTGGGCGAGGAACTCGACGCGCTCGGCTTCGGGGGTTTGGTCGTCGTCGGACCGGTGGTCGGCGACTGGGTCGGGGTGGTCGCGCTGGGCGACTGGCAGCCGATCGGGCCGAGCAGGCAGGTCGGCTGGCCACCGCCACCGTTGCCGCCGCCGTTGCCGCCACCGGGCTGGGTCCGGGTCGGGGTGGGCGTCGGGACGGTGCCGGGGCAGTCCACGCCGACCACGCAGCTGGGCGCGCTCGGGCTGGGCTGGGTGACCGGCGGGGCCACCGTCTCCGGGGCCGTGGTCGGCGGCGCGGTCTCGGTGGCCGAGGCGGACATCGAGGGTACGGCCGTGCTGGGGGCACCGGAGGAATCCAGCTGGCTGCCGATCGGCTCCGGGGCGGGGAAGGAGACCTTGGGCTCGTTGGCCAGGGCGGCCTTCATGTAGCGGGTGAAGATGTCGGTCGGGACGTCACCACCGTGCACCGAGTCCTTGCCGCCGGTGCCGTTCAGCGAGAGCTGCACGTGGGCGGTCGGGTCCTCGCGCCACATCGCGACCGAGGTGGCGAGCTGCGGGGTGTAGCCGACCCACCAGGCCGAGTGGTTCTTGTCGGTGGTACCGGTCTTGCCCGCCACCGGCCGGCCGAGCGCGTTGCTCTTCATACCGGTACCGTTCTTGGCCACGTTCACCAGCACGTCGGTGACGTTGTCGGCCACCGCGGCGTCGATCGCCTGCTTGACGGCGGGCTTGGTGAAGCCCGGCAGCTCCTTGCCGCTGACCTCGACCTTGGTGACCGAGTACGGGTCCGCCTGCTTGCCGCTGGCGGCGAAGGTGGAGTAGGCCGAGGCCATCCGGATCGCACTCGGCGAGGAGGTGCCGAGCGGGAAGGTCGCGGTCTTCGGGTCGGTCAGGCTCTCCTTCTTCAGGCCGAGCTTCTGCGCCATGTCGAACACGTTCTGGCCGCCGACGTCCTGGCCCAGCTGGACGAAGGGGACGTTGTACGACCACTGCATGGCCTGGCGAAGCGAGACGTAGCCGCGCTTGCCGGCGTCCTCGTTCTTCTGCCGGTACGGCTTGCCGTCGTCGCCGATCAGCAGGGAGCCGTCCGACTTGCGGATCTCCGCCAGGTCGTCGGAGAGGTAACGGCTCTCGGCGTTGATCCGCTTGGGCCGGCCCTGGTCGTCGGTCTGGGTCAGCACGCCGTTCTGCATGGCGGTGGCCAGCACGATCGGCTTGAAGGTCGAGCCGACCTGGACGCCCTTGGAGTCGGCGTTGTTGTCGAAGTGCTTGTTCTCCACACCGTCACCGCCGTAGATGGCGACGATCGCGCCGTCGCCCGGCTTCACGGAGGCCGCACCGAACTGGACGAAGTTGTCCTGCTCGGGGCGCTTGGTGAGGTTGAGCGTCTCGCCCTTGACGTCGTCGACGGCCTTCTTGAGGGCGTCGACCTTGTCCTTCTCGAAGGTGGTGTAGATCTTGAAGCCACCGCGGTCGATGGCCGCCTGCGTGATCGTCGGGTCCTTGGTGGTGACGAACTTGTTGGCGGTGTCGACCAGGTAGCTGATCTCACCGTTCATGTTGGCCGGGGGCTTGCGGTCGATCGGCTTCGGGAAGGCGGCGCACTTGTTGCGCTCCTCTTGGGTGATCGCCTTGGTGATCACCATCCGGTCGAGGATCCACTTCCAGCGGCCCTCCGCGCGCTGCTCGTTGGCCGGGCTGAGCGAGGGGTCGTACAGCGCGGCGCCCTTGAGCAGGCCGGCCAGCATGGCGCTCTGGCAGACGTCGAGGTTCTTGGCGTCCACCCCGTAGTAGGCCTGGGAGGCCGCCTGGATGCCGGTGGCGCCGCGGCCGAACCAGCTGGTGTTCAGGTAGCCGGTCAGGATGAATTCCTTGGACTTGTCCTGATTGAGCTTCAGGGTGATGAAGAACTCGTCCACCTTGCGGCTGAGCGTCTGCTCCTGGCTCAGGTAGGCGTTCTTGACGTACTGCTGGGTGATGGTCGAGGCACCCTGGGTCTCACCGCCGGTGGCCATGTTGTAGACGGCGCGCAGCATGCCCTTGGGGTCGACGCCGCTGTCGCTGCGGAAGCTCTCGTTCTCCGCCGCGATGACGGCGTTCTGGGCGTTCATGCTTATGTCGGGGAGCTCGACGATCTGCCGGTTGGTCTCGCCCTTGCGGGTCATCTCCGAGCCGTCGGCCCAGTAGTAGATGTTGTTCTGGTCCTTGATCAGGTCGTGGGGGTTCGGGACCTTGGTGGTCGCGTACACGACCCCGATCGTGGCCACGCCGCTGCCGAAGACCAGCAGGAACATCGTCAGCAGCTGCTTCCAGGACGGCAGCCAGCGGCGCACGCCCGTCTTGCCGAAGCGCGGGTAGTCGATGAAGCGCTTCTTGCCCGGCTTGCCGCCCTGGCCGGCCTGCGGCCCGGAGGGGCCACCGCCCTTGCCGCCCTTCTGGGCGGCCTTGCGCATCTCGGCGCGGGTCATCCGCGGCTGCTGGGCGGTCTCCCGGGTGCCCGGGGGGCGCCGGCGGCCGATGCCCTCGGAGCGCAGCCCCTCCGGCCCGGTGCGGCCGCGGGCCTCGCCCGGCCCGTCGTAGGAGGGCGCGCCCTCGGCGGGCGTGCCGTAGGCGTAGGGACGGCCACCGCCACCCGGGGGCTGCTCACCGCCGCCCGGGTTGGGCGACCTTCGCCGTCGTTCGCTCATCTTCCAGCAACTCCTCGTCAGGCGGTCCGCCTGAAGGCAGGGTCCACGTCCGATGCCCGTAACCGCCCTAACCCCGGAGGTGGTCCTCGTGCACACGCGACAGCGTACGCACCTACGAATCATTGCTAATCGGTCATCAGGTGCCAATCCGAACAAATCGGCGGCAGATCATTACATGGCCGTTGCCTTACGACGCAGGGTGTCGGCTTGTGATCACCTTCACGCGTGCCCCCCTTGCTCGTTCGGCGGCCCAGGTTTACTGTTCTCGATATATCGAGCCGATACATCGAGACGGCATACGGCAGATTCGGGGAAGGAGGCGGACAGTATGAGCAGGCGCTCAGGCGTGCTGGAGTTCGCCGTCCTCGGCCTGCTGCACGACGCCCCGATGCACGGCTACGAGCTGCGCAAACGCCTCAACGTCCTGCTCGGTTCCTTTCGCGCCTTCTCCTATGGCACGCTCTACCCCTGCCTGAAGAGCCTGGTCGCCCAGGGGTTCCTGGTCGAGGACAACCCGGACGTCGAGTACGTCCCGGCCACCGCGCTGAACGGCAAGCGATCGAAGATCGTCTACCGGCTCTCCCCGGAGGGCAAGGAGCGCTTCGAGGAGCTGCTCGCCGACTCCGGCCCCGACGCCTGGGAGGACGAGCACTTCGGTGTCCACTTCGCCTTCTTCGGGCAGACCGACCGGGCCGTGCGGATGCGCGTCCTGGAGGGGCGCCGGAGCCGGCTGGAGGAGCGGCTGGAGCGGATGCGCAGCTCGATCGCCCGCACCCGCGAGCGGTTCGACGACTACACGCTCGAACTGCAACGACACGGGCTGGAGTCGGTGGAACGCGAGGTCCGCTGGCTCAACGAGCTGATCGAGACCGAGCGGGCCAACCGGACCGGGCGGGGCACCGCCCAGGCCACCGGGCCGGAACATCCCGCAGTACCAACCAAGACTTCGGACGGCCGTGGTCAGGAGGACGGGTCCTCGGACCCGCCCGGGCCACCGTACGACCGCCCGGGGCGCTCCTCCTAGGGAGCGCTGACACCGCGTCAGCCCTGTGCCGCGCGGCAGGAGTGGGCGCCTCGCGCCCGTCAACAGTCATCGAACAAGCAGGACGAGTGCCGTCGACTTCCGGCGGGCCTCATGAGATACAGGGAGCAACCGGAATGGGTTCGGTTCGCGTAGCCATCGTGGGCGTCGGCAACTGCGCCGCGTCGCTGGTGCAGGGTGTCGAGTACTACAAGGACGCCGACCCGGCCGGCAAGGTCCCCGGGCTGATGCACGTGCAGTTCGGCGAGTACCACGTCTCCGACGTGCAGTTCGTCGCCGCGTTCGACGTCGACGCCAAGAAGGTCGGTCAGGACCTCGCGCACGCCATCGGCGCCAGCGAGAACAACACCATCAAGATCTGCGACGTGCCGCCGACCGGCGTCACCGTGCAGCGTGGCCACACCCTCGACGGCCTGGGCAAGTACTACCTGGAGACGATCGAGGAGTCCGACGAGGCTCCGGTCGACGTCGTGCAGGTCCTCAAGGACCAGCAGGTCGACGTCCTGGTCTGCTACCTGCCGGTGGGTTCCGAGGACGCCGCCAAGTTCTACGCCCAGTGCGCCATCGACGCCAAGGTCGCCTTCGTGAACGCCCTCCCGGTGTTCATCGCCGGCACCAAGGAGTGGGCGGACAAGTTCACCGAGGCCGGCGTGCCGATCGTCGGTGACGACATCAAGTCGCAGGTCGGCGCCACCATCACGCACCGTGTGATGGCGAAGCTGTTCGAGGACCGCGGTGTCGTCCTTGAGCGCACCATGCAGCTGAACGTCGGCGGCAACATGGACTTCAAGAACATGCTCGAGCGCGAGCGCCTGGAGTCCAAGAAGATCTCCAAGACGCAGGCCGTCACCTCGCAGATCCGCGACCGTGACATGGGTGCCAAGAACGTCCACATCGGCCCGTCCGACTACGTCGCGTGGCTCGACGACCGCAAGTGGGCGTACGTCCGCCTTGAGGGCCGCGCCTTCGGTGACGTTCCGCTGAACCTCGAGTACAAGCTCGAGGTCTGGGACTCCCCGAACTCGGCCGGTGTCATCATCGACGCCGTGCGCGCCGCGAAGATCGCCAAGGACCGCGGCATCGGCGGCCCGATCCTGTCGGCGTCCTCGTACTTCATGAAGTCCCCGCCGGTGCAGTACTTCGACGACGAGGCCCGTGAGAACGTCGAGAAGTTCATCGCCGGCGAGGTCGAGCGCTGAACACCGGGACGACCGGCCGCGCGCTCGGCCGACCGGCTGAGCGCTGAGCCGACCGCTCGCGGGTACTGAAGGGAGCCCTGGCAGACGCCGGGGCTCCCTTTGCCGTTTCCCGGCCTTTCCTGGCCTTGTTTCACGTGAAACATCGCCCGCCACCATGGCACCCTTGGCGGGTGGCGATCACCGCGAACGGAAGCACCCGGACCCCCAGCCCCGCCACGCTCGCCGGCCTGCTTCGGCTGCGCGACTTCCGGCGGCTGCTGACGGCCCGGGTGCTGTCCCAGCTCTCCGACGGGGTCTTCCAGGTCTCGCTCGCCGCGTACGTGGTGTTCTCGCCCGAGAAGCAGTCCTCCCCCGCCGACATCGCCTCGGTGCTCGCCGTGATGCTGCTGCCGTTCTCGGTGATCGGCCCGTTCGCCGGCGTACTGCTGGACCGCTGGCGCCGGCGCCAGGTGCTCTACCTGGGCAACCTGGCCCGCTTCGGCCTGGGCCTGGCCACCGGTGGGCTGCTGCTGGCGGGCGCCCCGGACTGGCTCTACTTCGCCGCCGCCCTGCTGGTCACCGCGCTCAACCGGTTCATCCTGGCCGGCCTGTCGGCCGCGCTGCCCCGGGTCGTGGCCCCCACGCAACTGGTCACCGCCAACGCGATCTCCCCCACCCTCGGCACGGTCGCCGCCGCGTGCGGCGGCGGCCTCGGATTCCTGCTGCACCAGCTGATGCCCCCGGGCCGGCAGGCGGACGCCGCCCTGGTGACGGTGGCGGCCCTGCTGTACCTGTGCGCCGCGCTGGCCGCCCGGCGGATGGCCCCCGACCTGCTCGGCCCCGAGCAGCACCCCGACCGGCCCGCCCTGCACGAGGCGATCGGCCAGGCCACCCGCGAGCTCTCCGCCGGGGTGCGGCACCTGGTGCGCGACTGCCGGCCCGCGGTGCACGCGCTGGCCGCCGTCACCGCCGCGCGGTTCTGCTACGGCGTGCTGATCGTCGTCGTGGTGATGCTCTCCCGGTACACCTTCAACGACCCCTCCGACAGCGCGGCCGGGCTGGCCACCCTGGGCCAGGCGGTCGGGCTCTCGGCGGTCGGCTTCTTCCTGGCCGCCGTGGTCAGCCCCTGGTGCACCCGGCGGCTCGGCCTGGCCGGCTGGATGACCGCCTGCCTGGCCGCCCCGGTGCTGTTCGTCCCGGCGCTCGGCCTGAGCTTCGCGCTCGTCCCCGGCCTGGCGGCCGCCCTCCTGCTGGGCGTCGTCACCCAGGGCACCAAGATCTGCGCGGACACCGTGGTCCAGGAGTCGGTCGAGGACGAGTACCGCGGCCGGGTGTTCGCCATCTACGACGTGCTGTTCAACGTCGCGTTCGTCGCCGCCGCGGTGGTGACGGCGCTGGTGCTGCCGCTCTCGGGCCGCTCGACCCTCGTGGTGGCGGGTGTCGCGCTGGTCTACGCCCTCGCCGCCGCACTGTACGCCCGGGCCGCACACCGCGATCGGAGCGCCGCCAACCGGCAGGATCCCCAACGACCCTGACCGTCACTGACGGTGCGACGACTCGCTAAGGTACGTCAGCACTGTCCTGACTGTCGTGTCGACAGGACTCTTGTCCACGGGGGATCCACTTTGAGCACACCACCCAATCCGTACGGCCAACCGCCGCAGTACGGGTACCCACAGGCTGCCCCGCCGCCCGGCCCGCAGCCCTACCCGGCGCCGCAGTACGGGGCGCCGCAACCGGCACCGGCGTACGGGCAGCCCCCGGCGTACGGTCAGCAGCCGCCCGCCGGCCAGCCACCGCAGTACGGCTACCCGCAGCCCGCGCCGCCCGCCGCGCCGTACGGACAGCAGCCCTACGGGCAGGCGCCCTACGGCGCGCCCCCGGCCGGCCAGCAGTACCCCACGCCGCAGTACGGGCAGCCGCAGGGCCCGCCGATGGCCGCGCCGCAGCCCGCCCCCGCCAAGAAGGGCGGCCTCCGGAGCAAGTTCAAGATCGTCGGCGCGCTGATCGGCGGTGTCTTCCTGATCGTCGGCTACTTCGTCGCCGGGCCGAGCGTCAGCAGTGCCAAGGCCGGTGACTGCGTGCGCGCCAGCGGCTCCCGCAGCGTCGACATCGTCAAGTGCACCGACACCAAGGCCAACTACAAGGTCCTGGCGAAGCACACCGGCACCACGGACAGCAACCGCTGCAAGCAGACTCCGGGCACCACCAGCACGGTGTCCGGCAAGAGCGGCCGCCGCTGGAAGAAGACCAGCTACCTGCTCTGCCTCGGCCCGCTGAGCGGCTCCTCGCCGACGGCCCCCGTGAAGAAGTCCTGACCCGGCCTCCGCGCCACCCATCCGACGCCCGTTCCGTCTCTTTCCCGGGGGACCCCCTTGTCCACTCCGCCTCCCCAGATGCCGTACGGCGCCCCGCCCGCCGGGGACAACCCGTACGCCACCGGCAACCCCTACGGCGCCGCACCCGCCGTGCCGCCGCCCGCACCGGGCGGCTACGGCTACCCGGCCGCGCCCGCCCCGGTGCCGATGCCCGGCCAGCAGCCCGGCATGTACGAACAGCCATACCAGGCACCCGGCTACGCGTACGGCGCTCCGCAGGGGCCGGTCTGCCGCTTCTGCGGTGGCTTCCCGGCCGTCAACGCCACCGTGCGCGGCCACCAGGGCATGATCATCATCATGCGGTTCCTGAAGCAGCCGGGGCCGTTCTGCCGCACCTGCGGCACCGCCACCGTCCGCGACATGTCCGCCAGGACCATGGTCCAGGGATGGTGGGGCTACCTCTCGCTGCTGATCACCCCGATCACCCTGCTGATCAACCTGTCCGCCAACGGCAGCATCAAGCGGCTTCCGCCGCCCGTCCCGGGGCAGCACGGCCCGCAGCTCGATCCCGGTGTGCCGCTCACCAAGCGTCCGCACATGCTGGGCCTGCTCATCCCGGTCGCCGCGGTGTCGTCCTTCGTGATCCTGATGATCGTCGGCGCGCTGGCCGGGTCCTCCTCGCACTCCAGCACGCCCTACCGGGTGCCCCCGACGATCACCGTGCCGAGCATCCCGGCCCCCACCTTCCCCACCATTCCGAGCTTCCCGACCGGGGCTCCGCTGGACACCGGCGCGGCGACGGCCCCGCCCAAGGCCAGCCCCTCCAAGGTCAACCCGGACGTGGACCGCGCCAAGGTCGGCGACTGCCTGCGCAACGAGCACGAGACCACGGCCACCGACGACAAGAGCCCCGAGATCAAGATGCTGCCCTGCACCGACCCGAAGGCCGAGTACAAGGTGCTCGCCAAGGTCCTCGGGACCAGCGACTCGGAGAAGGCCTGCGCCCCGTACCCCACCGCGGACAGCTCGTACTACGTGGAGAACGGCGCCCGCAGCTACGTCCTGTGCCTGGGCCCCGTGACCAAGGGCAGCGCCTCCTAGGGCCTGAGAGATGTGCCGTTGCCACGCCGGGCGTGGCAACGGCACATCGTCGGGTGAACCCACGGCTCTGACCGGGTCCGGCTCAGGCCGGATCTGACCGGGTCCGGCTCAGAGCGGCTCTGCGCGGATCAGGCCTGCTCGGCCCACCAGGCGCGCAGCGCCGCGACGGCCGTGTCTTGGTCCATCGGGCCGTGCTCCAGCCGCAGCTCCAGCATGTGCTTGTAGGCCTTGCCGACCTGCGGCCCCGGCTTCAGTTCGAGCAGCTCCATGATCTGGTTGCCGTCGAGGGCCGGGCGCACCGCGTCCAGCTCCTCCTGCTCCTTGAGCACGCCGATCCGCTCCTCCAGCCCGTCGTACGTCCGGGAGAGCGCCGCGGCCTTCTTGCGGTTGCGGGTGGTGCAGTCCGATCGGGTGAGCTTGTGCAGGCGCTCCAGCAGCGGGCCGGCGTCGTTGACGTAGCGGCGCACCGCGGAGTCCGTCCACTCGCCGCCGCCGTAGCCGTGGAAGCGCAGGTGCAGCTCCACCAGCCGGGAGACGTCCTCGGTCAGCTCCTTGGAGTACTTGAGCTCGCGCATCCGCTTGCGGGTCATCTTGGCGCCGACCACCTCGTGGTGGTGGAAGGACACCCGGCCGTCCGACTCGAAGCGCCGGGTGCGCGGCTTGCCGATGTCGTGCAGCAGCGCGGCGAGCCTGAGCACCAGGTCGGGGCCGTCCTGCTCCAGGGCGATGGCCTGCTCCAACACGGTCAGCGAGTGCTCGTAGACGTCCTTGTGCCGGTGGTGCTCGTCGCTCTCCAGCCGCAGCGCTGGCAGCTCGGGCAGCACGTGGTCGGCCAGGCCGGTGTCGACGAGCAGACGCAGGCCCTTCACCGGATGGTCGGCCAGCAGCAGCTTGTTCAGCTCCGCCTGGACCCGCTCGGCGGAGACGATGGCGATCCGGTCGGCCATCGCCGTCATCGCGGCGACCACCTCGGGGGCGGGCGTGAAGTCGAGCTGGGCGGCGAAGCGGGCGGCCCGCATCATCCGCAGCGGGTCGTCGGAGAACGACTCCTCCGGCGTGGCGGGGGTGCGCAGCACCCGCGCCTCCAGGTCGTCCAGGCCACGGTGCGGGTCGACGAACCCGCGCCCGGGCAGGTCGACTGCCATCGCGTTGACGGTGAAGTCACGCCGGACGAGGTCCTGCTCGATGGTGTCGCCGTACGTCACCTCCGGCTTGCGTGAGGTGCGGTCGTACGCCTCGGAGCGGTAGGTGGTGATCTCGATCAGGAAGGAACCCTCGGGGGTGTCCTTGCGCGCGCCGACCGTGCCGAAGGCGATGCCGACGTCCCAGACGGCGTCCGCCCAGCCCTTGACGAGCTTGAGCACCTGCTGCGGGCGGGCGTCGGTGGTGAAGTCGAGGTCGTTGCCGAGCCGGCCCAGCAGGGCGTCGCGCACCGATCCGCCGACCAGGGCCAGCCGGAAGCCGGCCGCCTGGAACCGCCTGGCGACCTCGTCCGCGACGGGGGAGACCCGGAGCAGTTCCTGGAGTCCCAGGATCTGCGCCTCGCTCAGCCCGGGCACGAGAGAGGTGGCGATGCTGGAATGATTGGCGCTGGACTCATTGGCAGTGGACACGGCTCACAAGGGTACGTGCCCCCGCCACCGCCGCGCCCGCGCGTTTTGACGGGGCCACGATCCCGGCCCCCAACACTGCGGGCCCGGCCGCGTCGTTACCATGCCGGTGGGAGCGAGTCCCGGGCGCGGCAGGGTGGATGCCGTGGCGCGGTGCCACCACAGCCGGACGGACGACGGGCAACCGGACCTCCGCCGCTGAGCGTTTCCATGGACAGAGCATCTGGCGATCGAGAACGGCGAGGGCGAAGCGCGTGGGCGAGCCGGCACGGCACTCGGGCCTGGAGGCGAACGGGCTGGGCGCGAACGGATGGCGCCGGCGCGCCGGGCGGGCCGCCAGGCGGCTGGCGGCCGCCGCGGCGAGCTGCACCCTGGTGCTGGCGGCGGGCCCGCAGGCCGTCGCCCTCGGCATGGGCCCGGCACACCCGGCGCTGGCCTCCGCCGCCCGCGCCGACGCCGTGACGGCCGACACCGTCTCGGCGGAGTACCCCCTGATCGTCACGATCGACACGGTGAGCCCGGCGGTCGCGGCCCAGAACGGCACGGTGACGATCACCGGCCGGGTGACCAACAGCGGCGCGGCCGTCCTGAAGTCGGCGCACGCCGCGGTGCGCGCTCCGATCGGTCACAAGCCGCTGACCACCCGCAGCGACCTCGCGGCGGTGGCCGCCCGCACCACGCCCTCCAACCAGGACGGCATCGACCTGGACAGCCCGCAGGCCGCGCTGAACGAGCTGGCGCAGGGGCAGAGCCAGCCCTTCACGCTGCAGGTCGCGGTGGCCGACCTGGGTCTGGACCAGGAGGGCGCGTACGAGCTCGCGGTGGACGTGCGCGGCTGGACCACGGAGAACCAGCGCGAACGGCCGCTGGGCATCGCCCGGACCTTCCTGCCGTACGACCCGAAGCCGACCGAGGCCGAGCCGGTGCAGGTCGCGACGCTGTGGCCGATCACCCACGCGCCCGAGCTGGTCGCCCAGACCTTCTCCGACAACGACCAGAGCGTCCCGGTGCTGCGCGACGACAGCCTGGCCCGCGAGTTCGCCCCGGGCGGGCGGCTGTACGAGCTGGTGGACACCGGCGCCAAGCTGAACGGGCTGACCTGGGTGGTCGATCCGGATCTGCTGGACACCGCGTTCGCGATGACGAAGACGTACCGGGTGCAGAAGCCCGGCAAGGAGGGTGATCCCGCCAGGGAGGACACCACCGTCCAGGGCGCCGGCACGGCCGCCGCGACCGCCTGGCTGGAGAAGCTGCGGACGGCGGTGGCGCAGCACGACAGCGAGGTGGTCTCGCTGCCCTACGCCGACCCGGACCTCGCCTCGATCGCCCACAACGGCGCCGACCTGGCCGGTATCGACACGGCGCTGGGCCGGGCCGGTACGGCGGGCCGGGTGACGGCCGAGGGCCGGCTGTCGGTGAACGTCCGCGACGACGTGGCCTGGCCGTTCCGCGGCCTCCTGGACCAGCAGATCGCGGCGACCGCGCAGCGGGCCGGCGACAACCTGCTGCTGGTGAACGGGGACAGCCTGCCGGAGTCGGACGCGCTGAAGTACACCCCGGGCGCGGTCCGCCCGATCGGCAACGGACAGACCGCGGTGGTGGCGGACAACGCCGTCTCCGAGCCCTTCCAGGTCGATCTGAACACGCCCCAGGCACAGACCGAGGCGGTGCAGCGGTTCCTCGCCGAGACCTTGGTGATCAGCCGCCAGGAGCCGCACAACCCGCGCGGCCTGCTGGTGATGCCCCCGCGCGGGCTCACCGTCAACAGCGCCAGGACGCTGGCCACCGCACTCCAGCAGGCGCAGAACGGCAAGTGGGTCTCCCAGGTCAAGCTGGACCAGGTCGCCCAGGCCGCCGCCGACCCGAAGGCCAACGGCGCCGTCCCGCCGTCCACCGACTACCCGGCCGAGGCCCGCGCCTCGGAGCTGTCGGCGGGCGCGCTGACCACGACGATCGGGATCCAGTCCAACCTGGACCTGCTGATGCAGATCCTGACGCTGCCGCAGCGGGTACGTGGCCCGTTCACGGCGGCCATGGTCCGCTCGATGTCCGTCGAGTGGCGCCCCGACGCGCCTGCGGGCGACGCCTACCGCAAGGGGGTGGAGACGTACCTGAAGACGCTGCGCGACGCCGTGAACGTGGTGCAGAAGAAGGTGATCACCTTCCCCGGTGACACCGGCATCCTCCAGGTCAGCGTCCGCAACGAGCTCACCCAGACGGTCACCAACCTCCGGCTGGAGCTGACCTCGAACCAGCCCAACCGGCTCCGGGCCCGCCAGACGGAGGACCTCGTCCTGGGGCCCTCGCACAACGTCACGCTGCAGTTCCCGGCCGAGGCGAAGAACAACGGGCCGGTCCTGATGACCGCGCAGCTGTGGACCACCGGGCCCAACCCCCAGAAGTACGGGGATCCGAAGACGTTCACCGTCGAGGTCACCTCGGTGACCAACGGCGTGCTGTACGTCTTCGGCGCCGGGATGGTGCTGATCCTCCTGGCCGGGCTGCGGTTCTACCTTCAGCGCAAGAAGCACGGCGACGCCCCGTACGAGGACCCCGACGCACCGCTGGCCCTCACCGGCGAGAGCGGCGACGGCGAGAGCGGCAGCGGCGACGCCAGCGCCGGTGACGGCGGTGACGGCAGCGGCAGGCCCGGCGGCGATGCCGACGAGGACGCGGACGACGCCGGGGCAGACGCCTCCGACGACGCGCCACCGGCCGACGACGACCGGGCCCCGGGGGAGGCTCCAGGCGGGGAGCGTGCGCAGACATTGCGTGGCTCCACCGCAGATGGCGAGGATCGGGCCGTCAGTGATGAGAAGGTTGGTCCCTGAATACCGCCCCCTGCCAGGGCGGCCTCCCCAACAGCGAAGAGGTGGCATGAGCGGGCCGCGCGAGGAGCGAGCACAGAGCCAGGATCGCGGCCGGGCCCAGAGCCACGCCGCCGGACAGCAGCCGTCCGAGGCACCGGCCGGGGACTGGTACGTCGCCGACACCTACGCGCAGGACCCGTACGCGGCCGAGGCCTACACCGGGGACGGCGCCGAGCAGGACCCGTACGGCCTGCGGGCCCAGCAGGCCGCCGCGCCGCCGCCGGCCTACGACGTCCCGCCGCAGCTGCCCCCGCAGCAGGTCAGCGGGTACCCGACGCCGGTGCCGCCGGCCGCGGCGCCACTGGCCCCGCCGGTGCCCCCCGTGCAGCCCGGCTGGGACACCCCGGCCGCCCGTCCCTCCTGGGAGCAGCAGGACGCGGTGCCCGCCTGGCAGGAGCAGCCCGCCCCGGCCTGGCAGCAGGACGCACCGGCGCAGGCCGTGGCCGAGCAGCAGGCCGCCGCGCAGTGGGGCCGCCCGAACTGGGAGCAGCAGGCCGCGCAGTCGCCGTCCCCGTGGAACACCGAGAGCACCGAGTACGTCGGGGTGGACGCGCTGTTCGGCGCCGGCGGGCAGCCGCCGCACCCAGGTCACCCAGGTCACCCGGCCCACCCCACGCCCACCGCGCCCACCGCGCAGGCGGGCCCCGGGCACCCGGCGGCGCCGTACGCGGCCGGCGGGCACACCCCGCAGGGCCCCGGCGAGGAGCGGCCGTTCGTACCGCCGATCGAGTTCGACCCGCCGCTCTCCGAGGAGGAGGCCACCATGCAGGTGGCCGCGGTGCAGTTGCCGCCCGCGGTGGAGCCGCTGGACGACATCACCGCCGAGGAGCGGGCCGCCGGGCGGGCCGGGAAGTCCGGCGGCGGCAAGGTCGCCGGGGTGCTGAACTCGAGCGCGCTGATGGCCGCCGGCACCCTGGTCTCGCGCGGCACCGGCTTCGTGCGGACGATGGTCATCGCCGCCGCCATCGGCGTCCACACCATGGGTGACTCCTACAACGCGGCGAACACCCTGCCGACGCTGCTCTACATCCTGATCGGCGGCGGCGCGCTGAACGCCGTCTTCGTACCGCAGCTGGTCCGCAGCATGAAGAACGACGAGGACGGCGGTACCGCCTACGCCAACCGGCTGCTGACCCTGGTGATGGTCGGGCTGGCCGGGGTCTCCTTCCTCGCCGTGCTGGGCGCCCCGGTCCTGGTCCAGCTGATCTCGCACCCGCTGATGCGCAACCCGCAGAGCGCGGACACCACCGTGTCGCTGGCCCGGTACTGCCTGCCGACCATCTTCTTCATGGGCATCCATGTGGTGATGGGCCAGATCCTCAACGCCCGCGGCCGGTTCGGCGCGATGATGTGGACCCCGGTCCTCAACAACATCGTGGTGATCTTCACCTTCGGCGCGTACCTCTGGGTCTACGGCGGCTTCGGCCACAGCCAGGTCACCCCGGAGACGATCTCCCCCGAGGGCGTCCGGCTGCTCGGCATCGGCACCCTGGTCGGTCTGGTCGTGCAGGCGCTGTCGATGATCCCCTACCTGCGGGCCGCCGGGTTCAACTTCCGGCCGCGCTTCGACTGGCGCGGCCACGGCCTGGGCAAGGCCGCCAGGCTGGCCAAGTGGACGTTCTTCTTCGTCCTCGCCAACCAGGCCGGCTACCTGGTGCTCACCCAGCTCGCCACCGCCGCAGGCGACCGGGCGACGGTCCCCGGTGCGGGCCTCGCCGCGTACTCCAACGCCCTGCTGATCTGGCAGCTTCCGCACGCGGTGATCGCGGTCTCCATCATGAGCGCCGTCCTGCCCAGGCTCTCGCGCGCGGCCGCCGACCACGACGCGGGCGCCGTACGTGACGACCTCTCGTACGGGCTGCGCACCACGGCCGTCGCCGTCGTGCCGGCCGCCTTCCTGTTCCTGGCGCTCGGGCCCTCGATCGGCCGCTCGATCTACGCCGTGGGCGGCGACTCCCAGGTGCTCCAGGGCGCCACCGGCGTCGGCTTCATGCTCTCCGCGTTCGCGCTGGGTCTGATCCCGTACTCGGTGCAGTACGTGATGCTGCGTGGGTTCTACGCCTACGAGGACACCCGGACGCCGTTCTCCAACACCGTCTGGGTGGCCGCCTGCCAGGCCGGCTTCTCGCTGCTCTGCTACTTCACGCTGCCCGCCCAGTGGGCGGTGACCGGCATGGCCTTCGGGTACGGCGCGGCCTACGCCGTGGGCGTCGGCATGGCGCTGCCCAAGCTCAAGAAGAAGATCGGCGGGCTGGACACCAAGCGGATCGGGCGCACGTACACTCGCCTGATCGCCGCCTGCATCCCGGCCGCCGCGGTGGGCCTGGGCCTCAGCGTGGTGATCAACGACGCGGTCGGCGGCTGGTTCGGCAGCGTGACCGCGGTGGTGGTCGCCGGCGGTCTGCAGCTGGTGGTCTTCACGGTCATCGCCAAGCGGCTGAAGATCGAGGAGCTCAATGCGATGCTCGGCATGGTGCGCGGCCGTCTCGGGCGCTGACCCGGCGTCAACCGCGTGCCCGCGAGATCTCCCGTCGCCTCAGGCGGCGGGCGCTGGGCCGGATTCGGCGTTCGGGTGATCCCGGGGCCGCCGAATCCGGCCCAGTGGCGGATCTGCACCGGATCTCTCCACAACCGGGCAACCGGTTTGCCCTCTCAGCGGTCGTAGCCGGTGGAGAAGAGTGGGCACAATTGTCCTGGAACGCTCTGGGCCCTCGGGCTCGGTGCGGTCCGGCGAGATTCTCAGGACCGGGGCGACACAAGGGGAGGCTGGACCACGGTGGCTGATGGCACCAAGGCGGTCGTCGACACGCCGGCGGCGGACGAGACGGCGGACGAGGCCGCGCTGGCCATGGCGATCGACGACATCGAGGGCGACGCCCCGGACCGGTCCACGAACGAAGCCTCCGCCGACGCCGACGGCGGCACCCCGGGCGGGGACGACAACGCCGAGGCGGCGGACGTTCCCGAGGCGGCCGGGGCGGCCGAGGACGGTGGCGAGGCCGGGGACGGGCCGGACGAGTCCGGCGATCCCGTGGCCGCTTCCACCGCGTCCAGCGCGTCCACCGGCTCGAAGCCGTCCGCCTCCTCCGGGTCCGCCAAGGCCTCGAAGCCGTCCAAGGCACCCAAGTCCTCCGCCCCCGCCAAGGCCTCCCCGGCCCATGCGGCCGCTGCCAACGCCACCAAGGCCGCTGCCTCGGCGGCTCCCCCAGCCGCCGAGGAGACCACCGAGAGCACCGCCCCGCTGTCCGCCAGCGAGATCGCCGCCGAACTCGCCGCCGGAGCCATCCGCGCGTCCGCCGCCAAGGAGGCCGCCAGGGCCGCTGCCGAAGCCGCGGAGAAGGCCACGGGCAAGACCGCGGACAAGGCCGCCGGCCCGGCCGCCACGAAGCCCGCCGATGGCCCCAGGAGCCCCGCCAAGGCGGCCTCAGCGGCCTCCGGCACCTCGGCCGACACCCGTGACACCGGAGCCCTCCCGCGCACCCTCCCCGCCCCCCTGCGGCACAGCGGCGACAAGATCGGCGGCCGCTACCGGCTGGAGGAGTGCATCTCCCTCACCGAGGCCTTCAGCAGCTGGCGCGCGGTGGACGAGAAGCTGCGCCGGGCCGTCGGAGTCCACCTCATGACCGCCGGGCAGCAGCGCTCCCGCGCCGCGCTCGCCGCCGCCAAGTCCGCCGCCCTGCTGAACGACCCCCGCTTCGTCCAGGTGCTCGACGCCGTCCAGGAAGGCGAACTGGTCTACGTCGTCCGGGAGTGGCTCCCCGACGCCTCCGACCTCGCCAAGCTGCTCGCCAACGGCCCGATGGAGCCGTACGACGCCTACCAGATGGTCCGGCAGGTCACCGACGCCATCGTCGCCGCCCACCGGCGCGGCCAGGCCCACCTGCGCCTCACCCCGCGCTGTGTGCTGCGCACCGACGGCGGCCAGTACCGCATCAACGGCATCGCCGTGGACGCCGCCCTGCGCGGCCTTTCCGCCGAGGACACCGAGGACGCGCAGCTCGCCGACACCCGGGCGATCGGCGCCCTGCTGTACGCCGCGCTGACCCACCGCTGGCCCTTCCCGGAGGACCGCTACGACCTCAAGGGCCTGCCCAAGGACCTGGGTTGCGTACCGCCCGACCAGGTCAGGGCCGGCGTGCACAAGGGGCTCGCGGAGCTCGCCGCGCGCACCATGTGCGCGCACCCGCCGCACCACGCGGAGCCCATCACCACCCCCGAGCAGCTCGCCAAGGCCATCGCGGCGATGCCGCGGATCCGTCAGCCCGAGCCCGAGCTGCCGATCTTCACCCCGCTGCCCCGGCACATCCCGCGCGCGGTGTCGGCGACCACCGAGCACCACCCGCTGTCGCCGGCCACCGCCCGGCCCGCGCCGTACCAGCAGCGCCCGGCCAGGCCCCGGCGCCGCCGAGGGCTGCGGCGGGCGCTCAAGCTGACCGCCTGGACGCTCGCCCTGAGCGCGGTCGGGGTCGCCTCCTGGCAGCTGGTCGGACTGCTGCGCGACCAGGGACACGGCTCCCCCACCGGTGGCGCCACCGTCACCGCGCAGCCCAACAGCGCGCACCCGCAGACCAGCGCTCCGGCGGCCGCCACCAACACGCCGGTCGCGATCAGCGACCTCCAGTCCTTCAACCCGCTCGGCAACTCACCGGAGCACGTGTCGCAGCTGCCGCTGGCCTTCGACGGCGACCCGGCCACCGTCTGGACGACCCAGGGCTACGAGGACCCGATCAACCTCATCAAGGAGGGCACCGGCCTGCTGGTGGACCTCGGCTCGGCGCAGCAGGTCTCCTCCGTCGACGTCCGCTTCGTCGGCACCACCCGGGTGGAACTGCGGATGCCGGCGGGCCAGGCCACCGCCGCCCCCGCCAAGCCCGGCGGCTACACCACCCTGGACCAGGGCAGCGGCACGCAGGTCACACTCAAGCCGCAGACCCCGGTCAACAGCCGCTACCTCTTGATCTGGATGACCGCCCTCCCCAAGGATGGGGACGGCAAGTACCGCGGTCAGGTGGCCGAGATCAAGGTCACCGGCTGACCCGACAGGCCGGAAGGGGTGGGGATGACCGGCGGCGACGACCGCAGGGCGGACAGCGACGCCGGTCGCGAGGGCGAGGGCGACGCCGAACTGCTGGCCCGGCACGTAGCCGGCGACCAGGACGCCTTCGGCATCCTCGTACGGCGCCACCGCGACCGGCTCTGGGCCGTGGCCCTGCGCACCCTCGGCGACCGCGAGGAGGCCGCCGACGCCCTCCAGGACGCCCTGGTCTCCGCCTTCCGCTCCGCCCACACCTTCCAGGGGCGCTCGGCCGTCACCACCTGGCTGCACCGGATCGTCGTCAACGCCTGCCTCGACCGCGCCCGGCGCACCGCGACCCGGCGCACCGGCCCGCTGGACGAGGACCCGAAGCGGCTCGACGCCGTGGTCGGCAGCTCGGAGCCGGCCGACCGCCCGGTCGTGCGGGCGGAGGTCCGCCGCGAGGTGACGGCCGCGCTCGGCGCGCTGCCCGTGGAGCAGCGCGCCGCGCTTGTGCTGGTCGACATGCAGGGCTACCCCGTCGCAGAGGCCGCGGAGCTGCTCGGGGTGCCGGTCGGCACCGTCAAGAGCCGCTGTGCCCGGGGGCGGGCCCGGCTGCTGCCGCTGGTGCGGCATCTGCGGGAGGCCGGTGACGACGACGCCGGGGGCGGCCCGGCGGCCGGTGTTTCACGTGAAACACCACCGTCGGGGAACCCGTCCCGCGCCCGGACCGTCAGAGGGACAGCACCCGGCACGGCCCCCGGAGCCACCGGAACCGCCGGGGCCACAGGGGCCACCGGGACCGCCACCGGCAAGCCGATCCGGGAAGGAGACGCGACCTCGCGATGACGCCCACCGCCTCCCAGCACGCGCCCGAGCCGCACCCCTCCGTCGAGGAGCTCGCCGACCTGTCCGAGGGCCTCGTCGAGAGCCCCCGCACGGCCCAGGCGCTGCGGACGCACGTCACCGGCTGCCCGGACTGCCGGGACACCCTCGCGGCGCTCACCGAGGTCCAGGAGCTGCTCGGCTCGGCGCCCGCCCCCGCGATGCCCGAGGACCTCGCCGAGCGGCTCGACGCCGCCCTGGCCGCCGAGGCCGCCGCCCGCGCCACCGGCGCCACCCGCGCGGCGGACACCGGCCCGAGCCCGGCGCCCTCGGCCCCTGCGCCCTCGACCGGCGGCCGGCCCGCGGCTGCCGCCCGCACCTCGCCGCCCGGCCGCCCCGAGGCGGTCACCGGGCCCCCGGCCCGAGCGGGCCGGCGCCGCCGGGCCCGGGTGCTGCTCGGCACCGCCGCCGCCCTGGCCGCCTTCGGCCTGGGCGCTTTGCTGCTGCGTCCCGCCCCCCAGCACCAGGACGCCCTCAGCTCGTCCGTCCCCGCCACCGCCCCCGCGTCCGGCGGCAGCGCGGCGGCGCAGCAGCCCAGCGACGCGGGCGCCCAGCACCCCGCGGTGGCCGGCCACGTCTACCGCGAGGACACCCTCGCGGCCCAGGCCCGGCAGCTGCTCGCCGGCCGCGCCGGCACTCCCGAACAGCCGGCCCAGAACCCCGCGCAGCAGCCCACCGACGGCCGGCCCCAGCTCGGCGCCGGCGCGGGCTCCCCCTGCGCGCCGGCGGGGGCCGGGGCGCTGCTGGCCATCGACCACGGCACCTTCGACGGCGCGCCCGTCGACGTCCTGGTCTACGCCGTCCCGGCCGACCCCGACCTCCTGTCGGTCGTGCTGACCGTACCCGGTTGCCCGGCCGGTCCCGAGTCGGTACTCCTGCGCAGCACCGTCCCCGCCCGCTGAGCGCACCACGCCCACGGTGCGGGCGCGTGTCACGGATCGCCCGGGGAATGCGGGACACTGGTCAGTCGTTGTCCCCGGCGGCAGAGCACGACCGCCCGTCCCCGCGCCAGCGGGTCGCGATGCGAACCAGGAGATTCAGTGAGCGACGTCCGTAACGTGATCATCATCGGGTCCGGCCCGGCCGGCTACACGGCTGCGCTCTACACCGCCCGCGCCTCCCTCAAGCCGCTGGTCTTCGAGGGTGCCGTCACGGCCGGTGGTGCGCTGATGAACACCACCGAGGTCGAGAACTTCCCGGGCTTCCGGGACGGGATCATGGGCCCCGAGCTGATGGACAACATGCGGGCGCAGGCGGAGCGCTTCGGCGCCGAGCTGGTGCCGGACGACATCGTCTCGGTCGACCTCACGGGCGACATCAAGACCGTCACCGACTCCGAGGGCAACGTGCACCGCGCCCGCGCCGTGATCGTCTCCACCGGCTCGCAGCACCGCAAGCTGGGCCTGCCGCGTGAGGACGCGCTCTCCGGCCGGGGCGTCTCCTGGTGCGCCACCTGCGACGGCTTCTTCTTCCGCGACCAGGACATCGCGGTGGTCGGCGGCGGCGACACCGCCCTGGAGGAGGCGACCTTCCTCTCCCGCTTCGCCCGCAGCGTCACGGTGATCCACCGCCGGGACACCCTGCGCGCCTCCAAGGCGATGCAGGAACGGGCCTTCGCCGACCCGAAGATCACCTTCGCCTGGGACAGCGCGGTCGAGGAGATCCACGGCGACCCGAAGCTCACCGGCGTCACCCTGCGCGACACCACCACCGGCGAGAAGCGCGAGCTGGCCGTCACCGGCCTGTTCATCGCCATCGGCCACGACCCGCGCACCGAGCTCTTCGGCGGCCAGCTGGAGCTGGACGCCGAGGGCTACCTCAAGGTCGAGGCCCCCTCCACCCGCACCAACATCCCGGGCGTCTTCGGCGCCGGCGATGTCGTCGACCACACCTACCGCCAGGCGATCACCGCCGCCGGCACCGGCTGCTCCGCCGCGCTGGACGCCGAGCGGTACCTGGCCTCGCTGGCCGACCTGGAGGCCCAGGCCGCCGCCGTCGCGGTCTGACGCCTCCCCGACCGACCACCGGCGGGTGCGTTTCACGTGAAACGCACCCGCCCTGGGCCGGGGCGAAACAGAACGGCCCCCGCCGTTGTTGTCCCGGCTGCCAACCTCGTCCTTGACCCTTAGGAGTTCCCGTGGCCGGCGCCACCACCATCGTGACCGACGCGACCTTCGAGGCCGACGTCCTCAAGAGCGACAAGCCCGTCCTGGTGGACTTCTGGGCCACCTGGTGCGGCCCGTGCCGCCAGGTCGCCCCGATCCTGGACGAGATCGCCGGTGAGTTCGGCGACCAGCTCACCATCGCCAAGCTCGACGTCGACGCCAACCAGCAGACGGCCGCGACGTACAACGTCATCTCCATCCCGACGCTGATCGTCTACCAGAACGGCGAGCCGGTGAAGTCCATCACCGGTGCCCGTCCGAAGGCCGCGCTGCTGCGCGAGCTGGCCGACTTCATCAAGGTCTGACCTCCCGCGTCGACGAGGGCGGCGGAGCTCCCCACCCGGGGCCCCGCCGCCCTCGTCGTTGCGGCCTGCCGCACGGGGCCGGCAGCACGGCCGTCCTCACACCAACCTCGCCGCCGTCGCCGCACCGCCCTCGCGGCCCCGCCCTCGCGGCAGGCGCTCAGAACGGTCTCAGTGCCGGCTCCTTACGCGCACCGCCGAGCAGCCGCTCCAGCGCGCCCTCCACATCGTCCTTCCAGGAGACCGTGGCCCTGGCCTCCAGCCGCAGCCTCGGGTACCGCTGGTGCGGCCGTACGGTCTTGAAGCCGACGGCGAGCAGATGATCGGCCGGCAGCACGCAGCTCGGCAGCTCCCGGCCCGGACCGGCCGCCGCACCGAACGCCTCGATCGCCCGGAACCCCCGGCCCAGCAGATCCTTGGCGACCGTCTGCACCAGCACCCGGCCCAGCCCCTGCCGCTGGTAGCCGGGCAGCACCCGGCTGATCATCAGCTGCACCGCGTCGGGGGAGACCGGACTCGTCGGGAAGGCCAGCGAGCGCGGCACATACGCCGGCGGCGCGTAGAGGACGAACCCGGCCGGCGCGTCGTCCACATAGACGATCCGCCCGCAGGAGCCCCACTCCAGCAGGACGGCGGAGATCCACCCCTCCTTCTCCAGCTCCGGCTTCCCCGACTCCACCGCCTCCCTGGCGCTGACCGGATCCAGCTCCCAGAACACACAGGAGCGGCAGGTGGTCGGCAGATCCGCGAGATTGTCGAGCGTCAGCGGAGCGATCCGGCGTCCCATGCCCCGCACCTCCTCATGCACGTCACTTCGAGCATTCCCCCCACATACGAGTGGGTGCATGTTTCACGTGAAACATGCACCCACACCACCACTGCTCACCGCTCGGATCGGCCCGGTTCAGCCTGACCCGGCTCAGCTCTGGGACAGCCGCAGCCCGTCGTCACCCGGCGCCAGGCTGTCCAGAATCCGGTTCAGGTCCTCCACCGAACCGAACTCGAGCACCACCTTGCCTTTGCCGAGCTTGCCACCGCGCTGCGAGACCTCGACCTTGACCCGGGTCTCGAAGCGGTCGGAGAGCCGCTCGGCGAGATCGTTGAAGGCCGGCGACAGCAGCTTGCCCGCCTTCGGCGAGGCCGGTCGCTGCGGCTTCTCCTCACTCGTCATCAGCTTGACGATCTCTTCGGTGCTGCGCACCGAGAGGCCCTCCCGCAGAATCCGCAGCGCCAGCTTGTCCTGCTGCTCGTTGTCGGAGAGCCCCAGCAGCGCCCGCGCGTGCCCCGCCGACAGCACCCCGCCCGCGACGTTGCGCTGCACGGTCGGCGAGAGCCTCAGCAGCCGCAGGGTGTTGGTGATGTGGGGACGCGAGCGGCCGATCCGGTCCGCCAGCTCCTCCTGGGTGCAGGAGAAGTCACGCAGCAGCTGGTCGTAGGCGTTGGCCTCCTCCAGCGGGTTGAGCTCCGCCCGGTGGAGGTTCTCCAGCAGCGCGTCCAGCAGCAGCCGATCGTCCTCGGTGGCCCGGATGATCGCCGGGATCTTCTCCAGACCGGCCTCCTTGGAGGCCCGCAGGCGCCGCTCGCCCATGATGAGCTCGTAGCGGTCGGTCCCGGTACGGCGGACGACCACCGGCTGGAGCAGACCCACCTCCCTGATGGAGTCGACCAGCTCGGCCAGCTTCTCCTCGTCGAACACCTCGCGCGGCTGGCACGGGTTCGGCTCGATCGAGCCCAGCGCAAGCTCCGCGAAGGTCGCGCCGTCCACCGGGCTGAGCGCGGCCGGCTGCTCCGCCGCGCGCTCGGCGCCCTGCTCCCGCAGCAGCTGCTCCAGGGTGCTCTCGGCCGCGGCCCTGGCCGCCACCGTGGCCCGGCCGCTCGGCAGCACGGGCCCCGAGGTGGACGTACCGCCTGCTTCCGCCGCCGAGGCCGGCTCGGCGGCCCCCTGCGTGGCAGGCGGGATCAGCGCCCCGATTCCCCTGCCGAGACCCCTGCGAACGCTCACCGGTTACCCTCCGTCGTGCCGTGCTGTGCCATCGGCGCGGCCTGCGCCGCACCACCGTCGCGCTGCTGCCGCACCAGGCTCGGCCCGACGCCCACCGCGCGCAGCCCGAGCTCGCGGGCCGCCTCCAGGTAGGAGAGCGCACCGGTGGAACCCGGATCGTACGTCAGCACGGTCTGCCCGTAGCTCGGCGCCTCCGAGATGCGCACCGAGCGCGGGATGGCGGTCTGCAGCACCTCCTGCTGGAAGTGCGTCCTGACCTCCTCCGCCACCTGGGCGGCCAGCCTGGTCCGGGCGTCGTACATGGTGAGCAGGATGGTGGAGACGTGCAGCGCGGGGTTGAGGTGCGCCCGGACCAGCTCGACGTTGCGCAGCAGCTGCCCGAGGCCCTCCAGCGCGTAGTACTCGCACTGGATCGGGATCAGCACCTCCTGGCCGGCCACCATCGCGTTGACGGTCAGCAGGCCGAGCGAGGGCGGGCAGTCGATCAGGATGTAGTCCAGCGGCTGCTCGTACGCGGCGATGGCGCGCTGGAGACGGCTCTCACGCGCGACCAGGGAGACCAGCTCGATCTCCGCACCGGCCAGGTCGATGGTCGCGGGAACACAGAACAGGCCCTCGACGTCCACCACCGGCTGGACCACGTCGGCCATCGGCTTGCCCTCGACCAGGACGTCGTAGATCGACGGCACCTCGGCGTGGTGGTCGATGCCCAGCGCGGTGGAGGCGTTGCCCTGCGGGTCGAGGTCCACGACCAGGACGCGCAGTCCGTGCATCGCCAGCGAGGCGGCCAGGTTGACGGTGGTCGTGGTCTTGCCCACCCCGCCCTTCTGGTTCGCCACCACGATCACCCGGGTGGCGGCCGGCCTGGGCAGCCCCTCGCCGGCCCGCCCGATGGCCTGGACAGCGGCCTGGGCAGCACGCGCGATGGGCGTGTCATCGATCTGGTCGATGGTCTCCGAGTCCTGCATGGGGGTCAGTGTTTCACGTGAAACCGGAGCGGCAACAGTCGCCGCCCGGCTGCGGCTGAGGATTCCAGAAAGCAGGGAGCGACGTTTCACGTGAAACACCATGCCCGCAATGTCGGAAATCTGACGGTGCGACACTCCGGCGTCCGAGCGACACCCCGCTGGGACCCGGTGCCGGCCCCGCCTCCCGGCGCCGGCACCACGGGGCTTCCCCGCATCCGGGCTCCCGGGAGCCGGCACCAGGCCCCACCCGGCAGGCACCACCCGGCCGGCACCGGGCAGCGGGCAGCCGGCAGCGGAAAGCAGAACGGGCGGGCGGCCCCGAGGACCACCCGCCCGCTGCGCCGGCGACGCTCAGCGCCGACGGCGCCCAGCACCACCCCTGGCCCGCTCCGGAGCCTTGCCACCGCTCGCCGCCCGCCCGGCCCGGGCAGCCTTGGCCCGCCTGGTCGCCGCCTTCACGCCGCCGGGGCTCTCGCCCGCCTTCACCTGGACCACCCGGGTCGAGGTCTCCAGTGTGCCCTCGCCCACCGAGATCACCGACCACTCGACCGCGCCCAGCTTGGCCAGCGCAGCCCTGGAGTCCTCGAGCTCCTGCTCGGCGGTGTCCCCCTTGAGCGCCAGCATCTGCCCGTGCGGGCGCAGCAGCGGCAGCCCCCAGCCGGCCAGCCGCTCCAGCGGAGCCACCGCGCGCGCCGTCACGATGTCGACGGCGATCTTGCCGACCATCTCCTCGGCCCGCCCGCGCTGCACGGTGACGTTGTCCAGGCCGAGCTCCCGGATCACCTCCTCCAGGAAGGTGGTCCGGCGCAGCAGCGGCTCCAGCAGCGTCACCGAGACGTCCGGCCGGGCCAGCGCGACCGGGATGCCGGGCAGCCCCGCACCCGAGCCGACGTCGCACAGCGAGGCGCCGGCAGGCAGCAGCTCGGCCAGCACCGCGCAGTTGAGCACATGGCGGTCCCAGAGCCGGGGCACCTCGCGCGGGCCGATCAGGCCGCGCTGAACCCCGGCGGTGGCCAGCAGCTCGGTGTAGCGGACCGCGGCCTCGAAGCGGTCCCCGAAGATCTCCCGGGCCACGGCCGGTGCCTCGGCCGGCCCGTTCGCCTCGGCCGGCCCGTTCACGCCCGTGTCGCCCTCATCGGGCCCCCCGGCAGCCGCACTCTCCGTGTCCATCTCAGCCTCTCCGCTCACCGATTGCACCGACCGCTCTCCAGCACCGTTTCACGTGAAACATCTCTCGCCAAACGGCACGCTCCGCAAGGGACGACGACCCCGCCCGCACGAGGCGGACGGGGTCGACCCTCCTGACAACACGACCGGCGTCAGCACCGATGCCGGTCACCACCGGCATCAGCCCGGCAGCACGACCACGCACCGCTGGGGCTCCTCGCCCTCCGACTCACTGCGCAGACCGGCCGCGGCGACCGCGTCATGCACGACCTTGCGCTCGAACGGAGTCATCGGCCGCAGCTTGACCTGCTCACCCGTGCTCTTCGCCTGCTCGGCCGCCTTGGCGCCCAGGGCCGCCAGCTCGGAGCGCTTGCGCGCCCGGAACCCGGCAATGTCCAGCATGAGACGGCTGCGCTCGCCGGTCTCCCGGTGGACGGCCAACCGGGTCAGCTCCTGCAGCGCCTCCAGCACCTCGCCGTCCTGGCCGACCAGCCGCTGCAGCGAGCGGTCGTTGCCCTCACCGACGATGGAGACGAGGGCGCGATCGCCCTCGACGTCCATGTCGATGTCACCGTCGAGGTCCGCGATGTCCAGTAGACCTTCGAGGTAGTCCGCCGCGATATCGCCCTCCTGCTCCAGGCGCGCGATGAGGCTCTCGTCGGTGCTGCCGGCGGCCTCGGCCTCGACGGCGGAGGTGGTGCCTTCCGTCACTGATGGACTCCTTCGGAAGTGGGGCCCTGGTTGGTGGGCCGGGAACGAAGATCTGGGAGAGGTCCGGTCAGGACTTCTTCTTCGGCCGCTGGCCGCCCTGGCCACCGCGCTTGGGCTGCTGCCGTGCGCCCTGGCGGACGGCGCCCTGCTTGGCGGGCTCCTGCTTGGCGGCGGGCTTGGCCTTGGCCGCGGCGCCCGCCTCGGCGGGCTCGGCGTCGACCGGCTCGGCGTCCTTGGTCAGGCTGGTGGTCGCGGCGTGCGGCTGGGCGGCGCCGGCGTGCTGGCGCTGGGCCTTGGTCTGCTTGCGCGGCTGCTGGCGGCGCACCTGCACCGCATCCTCGACCACTGCGGCGGCCGCCTCGGGGGCCTTCTTCGCGGGCAGCAGCCCGAACAGGCCGCCCTTGATCACCGTACCGTCCGGGTTGAGCCGGCCGGCCTTCTTGAGCCGGGCCTGGCGCTCGTCCCAGGCCTTGCTGCCCGGCGTCGGGTTGTTGCGGATGACGATCAGCTGCTGGCCCATCGACCAGACGTTGGTGGTGAGCCAGTAGACCAGCACACCGACCGGGAAGTTGATGCCCATCACGGCGAACATGATCGGGAAGACGTACATCAGCATCTTCTGCTGCTGCATGAACGGCGTCTTGACCGTGAGGTCCATGTTCTTGGTCATCAGCTGGCGCTGGGTGATGAACTGCGACAGCGACATCAGGATGATCATCACGGCGGTGACGATCTTGACGCTGGTCTCACTGCTGCCCAGGAAGGTGGCCGACAGCGGGGCGCCGAAGATGTGCGCCTGGCCGGCGCTGGCCAGCAGGTCACCGTTGATGACGCCGATCGGCTTGTCCTTGGCCACGGAGGCCAGCACACCGTAGAGGGCGGTGAAGAACGGCGCCTGCACGAGGATAGGAAGGCAGCTGGAGAACGGGTTGGTACCCGCCTCCTTGTACAGCTTCATCATCTCTTCGGACTGGCGCTGCTTGTCGTTCTTGTAGCGCTCCTGGATGGCCTTCATCTTCGGCTGGATCGCCTGCATGGCCCGGGTCGCCTTGATCTGCTTCACGAACAGCGGGATCAGGCAGATCCGGATCACGACCACCATCGAGGCGATCGCAAGACCCCAGGCCCAGCCACCGTTTGGGTCGAAGACGTGGCTGTACAGCGAGTGGAACTGGACGATGATCCAGGACACCGCTGTGTACAGGGGATTCAGGAAGGAGAAGGTCACCGGTCAGGCTCCTTGGACTTTGGGATTGGCCGCCGGGCCAATGGGTGCCGGGCCCTCGGGCGCCGGACCGGCGGGGGGCTCGACCGCCGTGGATACGGTGTCGGCCCTGCCACGGGAATTCATCAGGTCGCGCAGACGGCGGTGCCACACGGGGTGCTTACGCGGTGGCACATGGTCCACGCCGCCGGGCGTCCACGGGTTGCAGCGCAGGATCCGCCAGACGGTGAGGCCGCCGCCCTTGACCGCCCCGTGCACGCGCACGGCCTCGTAGCCATAGTGCGAGCAGGAGGGGTAGTAGCGGCAGACCGGACCGAGCAGCGGGCTGATGGTCCACTGGTAGACCCGGATCAGCCCCATCAGCAGGTACTTCATCGCCCTGCTCCCGTCGGCACGGTGGCGGTCGGCTCGGCCCGGAACAGTCGCTTCAGGGCTGCGTCCAGGTCGTGCTCAAGATCCTGGTACGAGGCCGACCCGGCCTGGGGCAGCGCGCGCACCACTATCAGGCTACCGGCGGGCAGCCTGGACAGACGATCACGGACCAGGTGGCGCAGCCGGCGCTTCACCAGGTTGCGCACGACCGCCGGACCGACGGCCTTGCTCACGACGAAACCCGCACGCGCCGAAGGAGTCCCCTCGGCGACGTGCGGGCGGGAGTCGCTGGTCCGGTCGGCCTGCCCCTTTGGGTCGCCGTCTCTACTGAGATGGACGACCAGCAGGGGCCGGCCGGCCCGACGACCGCGTTTGACCGCGGTCGCGAAGTCCTGGCGCCGCCGCAGCCGATTCTCGGAGGGCAGCACAACAGACTCTTGGCGCGGATCAGGCGGAGATGGCGCTGCGGCCCTTGCCACGGCGAGCGGCCAGGATGGCGCGGCCGGCACGGGTACGCATCCGCAGCCGGAAGCCGTGGGTCTTCGCGCGACGACGGTTGTTCGGCTGGAAGGTGCGCTTGCTCACTCGGGGGCTCCTGGGGTGAATCGTAGGATGACGAAGTGTCGCTTGGCCGTCACCGTGCGTCCGCGTGATCTCCCCTGGATGGGAAATCCGGCCCGTCTCCCCAGGTCTGCTGGGGTTTGAGGCAATCCACGGCGCCCGTGCTGCGCGCCTTATGTGAAGCGGGGAGGACCCGCGGACATGCGGCAGCGGCCATCGACAACTCGACCACGTTACGGTACGCGGGATCGTACGCAAGGGTCAAACCGGGTGCTGACGCGGGCCACCGGCCCGGCCTGTTCACCCACAGCCTGTGGACAACGACTTGAATCACGTCTGCGCGCTGACTACCGTTGCAGGACTTGTCTGGTTTGTTCTGCCAGCTCTTCCACCCCGGTCCCAGTCCCCCCGATCCGTTCCCCGATTCCCGGTCGCGATCACCGTCGGCCCACAGTCTCTAGACCCACCACCCCTGCTGGAGCCGCGGGGAACCGAGAAAGCGTGCACCAGTGGCTGAAGTCAACAGCGATCTCGTTCCCGTCTGGGCGAGGGTCGTCGAGCGGCTGGTCAACGACCCTGGTGTCGGGGACAAGGACAAGCAGTGGGTGCGGCGCACCCAGCCGATGTGGATGATGCACGACACGGCTCTGCTCGCCGCACCGAACGAGTTCGCCAAGCAGGTGCTGGAGGGCCGGCTGCTGCCGCAGCTGAGCGAGGCGCTGAGCCGTGAGTTCGGCCGCCCGGTGCGGATCGCCGTCATGGTCGACGCCAACGCCGTGCCGCCCAACGCCGCTCCCGGCCCCGCTGCCGGGCAGGCGCCCGCCGAGGCCCCGGCGGCCGAGAGCGCAGGGGAGTGGCCCGAGCAGCAGCCCTACCGCGAGGAGCCGGACTACCGCTCGGCCCGGCCCGAGGCCTACCCCGCCCCCACCGGCGACTACGGCCACGGCTACGACCGCCAGTACGACCAGGGCTACGAGCGCGGCCGCTACGACACCGCGGGCTACGAGCAGCGCCCGGCGCCGTACGGCGGGGGCCGGCCGTGGGAGGGCGGCGAGCAGCCCGGCGGCTGGGACTCCCCGGCCGGCTACCAGGACGACTCCCGGCGCGGCGGCGAGCCCGAGGCCGACGAGCGCCCCGGCGGCCCGGCGCCGCGCGAGACCCCGCCCGCGGCGGGACACAACCAGTCCGGCCACAACCAGTCCGGCCAGGGCGACCTCTTCGGGGGCGCGTACGCGCCGCCGCCCGGTGGGCAGCACCGCCCGGGCGCCGGTCCGCGCCGCCAGCTCGCTCCGGGCGGCCGCCCCGACGCGCCCTCCTCCCAGCTTCCGGACACCCGTCCGCGCTCCGCGCCCGCCGTCCGCCCCCCGGCCCAGCCCCCCGAGCGCACCGGTGCGCTGGCCGAGCGCACGCCCAGCCCCGGTGTGCCGGCCCCGCCCGGCGCTCCCCCGGCGGGCGGCTCGCGCAAGGACGAGCCGGCCGCCCGGCTCAACCCCAAGTACCTGTTCGACACCTTCGTGATCGGCGCCAGCAACCGCTTCGCCCACGCGGCCGCCGTGGCCGTGGCCGAGGCGCCCGCCAAGGCCTACAACCCGCTGTTCATCTACGGGGAGTCCGGGCTCGGCAAGACCCACCTGCTGCACGCCATCGGCCACTACTCGCGCAGCCTCTTCCCGGGCACCCGGGTGCGGTACGTGTCCTCGGAGGAGTTCACCAACGAGTTCATCAACTCGATCCGGGACGGCAAGGCGGACGCGTTCCGCAAGCGCTACCGGGACATGGACATCCTGCTGGTGGACGACGTGCAGTTCCTTGCGAGCAAGGAGTCCACGCAGGAGGAGTTCTTCCACACCTTCAACACCCTGCACAACGCCAACAAGCAGATCGTGCTCTCCTCGGACCGGCCGCCCAAGCAGCTGATCACCCTGGAGGACCGGCTCCGCAACCGCTTCGAGTGGGGGCTGATCACCGACGTCACCCCGCCGGAGCTGGAGACCCGGATCGCGATCCTGCGCAAGAAGGCGATCCAGGAGCAACTGAACGCTCCCGCCGACGTGTTGGAGTTCATCGCGTCCCGGATCACCCGCAACATCCGGGAGCTGGAGGGCGCGCTGATCCGCGTCACCGCCTTCGCCAACCTCAACCGGGCGCCGGTGGACCTGGAGCTCGCCGGGATCGTCCTGAAGGACCTGATCCCCGGCGGCGACGAGGACGCCGGCCCGGAGATCACGGCGCAGGTCATCATGCAGCAGACCGCCGCGTACTTCGGCCTGGGTGTGGACGATCTCTGCGGTTCCTCGCGCAGCCGGGTGCTGGTGACGGCCCGCCAGATCGCGATGTACCTCTGCCGGGAGCTCACCGACCTCTCGCTGCCGAAGATCGGCGCGCAGTTCGGCGGCCGTGACCACACCACGGTGATGCACGCGGACCGCAAGATCCGCTCGCTGATGGCCGAGCGGCGCTCCATCTACAACCAGGTCACCGAGCTGACCAACCGCATCAAGAGCTAGGCGGCGCGGCCAGTCACACGGCCCGCGCCGCGGCGCGGCGCTCCCGGGTGCGGGAGTACCGCACGGCCCTGTGGAAGGGGCGTCAGGACCTCCGTCCTGACGCCCCTTCGGCGTATCCGGGAGGTGTCAGGGCGGCGGTGGCTGGGCAGGATCCCCACAGTGGACGGGCCGACAGGCCGGCGTCCGTGCCGAACATCTGACCATCGATTCGAACAGGTCAGGCGCGTGGAGCCGTCATCCACAGGATCGGGTGCCCTCTCCCCGTCCACAGGCCAGCGGGCCGTGAGTTATCCAGAATTCGTCCACAGGGCCCGCGCGGCTACGCTCTTCAGCGCAGGTCAGGTGCCTGTGTACTTGTGCACAACCGTTATCCACAGGCTGTGGACAGCTGGCGGCCCGTCAGGGGGCCATCCGGGTTGTCCACCGCTTGTCCCCAGGCGACGGCCGGTTATCCCCAGGTTCTCCACAGCTGCGTCCACAGTTCGACAACGTTGCGGCAGCGTTCATGCCCAGGTGTGAAAGGCGTCACGTGATGTTGACCGAGGCCCGTGGATAACCGGTCCATGATCTGGGGACGGGCCTGGGGATAACCTGTGGATACTCACGGTGCCCTGTGGGTAACGCTCCGCTGTCCACAGCGGGCCCTGGTTATCCACCGGTGCCGTCCACAGGCGCTGTGGACAAAATCCATGGTCTGACCTGCGGAAACGGGGTTATCCACGGTATCCACAGGCCCTACTACTACCACTACACCTATAGACCCCTGGACTCGGTTAACAGGGGGGTGGGCCGAAATCTGTGGACAACCGGTCTCCGACGCCTGTTCGGGTTGCTGCCGCCCGTCTGCCCCGTCTGTCGGTGGAGTACGTCAGACTGTCCTTCGGCAACTGGATGCGGAGTGGCAGAGCTCGGCGGCCAGGAGCACCAGACGATCAAGACGACCAGAGACTGCGAGCGAGAGCTCGATCCAGGAGGCGGTTACCGGTGAAGTTCCGGGTGGAGCGTGACGTCCTCGCGGAGGCGGTGGCCTGGGCTGCTCGCAGCCTCCCGGCGCGGCCGCCGGTGCCGGTGCTGGCCGGCCTGCTGCTGACCGCGCAGGAGGGCCGGCTGGCCCTCTCCGGGTTCGACTACGAGGTCTCGGCCCGGGTCGAGCTGGAGGCGGACGTCGAGGAGTCCGGCACCGTCCTGGTCTCCGGCCGGCTGCTGAACGACATCTCCCGCAACCTGCCCAACCGGCCGGTGGAGATCTCCACCGACGGCATGCGGGTCAGCGTGGTCTGCGGCAGCTCGCGGTTCACCCTCCCCACCCTGCCGGTGGACGAGTACCCGTCCCTGCCGCAGATGCCGACCGCGACCGGCACGGTCGCCGGCGAGGTCTTCGCCTCCGCCGTCAGCCAGGCGGCCGTGGCCGCCGGCCGTGACGACACCCTGCCGGTGCTCACCGGTGTCCGGGTCGAGATCGAGGGCGACCGGATCACCCTGGCCGCCACCGACCGGTACCGCTTCGCCGTCCGTGAGCTGCTGTGGAAGCCCGAGCAGCCGGACATCTCGGCCGTCGCGCTGGTGCCCGCCAAGACCCTGCTGGACATCGCCAAGTCCCTCGGCAGCGGCGACAACGTCTCCATCGCGCTGGCCTCGGGCGGCGCGGGCGAGGGCCTGATCGGCTTCGAGGGCGCCGGCCGCCGCACCACCACCCGCCTGCTGGAGGGTGAGTTCCCCAAGTTCCGCAGCCTGTTCCCGACGGAGTTCAGCGCGATCGCGGCGATCCAGACCCAGCCGTTCCTGGAGGCGCTCAAGCGCGTCTCACTGGTCGCCGAGCGCAACACCCCGGTCCGGCTCAACTTCGAGCAGGGCGTGCTGACCTTGGAGGCGGGCTCGGGCGACGACGCCCAGGCCACCGAGCGGATCGATGCCGACCTCGAGGGCGACGACATCTCGATCGCCTTCAACCCGGGCTACCTGGAGGAGGGCCTCAAGGCCATCGACTCCGCGTTCGCCCAGCTGAGCTTCACCACCTCCACCAAGCCGGCGCTGCTCAGCGGCAAGCCGGCGGTGGACGCCGAGGCGGACGAGGCCTACCAGTACCTGATCATGCCGGTCCGCCTCTCCGGCTGACCAAGCGGCACCAGCCCGCAGTACACCGCTCTGCCCACAGGCTGTGCACAACCTGTGGACGGCCTCCGCCGGTCAGCCCGACCGGCGGAGGCCGTGCCGCTTCCACCGTCGCCCGCCGCCCCTCGGATCCACCGTGGCCGGCGCCCCGGCAGGCCCGGCCCCGGCCGGTTGTACACAGCCTGTGGGCAAGCGGCTCGCGGACGGCGGCTCGCTCGCCGAAGGCCCCCGGACGGCGGCGTAGGCTCAGGCAGTGCGGCAACGGCGCCGCCGTCAGGCACATCACCACAGGTAAGGACTTGGTCATGGAGCTCGGCCTCATCGGTCTCGGCAAGATGGGCGGCAACATGCGCGAGCGGATCCGCCGCGCCGGCCACACCGTCATCGGCTACGACCGCAACCCGGACATCTCCGACGTCGAGAGCCTCCCGGAGCTCGTCAGCAAGCTCCAGGGCCCGCGCGTCGTCTGGGTGATGGTCCCCGCCGGCGCCGCCACCCAGGCCACCGTGGACGAGCTGGCCGAGCTGCTCGCCCCCGGCGACGTGGTGGTCGACGGCGGCAACTCCCGCTGGACGGACGACGTCAAGCATGCCGAGGCGCTGGCCGCCAAGGGCATCGGCTTCGTCGACTGCGGCGTCTCCGGCGGCGTCTGGGGCCTGGAGAACGGCTACGCGCTGATGTACGGCGGCAAGGCCGAGGACGTCGCCAAGGTGCAGCCGGTCTTCGACGCGCTCAAGCCCGAGGGCGACTTCGGCTCCGTCCACGCGGGCGCCGTCGGCGCGGGCCACTTCGCCAAGATGGTCCACAACGGCATCGAGTACGCGATGATGCAGGCCTTCGCCGAGGGCTGGGAGCTGCTGGAGGCCGCGCCCGAGGTCACCGACGTGCGCGAGGTCTTCCGCAGCTGGCAGGAGGGCACGGTCATCCGCTCCTGGCTGCTCGACCTGGCCGTCCGCGCGCTGGACGACGACGAGCACCTGGCCAAGCTCAAGGGCTGGGCCGCCGACTCCGGCGAGGGCCGCTGGACGGTCGAGGCCGCCATCGACCACGCGGTGCCGCTGCCCGCGATCACCGCCTCGCTCTTCGCCCGCTTCGCCTCCCGGCAGGAGGACTCCCCGCAGATGAAGATGATCGCCGCACTGCGTAACCAGTTCGGCGGCCACGCGGTCGAGTCCAAGTAACCCCCTCGGACGTCCCAGAAGGCGAGCGCAGTCCACACCCATGCATGTCGCGCATCTGTCGCTCGCCGACTTCCGTTCCTACGCCCGGGCCGAGGTGCCCCTCGACCCGGGCGTGACGGCGTTCGTCGGCCCCAACGGCCAGGGCAAGACCAACCTGGTCGAGGCGATCGGCTACGTCGCCACCCTCGGCAGCCACCGGGTCGCCACCGACGCCCCGCTGATCAGGCTCGGCGCGGAGCGGGCCGTCATCCGCACCTCCATCGTGGCGGGCGGCCGGACCAGCCTCGTCGAGCTGGAGCTCACCGCAGGCAAGGCCAACCGGGCCCGGATCAACCGCTCCGACAACGTCCGCCCGCGTGACGTCCTCGGCCTGCTGCGCACCGTCCTGTTCGCCCCCGAGGACCTCGCCCTGGTCAAGGGCGACCCGGGTGAGCGCCGGCGCTTCCTGGACGAGCTGCTCACCGCCCGCGCCCCCCGGCTGGCCGGTGTCCGGCAGGACTACGAGCGGGTGCTCAAGCAGCGCAACGCCCTGCTCAAGACCGCGGCGATGGCCCGCCGGGCCGGCGGCGGCAAGGGTGCGGACCTCTCCACCCTGGAGGTCTGGGACGGCCACCTGGCCCGGGCCGGCGCCGAACTGACGGCCTTCCGGCTCCAGCTGGTCGCGGCCCTCCAGCCGCTGGTGGCCGAGGCCTACGAGCGCCTCGCCCCGGGCGGCGGCCCGACCGTGCTGGAGTACCGCAGCTCCTTCGAGGGCGAGCGGCCCTCCAGCCGGGAGCAGGCCGAGGAACAGCTGCTCGGCGCCCTCCAGGCGGCCCGCAAGCAGGAGATCGAGCGCGGTCTGACACTGGTCGGCCCGCACCGGGACGAGCTGGTGCTGAAGCTCGGCCCGCTGCCGGCCAAGGGGTACGCGAGCCACGGTGAGTCCTGGTCGTTCGCGCTGGCGCTGAGGCTGGCCTCGTACGAGCTGCTGCGCGCGGACGGCGGTGAGCCGGTGCTGATCCTGGACGACGTCTTCGCCGAGCTGGACGCCAGGCGGCGCGAGCAGCTGGCGGCCCTGGTGGCCGGCGGCGAGCAGGTGCTGGTGACGGCGGCGGTGGCGGAGGACGTGCCCAAGGCGCTGGCCGGAGCGCGCTACTCGGTGGCCGACGGCTCGGTGCAGCGGCTCGACGCGTGACGGGCGGCGGCTCCCGGGGCACCGCGAGGGCCCGGGCGTCCCACGGACCTCGTAAGCTGGACGGCTCACCGGGAGCGCGCGTGGCGCCGGTGTCCACAGCCTGGGGAAGGAGATCGTCGTGAGCGATCCGGCGGAGCAGTCCCCCGGTCTGTCGGCCGCCGAGCCGTCCGGCGTGGATCTGGCCCGGGTGGCGCTGCGGGCCGCCAAGGAGCAGGCGCGCAAGCGCGGCGAGCAGGTGCGGGAGAAGCGCGAGGCGAAGCGGCACGGCCTGCGCAGTGGTGCGCGGGCGGACGGGCGGGATCCGGTGCCGCTGGGGGCCGCGCTGAACCGGCTGATCACCGAGCGCGGCTGGGAGGCGCCGGCGGCGGTGGGCGGCGTGATGGGCCGCTGGCCGCAGATCGTCGGGCCGGACATCGCGGCGCACTGCGAGCCCAAGCACTACGAGGAGGCCACGGCCGTGCTGACGGTGCAGTGCGACTCCACCGCCTGGGCGACCCAGCTGCGCTGGCTGGCCCGCCAGCTGGTGGCCCGGCTCAACCACGAGCTGGGGCACGGCACGGTGAAGGTGATCAAGGTGCTGGGCCCGGCGGCACCGGTCCGCGGCTACGGCCGGCTGCGCGCGCCCGGCAGCAAGGGGCCCGGCGACACCTGGGGGTGAGCCGGGCCGGCGGGCCGGCATCGGACGCGGACCTTCCGGAACCGCTGACGGCCCTTTTGCGGGCTCTGAGCCCCCCGGGCGAGTATCGGGACATGTGCGGAGGGGATTCAGGGCGGTATATCTGCCCTCAGGGGCTGCCAAACGCCCATCTCTGTCAGTCGTACCGGTAGACTGAAAGCCAAACACTGTTGCTAGTAGCAACCGAGTCGAAACGCCGTGGTCGCACGCCTGCCCGTCCCGGGGCGGGGATGCGGCCCGTGCTGTGCCAGAGAGGGCGCTTCGTGGCCGATTCCGGCAACTCCAGCCAGACCCCAGAATCCACCGACCCCGTGACAGGGCAGCCCTACGACGCCAACGCGATCCAGGTGCTGGAGGGCCTCGACGCCGTCCGCAAGCGCCCCGGCATGTACATCGGCTCGACCGGTGAGCGCGGCCTGCACCACCTGGTCCAGGAGGTGGTGGACAACTCCGTCGACGAGGCCATGGCCGGGCACGCCGACACCATCGAGGTCACGATCCTGCTCGACGGTGCGGTGCGGGTGGTGGACAACGGCCGCGGTATCCCGGTCGGCATCGTCCCGGGCCAGGACAAGCCCGCCGTCGAGGTCGTGCTGACCGTCCTGCACGCGGGCGGCAAGTTCGGCGGCGGCGGTTACGCGGTCTCCGGCGGTCTGCACGGCGTCGGCGTCTCGGTGGTCAACGCGCTCTCCACCCGGCTGGCGGTGGAGATCCACACGGGCGGCCACCGCTGGACGCAGGAGTACAAGCAGGGCGTGCCGACCGCGCCGCTGGCACAGCACGAGGCGACCGACCGTACGGGCACCAGCGTCACCTTCTGGGCCGACCCGGAGATCTTCGAGACCACCGTCTACTCGTTCGAGACGCTCTCGCGCCGCTTCCAGGAGATGGCCTTCCTCAACAAGGGCCTGAGCATCTCGCTGACGGACGAGCGCCCGGAGCACGCGGACGAGGACGGCACGCCGCTCTCGGTGACGTACAAGTACGACGGCGGCATCGCCGACTTCGTGGCGCACCTCAACTCCCGCAAGGGCGAGGTCATCCACCCCTCCGTGATCGACTTCGAGTCGGAGGACAAGGACAAGTCGATCTCGGTGGAGATCGCGATGCAGTGGAACACCTCGTACACCGAGGGCGTCTACAGCTTCGCCAACACCATCCACACCCACGGCGGCGGTACCCACGAGGAGGGCTTCCGCGCGGCGCTGACCGGCCTGGTCAACCGCTACGCGCGGGACAAGAAGCTGCTGCGGGAGAAGGACGACAACCTCTCCGGCGAGGACATCCGCGAGGGTCTGACCGCGATCATCTCGGTCAAGCTCGGCGAGCCGCAGTTCGAGGGCCAGACCAAGGACAAGCTCGGCAACACCGAGGCGAAGACCTTCGTCCAGAAGGTGGTGCACGAGCAGCTGAACGACTGGCTGGACCGGCACCCGGTCGAGGCCGGCGACATCATCCGCAAGTCGATCCAGGCCGCCACCGCGCGCGTGGCCGCGCGCAAGGCCCGGGACCTGACCCGCCGCAAGGGGCTGCTGGAGAGCGCCTCGCTGCCGGGCAAGCTGAGCGACTGCCAGTCCAAGGACCCGTCCGAGTGCGAGATCTTCATCGTCGAGGGTGACTCCGCCGGCGGCTCGGCCAAGCAGGGCCGCGACCCGCGCACCCAGGCGATCCTCCCGATCCGCGGCAAGATCCTCAACGTCGAGAAGGCGCGGATCGACAAGGTGCTGCAGAACACCGAGGTCCAGGCGCTGATCTCGGCCTTCGGCTGCGGCATCCAGGAGGACTACGACGAGTCCAAGCTGCGCTATCACAAGATCGTTCTGATGGCGGACGCCGACGTCGACGGGCAGCACATCCGCACCCTGCTGCTCACCCTGCTGTTCCGCTTCATGCGCCCGCTGGTCGAGGCCGGCTACGTCTACCTGGCGATGCCGCCGCTGTACAAGATCAAGTGGGGTCGGGACGACTTCGACTACGTCTACTCGGACCGCGAGAAGGACTCGGTGATCGCAGCCGGCACCGCGGCCGGCCGTCGCCTGCCCAAGGACGACGCCATCCAGCGCTTCAAGGGTCTCGGCGAGATGAACGCCGAGGAGCTCCGGATCACCACCATGGACCAGGCGCACCGCCTGCTCCAGCGGATCACCCTGGAGGACGCGGCCCGTGCCGACGACCTGTTCTCGGTCCTGATGGGCGAGGACGTCGAGGCCCGGCGCTCCTTCATCCAGCGCAACGCCAAGGACGTCCGCTTCCTGGACGTGTGACGGGCCCCGCGCCCGCTCCTACGTACCAGTCACGCGTGAAAGGAAACTGACCACCAGTGGTCGACGACAACCGTCCCGACGGCGAGCAGCCGGACAGCACCACCGCCACCGACGTCTTCGTGTCCCGGGTCGAGCCGATCGAGCTCGAGACCGAGATGCAGCGCTCCTACCTCGACTACGCGATGAGCGTGATCGTCAGCCGCGCGCTGCCCGAGGTCCGTGACGGCCTCAAGCCGGTGCACCGCCGCGTCCTGTACGCGATGTACGACGGCGGGTACCGGCCCGAGAAGGGCTACTACAAGTGCGCCCGCGTCGTCGGCGATGTGATGGGCAACTACCACCCGCACGGTGACACCTCGATCTACGACACCGTGGTCCGCCTGGCCCAGCCGTGGTCGCTGCGGATGCCGCTGGTGGACGGCAACGGCAACTTCGGTTCCCCGGGCAACGACCCGGCGGCGGCCATGCGCTACACCGAGTGCAAGATGATGCCGCTGGCCATGGAGATGATGCGCGACATCGACGAGGAGACCGTCGACTTCGCCGCCAACTACGACGGCCGCTCGCAGGAGCCGACCGTCCTGCCCTCGCGCATCCCCAACCTGCTGATCAACGGCGCCACCGGCATCGCGGTCGGCATGGCCACCAACATCCCGCCGCACAACCTGCGCGAGGTCGCCTCCGGCGCGCTCTGGGCGCTGGAGCACCCCGAGGCCTCCAACGAGGAGCTGCTGGAGGCCCTGATCGAGCGGATCAAGGCCCCGGACTTCCCGACCGGCGCGCTGATCGTCGGTCGCCGCGGGATCGAGGACGCGTACCGCACCGGGCGCGGCTCGATCACCATGCGCGCGGTGGTGGAGGTCGAGGAGATCCAGGGCCGCCAGTGCCTGGTGATCACCGAGCTGCCCTACCAGGTCAACCCGGACAACCTCGCGCTGAAGATCGCCGACCTGGTCAAGGACGGAAAGGTCGCCGGCATCGCCGACGTCCGCGACGAGTCCTCCTCGCGCACCGGCCAGCGCCTGGTGATCGTGCTCAAGCGCGACGCCGTCGCCAAGGTCGTGCTGAACAACCTCTACAAGCACACCGACCTGCAGACCAACTTCGGCGCCAACATGCTGGCCCTGGTCGACGGCGTGCCGCGCACGCTCTCGCTGGACGCCTTCATCCGGCACTGGGTCAACCACCAGGTCGAGGTCATCGTTCGCCGGACGACCTTCCGCCTGCGTAAGGCCGAGGAGCGGGCGCACATCCTGCGCGCGCTGCTCAAGGCGCTCGACCTGATCGACGAGGTCATCGCGCTGATCCGGGCCTCCGAGAGCGCGGACGCCGCCCGCACCGGCCTGATGGGCCTGCTCACCATCGACGAGCTCCAGGCCAACGCGATCCTGGAGATGCAGCTGCGCCGCCTGGCCGCCCTGGAGCGGCAGCGGATCACCGACGAGCACGACGAGCTGCAGCGCAAGATCGACGAGTACAACGCGATCCTCGCCTCCCCGTCGCGCCAGCGCGAGATCATCTCCGAGGAGCTGACCGCGATCGTCGAGAAGTACGGCGACGAGCGGCGCTCCACCCTGATCCCCTCCGACGGCGACCTCTCCATCGAGGACCTCATCGCCGAGGAGGACATCGTCGTCACCATCACCCGTGGCGGCTATGTCAAGCGCACCCGCTCCGACCTCTACCGCTCGCAGAAGCGCGGCGGCAAGGGCGTACGCGGCGCGCAGCTGAAGCAGGACGACATCGTCGACCACTTCTTCGTGACGACGACCCACAACTGGATCCTCTTCTTCACCAACAAGGGCCGGGTCTACCGTGCCAAGGGCTACGAGCTGCCCGACGCCGGGCGCGACGCCCGCGGCCAGCACGTGGCCAACCTGCTGGCCTTCCAGCCGGAGGAGCACATCACCCAGGTGATGGCGGTGCGCACGTACGAGGACAAGCCGTACCTCGTCCTGGCCACCCGGGCCGGTCTGGTCAAGAAGACCCCGCTGAAGGACTACGACTCCCCGCGCTCCGGCGGTCTGATCGCGATCAACCTGCGGACGGACGAGACCGGCCGCGACGACGAGCTGATCGGCGCCGAGCTGGTCTCCGCCGAGGACGACCTGCTGCTGGTCTCGCGCAAGGCGCAGTCGATCCGCTTCACAGCCACCGACGAGGCGCTGCGCCCGATGAGCCGGGCCACTTCCGGGGTGAAGGGCATGTCGTTCCGCGAGGACGACGAGCTGCTGTCGATGAACGTGGTCCGGCCGGGGACGTTCGTGTTCACCGCGACGGACGGCGGCTACGCCAAGCGCACCGGCGTCGACGAGTACCGTGTTCAGGGCCGCGGCGGTTACGGCACCAAGGCGGCGAAGATCGTCGAGGGCCGGGGCTCGCTGGTCGGGGCGCTGGTGGTCGACTCCACCGACGAGATCATGGCGATCACGCTGGGCGGCGGTGTGATCAGGACCAGGGTTTCGGAGGTTCGTGAAACCGGACGTGACACCATGGGCGTCCAACTGATCAACCTCGGAAAGCGCGACGCGGTGGTGGGCATGGCCCGCAACGCGGAGGCGGAGGACGAGGATCTGGTGGAGGACGACGAGGCCGGCACGGCCGAGTCCGGCGCCGCCGCGGATGCTGTTGAAGCTGTTGGGACCGCCGAGGGCACGCAGACGGCGGGCGGCGAGGACGCCCAGGCCTGATCGGGTGCCTTCCGGAGGCCGGTACCACCGCACCCCGCGTGCGGCGGTACCGGCCGCCGACCAGTACCGGGCAATCCCGCCGGGCGCTGGATGACGAGTGATGAACCAGGGCGGCGACCGGCCGCCCCGGTGGGAGTGCGGAGGACCAGGTGAGTGGAGCCACGGGTGCTGCGGGAGGGGCCGCCGGCGGCCGTCCGGGCGCAGCGCAGGGCGGCATGCCGTACAGCGGTGTCCCGCAGCCGCCGGCCGAGCACCCGGCTGCGTCCACCTCGATGATGCCACCGGTCGGCACGACCGGGCAGCAGGCGGCGGCGGGCGGCGGCGCGGGCTACGGTGCGCCGCAGCCACCGAGCGTGCCTCCGGCGGGCGGTAACGGGTTCTCGCAGCCCACCACGTACGCCAAGGGCCAGCCGACGCCGGCGCGCGGGACGCGAGTGCCCGCCGGAGCCGCGGGCGCCCCGAGCGGTGCCCCCGCCCCGGCGGCCGGCGCCACACGGCGGCCCGGGCCCGTCACCGGTGGCGGCGGCGGTCTGGGCCGTACCCGCAAGGCGCGGCTGCGGGTCACCAAGGCCGACCCCTGGTCGGTGATGAAGGTCAGCTTCCTGCTGTCGCTCGCCGTCGGTGTGATCGTCATCGTCGCGGCGGCCGTGCTCTGGATGACGCTGGACTCGCTGGGCGTCTTCGACTCGCTGACCAAGACCCTCAAGGACGTCACCGGCTCGGACACCAGCGGTGGCCTGAACCTGATGGACTACGTGGGCTTCGGCAAGGTGATGACCTTCACCACGCTGATCGCCGTGGTCGACGTCGTCCTGCTGACGGCGCTCTCCACCCTGTCGGCGTTCATCTACAACGCGGCGGCCGGATTCACCGGCGGCATCGAGCTGACCCTCGCCGAGGAGGACTGATCGGCTGAGGTCCGATCGGCCGAGCACCGATCGGCCGGTACTCCTCGGACGAGGACCGATCGCCGGCGCCCCGCCAACGGGTGCTGACGAGCCGTCACCGCGGTGGAATGAGCGGGCCCCGAAGGCTGTTGCAGCCTTCGGGGCCCGCTGACATTCGGGTGACAGCCGTCGTCCCCGGCGTGCCGTCAGGTTGGGCGGCGGGCGCCGTGGGATTAGCTGGACGCGCTGTGCTCCGAGCCTTGCGGGACTCCCCCCGGCCGCTCGGCCGGGGCCGGTACGGCGGCGGTTACGGCTGGACGGAGGCGTGCCATGGCTGAGCTCGCAGGGGACATGGTCAAAGCGCTGGAGGGCCTGCTGGGGGTTGCGCTCCCGCTGCGCGTCCGGGCTTGGGACGGCAGCGTCGCCGGGCCGCCCGGAGCGCCCACCCTGGTCCTGCGCAACCGCCGTGCCGTCCGCCGCCTGCTCTGGCAGCCCAACGAGCTCGGGCTGGCCAGGGCCTACGTCTGCGGCGACCTCGAACTCGCTCCCGACGCCGACCTCTACGAGGTGCTGGCGGCCGCCGCGCACTTCGCCGAGCTGCCGCAGATCCGCCGCCTCGACCTCGGCCTGCGGGAGGTCACCGGGCCGGGCGGTCGCCGGCTGTTGCGCACCCTGCTGCGGGCCGGTGTGCTGGGGCCGCAGCCGAGCGCCCCGCGCGAGGAGGCCAGGGCCGTGAAGGGCCGGCTGCACAGCCGCAGCCGGGACCGTGCCGCGATCAGCCACCACTACGACGTCGGCAACGACTTCTACGCTCTCGTGCTGGGCTCCTCGATGGTCTACTCGTGCGCCTACTGGACGCCGGCCGCCAAGAGCCTGGAGGACGCCCAGGAGGCCAAGCTCGACCTGATCTGCCGCAAGCTGGGCCTGCGCCCGGGGTTGCGCCTGCTGGACGTCGGCTGCGGCTGGGGCTCCCTGCTGCTGCACGCCGCGCGGCACTACGGTGTCGAGGCCGTCGGGGTGTCGATCTCGGCCGAGCAGGTGGCGCTGGCCCGCCGGCGGATCAGCGAGGCCGGGCTGTCCGGCCGGGTGGAGGTCCGCCTCCAGGACTACCGGGAGATCCCGGACGGCCCGTTCGACGCGATCTCCAGCGTGGGGATGGCCGAACACGTCGGCTCCGCGCAGTACCTGCTGTACGCCGAGAGCCTGTACGGCCTGCTGACGCCGGGCGGGCGGCTGCTCAACCACCAGATCGCCCGCCGCCCCACCCGCCCGGGGGAGCCGTACGAGGCCAGTCCCTTCATTCGCAGGTACGTCTTCCCGGATGGTGAGCTGTCGCCGGTGGGCTCGACGGTCGCGCTGCTGGAGGAGGCCGGCTTCGAGGTGCGGGACGTCGAGTCGCTGCGGGAGCACTACGGGCTGACCCTGCGCGAGTGGGTGGCCAACCTGGAGGCGCACTGGCAGGAGGCAGTCCGGCTGGTCGGCCGCGGCCGGGCCCGGGTCTGGCGGCTGTACATGGCGGCGTCCGCGCTGGCCTTCGAGGAGAACCGGATCGGGGTCAACCAGGTCCTGGCCGTCCGCACCCGCGAGGACGGCGCCGCCGCGCTGCCGGCCACCCGCGAGCAGTGGCTGGCCCCCGCGCACCGCCCTGAGCTGCGGCGGGCCGACCGGACCTCGTCCACCACCCCGGCCACCCCCTGGTCCGACACCCCCGACGCCGCCCGGACATCCGCTCCCGGGAGGGCCGGCGATACGGATTTGGGAGATCGGCCATCGGTCCGCTAATCTTTCAGTGCGGCAAGGGCCTATAGCTCAGACGGTTAGAGCGCTTCCCTGATAAGGAAGAGGCCACAGGTTCAAGTCCTGTTAGGCCCACCGACGCGGAAGGCCCGGAGTGATCTCACTCCGGGCCTTGCGCCATGTCCGGCCGAATTCGGCCGAGGGCCGGCCGCGCGGGGTGAAGGATCTCCGCGCTGGGCCGTGACCTGCGTCTCGCCGGCTCGTTCTACCGGTTGCGCAGAGGCACATGGGGTGGGACGACTCGAAACCGTTGTGAAGTTGGGGATAGCCGGGCGTCAGAACCGGTCATTGGATCCGTAGGACGTAACGCGACCTCTGCTCCTGCTGGCGGATGCTCCGGCCCCGCCCGCCCTGGGTGATCGGGCGGTTCACACTTCACTTCGAGCGTGGAGGACGTCCATGTCCATGGAAGCCGCCCTGTTGGAGTCGCGCACGCTGCGCGGCAGTCTGAGCACGCGAATCGACGTGCTCGACAAGGTCAAGATCCTCATGCTGCTCCCCGACGGGGTGCACGTGACCACCCGGATGGTCGCCGACTACTTCGAGGTCGGTGAGGACATCGTCAGGCAGCTGGTGGTCCGGCACCGCGCGGAGCTGTCGGAGAGCGGGGTGGTCGTCCTGCGAGGCGCTGACCTGCGGAGTTTCGAGAGTGACAACATGTCACTCTCAATCGGGAGTTATCCACAGGCCCGTCGGAGCCTGACCGTGTACCCCAGGCGGGCGGTGCTCAACATCGCGATGCTGCTGCGGGACAGCGAGGTCGCCCGGCGGGTGCGCGGTCATCTGCTGGACGTCGCGGAGGCCGCCCGGCGATCCGGGCCCTCCACCTGGGCCGGCGAGGAGGAGCCCCGGACGGTGATGCGCCCGCGCAGGCGGCGTCACGAGCTGCACTGGGACGAGTACGAGGCGCTGCGGCGCGATCCCGAGGGTGAGGCCTGGCGGCGGAAGATCGACGGGCTGGAGCCGTTCGATCCGCCCTCCCGGCTCTCGGCGTCCGGGCCGTCGGCATCCGGGCCGTCGGGGCGGGAGAGCGACCGGGTGCCGGCGGAGGAGCGGTTCGGCCGGATCGAGAGCCGGCTCGACGCGCACGGCGCCGTGATCATGGCGATGGGCGAGCGCCTCTGCCAGTACGGGGAGGACCTGCGGGCGGTGCGCGGTGACATCCGGATGATCCGGCGCGACATCGCCGAGCTGCGGCGCGCCCGGCGGCGCTGACCGCCGCTCCCGCCGTGGGGCCGTACGGCCCGGGGTCACGCCCCGAGCCGTGCGGTCCTGGGCAGCCGGCGGGGCGGCAGGTGGCTCCGCCGTGGTGCGCGGGTGCCCGCCCGGTGCCGCTCCTGTGCCGGTCCGGCGCCCGTTCGGGCCCCGTCGGGGCCGGGCCGACCGTACGACAGGAGGCATGGCGTCAATCCTCCGGCCGGACCGGCCGGTTGGACCCGGTGGCGGCTGGTCACGATTGGGACACCGGTGTGTATCATCGGCCGCAAGGCGGTCTGCCACCCCGGTCGCCTGTTCGTGCTCGAAACACTCATGGACTCGCCGGTTCGGCCAAATCCGGCCGGAGCGCGCTGTTGAGTCCGCTACGCAAGAAGGACGAGGTCCCGCGGTGAAGAAGCTTCTCCTGGTCGCCCTGGTCGCCCTCGGCGGCTTCTTTGTCTACCGTCAGGTCCAGGCGGACCGCGCCGAGCAGGACCTGTGGACCGAGGCCACCGACCCGGTCCCGGCCGGCGCCCGCTGACGTCACTGACGATCTTCGGGAGCCCCGTGCGGGGCTCCCAGGGGCGGGTCGGCTCAGCCCTCCGGCTGGGCCGGCCTCGCCTGCTCGGTGCTGCGGCCCGAGGTCCGGGGGAATCCCGCGTGGGATTCGCGCGCGGACCCGGTACGCTAGTGCCTGGCGGTGCGCACAGCGCCGTCCCGGGGCTTTAGCTCAGTTGGTAGAGCGCTGCCTTTGCAAGGCAGATGTCAGGAGTTCGAGTCTCCTAAGCTCCACAGCGTTCGGCACGAAACCGGCCGCTGACCTGGGATCAGGTCAGCGGCCGAGGTGTTTTCCGGGCCGGTGGGGCCGGTCGAGGCGCCGGTGCCGCAGATCGCGCGTCCCGGCCGCCCGCTCAGTGCGGCTTGCGCGGGTCGTGCGGCTTGGGCCGCTCGTCGTGCGGGGCCGGCTGGTCGGGCGTGGCGCCGGGGGAGGGCCGGTCCGACCCGGAGGCCGTGCCGCCGCCCGTGGCCGCCGTGTCGGGGCCGGAGTGCTCGGCGCCCGCGGAGCCGTTGAGCGGGGTGCTCGCCTCGCTGCCCGCCACGTGCGAACCGCCGGGCCGCTGCGCGCCGCCTTCCTGCGAGCCCTGCTGCTGGTGTCCGGGTGCGGTCGGGGGTTCGACCAGCCACTCGGGACTGCTCTGGCGCCGCCACCACTGCCAGGCCAGCACGCCGCCGCCGATCGCGATGGTGCCGGCCACGGCGAGGCCGGTGGCCCAGCCGTTGCGTTGCTCCTTCTTGATGTTCTTGGCGGCGATCTCGCTGATCTCCGCGGCGCTGACGTGGCCCTGGAGGGCGGTGAGCGCGGCGGCGCCGCGGATCTGGGCCTCCTGGGCGGCCGGCACGATCACGGCGCGGGTCTCCTCGACCACCTGTACGACCCTGGGGGTGACCGTGGAGCGCGCCTGGTCGGCCGCGCGGGTGGCGGAGATCTTGGCGGCCAGAGCGGCCTCCTGAGCCCGGTGGATGGCCTTGAGGGTGCTCTGCTGGGCCTCCGGCGGGAGGCTGGCGAAGGCATGGCCCAGCTGCGGGGCGACATGCTTGTCGTACCGGACGCGGGCGGCGATGGCGGCCTGGGCGGCACTGTTCCTCGCCTGGCCGGGGGCGGCGGCGACCTTTGGGCCGAGGGCCTCCAGGGTGGGGCCCAGACGCTGCTTGGCCTCGTCCGCGAGCTGAAGCGCGGTGTCCTTGGCGGTGGCGGCATAGGGCGCGAGGGTGTCCCGGGTCTTGCCGGCCGTCTCACGAGCTGAGTCCATACGGATCACGAGTCTGCTCTCCTCCTCGGGTGGCGTCCTGTATGCACATTTCCACCTGATTGCTGATCATGCATCCTGATCTGCTCACCGGCGCGCCGGAATGGGCCGTACGCGGGGCGGTGTGAGGGGCTGCGCACGGACCGTGAGCGCGGTGGGCCCCCGCGGCCGACGGCGCTGCGGCAGGACATGGGATGCTTCGTCCTGTCAGCAAGGTACGAAGACGCGTAGAAGACGTGCAGAGGAAGGCATCCCGTGGCCGCGAAGCTCACCGCCACCCTGAAGACCAGCCACGGGGACATCGTGGTCGAGCTCTTCCCGAACCACGCACCGAAGACGGTCGCCAACTTCGTCGGGCTCGCAGAGGGCACCCGTGAGTGGACCCACCCGGCCACCGGCGAGGTCTCCGCGGACAAGCTGTACGACGGGACGCTCTTCCACCGCGTGATCGGCGACTTCATGATCCAGGGCGGGGACCCGCTCGGCCAGGGCACCGGCGGCCCGGGCTACAAGTTCCCCGACGAGTTCCACCCGGACCTGGCGTTCACCAAGCCGTTCCTGCTGGCGATGGCCAACTCGGGCCCGGGCACCAACGGCTCGCAGTTCTTCGTCACGGTCGCCCGGACCCCCTGGCTGACCAGGAAGCACACCATCTTCGGCGAGGTCGTCGACCCCGCGAGCCGGGCCGTGGTGGAGAAGATCTCCAAGCTCCCGACGACCGCGGAGGCCCGGCCCTTCGAGGACGTCGTGATCAGGTCCGTGGAGATCGGCCGCAGCTGACCCGGCCCCGCAGTAGCCTGGCGATCCCGGTGGTACTCCGTACGGCGAAGGCCTCACCGGGATCGGCGATGAGGAGGGACCCCCGGATGCTGCCGGACGAAGCCCAGCCGCCCGCGGAGCACCCGCACGGGCCAGGAGGGGGCACCGCAGGCCCGCCCCGCTGCTACCGGCACCCGGAGCGCGAGACGGGCATCGCCTGTGCCCGCTGCGGCCGTCCGATCTGCCCGCAGTGCATGGTGAGTGCCTCGGTGGGCTTCCAGTGCCCCGAGTGCGTCGGCGGCGGCCGGCGTGAGGAGCGCCCGGCCAGGACGCACTTCGGCGGGCGGCTGACGGCGGACGGTGCGCTGGTCACCAGGATCCTGATCGGGATCAACCTGGTGGTGTTCGTCCTGGCGGCCTACGTCTACGGGGACTGGCTCTGGCAGGACCTGGTGCTCTACAGCCGCGGCGGCCCGCAGTTCGGCGGGCAGTCGTACGGTGTCGCGGCGGGGCCCGACCAGTGGTACCGGCTGCTCACCGCGACCTTCCTGCACCTTCAGATCTGGCACATCGCGACCAACATGCTGGCGCTCTGGTGGATGGGCCCGACGCTGGAGCGGACCCTGGGGCGGATCCGCTTCCTCGCCCTCTACCTGGTCTCCGGGCTGGCCGGGAGCGCGTTCGCCTATCTGCTGGCCGGCGGCCGGCTGGACTCGCTGGGGGCCTCGGGGGCGATCTTCGGGCTGTTCGGCGCCACGGCGGTGCTGTTCTACCGGACCAGGACGCCGCTGGGGCCGGTGATCGCGCTGCTGGTGTTCAACCTGGTGGTCACCTTCTCGATCCCCGGGATCGACTGGCGGGCCCACCTGGGCGGGCTGATGGCCGGTGCCCTGACCGCTGTCGGGATGATGTACGCCCCGCGCGCCCGTCGCGATCTCGTCCAGGCGCTGACCGTGGTGCTGGTGCTGGGGGCGGTGCTGGCGATGGTGCTGCTGGAGACGGCCCGGCTGAACGGGTGAACGGGCGGCCGTCCCTCAGCTGCCCCCGACCCCCGGCCGACCCCCGGCCGACCGCGCCGCGCCGATGTGGCGCCCGCCCTCCGGTGCGAGTTCGGGACTTCCGCCGGTGGACGGCCGTGTCCCTGAGGAGCGGTCAGGCGTTGTCCACAGCGCGCGCACGGCTGTGCACAGCCGGATCGGCGGATATCGCCCGTGTGGCTGGTCTACGCGTGTCCTCCTGGCGAAACCGGCGGTCCGCAGGGCCCCGGGTGCGGCTTTGGAGAACGCCCGCGGCCCGAGTTATCCACAGGCTGGGCCTACTTTTCCCCAGTGTGGATAACCATGTGGATAAGCAGAAGGTGCTACCGGCCCAGCCGGGTCCGGACAGCCCTCGGCCCGCCCCGGCGGTCGCCGGCGCGGGCTGGACGCTGCGGTGAAGCGGAGGGTCGGGCGCGCGGGGCCCGACTCACTTCCACTGGGTGGAGACGCCGAACCCCGCGGCGATGAAGCCGAAGCCCACCAGGATGTTCCAGTTCCGCCAGCTCTCCACCGGCCAGGTGCCGCTGGTGACGTAGTAGGTGACGATCCACACCAGCCCGACCAGGAAGAGTGCCAGCATCAGCGGCGCCACCCAGCTCCGGCCGGAGCTGATCTTCACCGCGGTCGTCTGGACCGGCGGGGTGTAGTCGGACTTCTTGCGGAGTCGAGACTTCGGCACGAGGAGCTCTCCTGTCGATGCGCTGTGAGACCGCGCAGGGTGCAGCGGGGCGGGGCGGCTGTGGGACGCGAACCGGGCGGTACGGGAACCGAACGGCAGACAGGCCCCGGACGGCGTCCGGGGCGCACCTGCCGGGGCGCTCCGCACATGCCACCGGCGTCCGTTAGCGTAGTGGCTCGGCGGGTCTGAAGGAGATAAGGGTACGGTGCCTAATTTGTCGATTCCCCCTGGGTCCGCCCCCACCCGTGTCAGACGCACCCGATTTGTCGGCCGTGCCCTGACCTGCACCGTCTTCGCGCTCGCCGGACTGCTCTTCTATGTCAGCGCGCACGCCGCCCGCGGCACCGATCTGCGCACGGACAACTCGCTGCTGCGCCTGAGCGACGTGATACGCCAGCGCAGCGCCCAGAACCAGCAGGCGCAGGCGCAGCTCGCCGACCTCCAGGTCCGCTCCCAGGAGCTCACCGAGCAGCGGGGGCAGAGCCCGGCCGAGGCCGCGCGGCTCGGCGAGCTCCAGCAGGGCGCCGCGCTGGCCCCGCTCCAGGGGCCCGGGCTGACCGTCACCCTCAATGACGCGCCGCCCAACGCCACCGCCCGCATCCCGGGCGTCCCCGAGCCCGGCGTCAACGACCTGGTGATCCACCAGCAGGACATCCAGGCCGTGGTCAACGCCCTGTGGCGGGGCGGCGCCGAGGGCATCCAGGTGATGGACCAGCGGCTGATCTCCACCAGCGCCGTGCGCTGCGTGGGCAACACGCTGCTGCTCCAGGGGCGGGTCTACTCGCCGCCGTACGTGATCAAGGCGGTGGGCAAGGCCGACGGACTGCGCTCCGCGGTGGACGCGGATCCCACCATTCGCAACTACCTCCAGTACGTGCAGGCCTACGGCCTGGGCTGGAAGGTCCAGGAGAGCGGCGACCTGGCGGTGCCGGGTTACTCCGGGACGGTCGATCTGCGTTCGGCGACGGGCCAGTAGAACGGGGGCTGCGGCGCATCCGGGCCCCGAAGGTGGGCGGTAGCCGCCGTACCGGTGCGGTGGGCGGTCTAGTCTTGAGCCCAACCTTTACGTCGAGGGAGCACCATGTACGGCTGGATCTGGCGTCATCTGCCGGGGAACACGCTGGTCCGCGCCGTCCTCGCGCTGCTCCTCGTACTCGGGGTGGTCTACCTGCTGTTCCAGTACGTCTTCCCCTGGGCGGAACCGCTGCTGCCCTTCGGTGACGTCACAGTGGACGGAGGCGCCGACGCCGGCTGACCGGCGGCCCGCTCCCCCACTCCCAGCCCCCGCACCTCACCGGAGTAGCACGCGTATGACGACCCCGCCGAGCTCGCCGCGCATCCTGGTCGTGGACAACTACGACAGCTTCGTCTTCAACCTGGTCCAGTACCTCTACCAGCTGGGCGCCACCTGCGAGGTGGTGCGCAACGACGAGGTGACGGTCGATCACGCGGCGCGCCGCGACGGCGCGGCCGGCTTCGACGGGGTGCTGCTCTCGCCGGGGCCAGGTGGTCCCGAGGAGGCCGGGGTCTGCATCGAGATGGTGCACCACTGCGCGCGGATCGGGCTGCCGCTGTTCGGGGTCTGCCTGGGGCTGCAGTCGATCGCGGTGGCCTACGGCGCGGTGGTCGGTCGGGCGCCCGAGTTGCTGCACGGCAAGACCTCGCTGGTCGAGCACGAGGACGGCGGGGTGTTCGAGGGCCTGCCCTCGCCGATGACCGCGACCCGCTACCACTCGCTGGCGGTCGACCCGGCCACCGTGCCGCAGGAGCTGGTGGTGACGGCCAGGACCGGGAGCGGCGTGATCATGGGGCTGCGCCACCGCGAGCGGCTGGTGGAGGGTGTGCAGTTCCACCCGGAGTCGGTGCTCACAGAGGGCGGCCACCGGATGCTCGCCAACTGGCTCGCGGAGTGCGGTGACCCGGATGCGGTCGGCCGTTCGGCCGGGCTCGCCCCGGTGATCGGGCGAGGCTGAGCCGCGTGACCGCGGTGCGCCCGGAGGGGCGCTACCAGGCCGGTGGCGAGGGCCACGGCGGGGGGCAGTACGACCCGGGGCAGTACGGTGCGCAGCCGTACGCCGGTGGCGGCGCGTACGGCGGCGAGGGGGCGTACGGCGGCCCGTACGGCGCCGGGCACGCCCGTGGTGGCTACCAGGGCGACCAGGCCCGCCAGGGCGGCCACGGCGGTCACAGCGGCCACGGCGGGGGCGACGAGCCGCTGCCGGACGGCTGGGGCGTCTACGAGCCGTACGGCAGCGCGCCGGGCGAGACACGGGGTGAGCCGTCGGGTGTGCTGCCCGGCGAGATCCAGGGTGTGCCCGAGTACCCGTGGCTCGCTGACCAGACCCTCCAGCTGCGCACAATCCCGCAGCAGGGCGCCGACCCGGCCCCGCCCGCGGGCGGCCGGGCGGAGCGCCGCAGGGCAGCCCAGGGGCGGCCCTCGGTGCGCTCCGGCAGTGGTCGGCGGCGGGCGTCCGGGCGGGGCGCGGAGGCGCGGGTCCGGCCCAGGGAGTCGGTGGGCGTGGTGGCCGCGCGGCTGACCGGCGAGCTGTGCATCACGCTCGGCCTGGTGATGCTGCTGTTCGTCTCGTATCAGCTGTGGTGGACCAACGTGCAGGCCGACCAGGCCGCCGGGGACGCGCGCAACCAACTGGAGCAGCAGTTCCAGGCCGTCGGTCAGCAGCCGGCCCCGGGCCAGCCGCAGCCGGACGCCAGCAAGGCCCCGGAGGCGTTCGCCCCCGGCAAGGGCTTCGCGATCATCCACCTGCCCAAGCTCGGGCTGACCTTCCCGATCGCGGAGGGCACCTCCAAGCCGAACGTCCTGGACAAGGGCCTGGTCGGGCACTACACCGGCACCGCGATGCCCGGCGACAAGAGCGGCAACTTCGCACTGGCCGCGCACCGCAACACCCACGGTGAGCCGTTCCGGCACATCAACCAGCTCTCCAAGGGAGACAAGGTCGTCGTGGAGACCGCGACCTCGTACTTCACGTATGAGATCACCGGCGGCATCCCGGAGACGCCGCCGTCCAACGTCAGCGTGATCCAGCCGATCCCCAAGGGCTCGGGGTACACCCAGGCCGGGAAGTACATCACGCTCACCACCTGCACCCCGGAGTTCAGCTCCAAGGCCCGTCTGATCCTCTTCGGGAAGATGGTCGAGGAACGGCCCCGGAGCCAGGGCAAGCCGACCGCGCTGGGTGGCAACTAGAGCCGGTCCGGGGCGACCTCGATCTGATCATCTGAATACGGCAAGGCGGACGAGCGTGACCGAGCAGTCGACCAGCCCCGCGGACCGGCCCGAGGCCGATCCCGCCCCGCAGGGGACCCCCGCGCCCGCGCGGCGGGGAGGCCTCGCGCTGGCCGCCCTGGGGCTCCTCGGCGAGCTGCTGATAACCCTCGGCCTGGTGCTGGCCCTGTTCGTCGGCTACTCGCTCTGGTGGACGGACGTGCTGGCGGACCGCAAGGCCGACCGGGCGGGCGATCAGCTGCGGGGCGCCTGGTCGGCCCCGGCGCCGGCACCGGGCCCCTCGGCCGGCGGGCGGGTGCCTTCGCAGCCACCTGCGGCCGGGCAGAGCTACGCGGCGGGCGACGCGGTCGGCTTCCTGCACGTCCCGGCGATGGGCAGCGGCTACCAGGTGCTGATCAGGATGGGCACCGACGCCGCCACCCTGTCCGAGGGCGTGGCCGGCGTGTACGAGCAGCCGTACCGTTCGGCGATGCCCTGGGACGAGCAGGGCAACTTCGCGCTGGCCGCGCACCGGGACGGGCACGGCGCCAAGTTCCACGACCTGGACGCGCTGAAGAAGGGCGACGCGATCGTCGTCGAGACCAGGGACAGCTGGTACGTCTACCGGGTGGACTCCACCCTGCCGGAGACCTCCAAGTACGACACCGGCATCGTCGCGCCGGTGCCCAAGGGCTCGGGCTATCACTCCCCCGGGCGGTACGTCACCTTGACGACCTGCACGCCGGTGTACACCTCGCGCTACCGGATGGCGGTCTGGGGCAGCCTGGTGCGGGTGGACCCGGTGGACGCCGCGCGCACCCCGCCGGCCGAACTGCGCTGACGCCCCGGCGGTCCGGCCTCCGACGCCAAGGCCCTGACGCCAAGGCCCTGACGCCGGACCTGCCCCTGACGCCGGACCTGCCCCTGACGCCGGACCTGCCCCTGACGCCAGGCCTGCCCTGACGCCAGGCCTGCCCTGACGCCGTTGGCCTGGCCGGGCGCCCGGCCAGGCCATGGCGGGCTCTCCCGGGCCGTCCCGGGCCCGCAGGAGGCCGGATGAGCCCCGATGAGGCCGGTGGCACCGGAACCGCGACCGGGGGCCGCCCACGCCCTTCGGCGTCGGCGGCCCCCGGGCCGTCAGCGGTCGTTCTCGTCAGGCGTAAGCCGTCAGTCCTCAGTTGTTCCCGCCGATGATTCCGCCGGGGCTCCCGGGCCGGGTGTTCCCCGGTGTCGGGGTGGTGGTGGGGTCGTTCCCTTTGGCGGGCGGCCCGATCAGCAGCTGGACCGACGTGCCAGGGTCGACCAGTTCGTTCGGTCCGGGGCTGTAGTTCATGACGGTGTTGTTGCTCTCGCCCGGAAGCCCGGCGAAGCTCCACTGCAGGCCCGCCGCCTTGAGCGCGGCCACCGCGTCCTTGACCGTCTTGCCGCGCAGGTCGGCCGGCACGGTGACCTTGTCCGGCGTCTTGAAGATGGTGAGCACGATCTTCGTGCCGGCCGCGGCCTTGGTGTTCGCCGGGGGGGTCTGCGAGGCGACGGTGTTGGCCTTGCTCGGGTCGGGCGCGGCGATCGTCTTGGTGGCGTCGACCTGGAAGCCGGCGGCCTCCAGCGCGGCGGTGGCCGCCTCCTTGGTCTGGCCCTGCACACCCGGGACGGGCGTCTTCTGCTTGCCCTGCGAGACCTGCAGCTTGATCGGCGTCTGCGGGTCCGCGGCGCCGCCGGCCGGCGGGTCCTGGGTGAGCACCTGGTCGAGCGGCGCGGAGTCGTCGTCCTTGTACTCGGGCGTGGCGATGTTGGTGAAGCCGGCCTCCTGGAGCGCCTTGATCGCGGCGTCCTTGCTCTTGCCCACGACGGTCGGCACGTTCGCCTTGGCGGGGCCGGAGGAGAGCTGCACCTTGATGGTCGCGGTCTCGGCGATCGGGCTGCCGACGACCGGGTCCTGGGAGCAGACCTGGTCCTTCTTGATGTTGGTGTCCGGGCAGGCCGCCTTGTCGCCCTCGGTCACCACGAGCTTGCCGCCGGCGGCCTGCGCGGCCGTCTTCGCCTCCGCGAGGCTCTTGCCGACCAGGTTCGGGGCGACCAGCTTGGCCGAGCCGGACGACTTCTTGTCACCGCCGCTGAACATGGCCTGGGCCACGAAGAAGGTGCCGACCAGGACCAGCACGGCGGCCACCGCCAGCACGATCCAGGAGGTGTTGTTCTTCTTCGGCGGCTCCTGGCCACGCCGGCCACCGCGGCCGTAGCCGTCGTCGTAGCCGTCGTTGCCGCCGCCCTGTCCGTAGCCGTCGTCCTGGTACCCGCCCTGGCCGTAGCCCTGCTGCGGGGCGCCGACCTGCGGCAGCAGCGTGGTCGGGCCGCCACCGGGCTGCTGCGGCAGCACGTTGGTCTGGCCGTACGGGTCGTTCGGCTGGCCGCCCTGGCCGTACTGGTCGTAGCCGTACCCGGCGCCCGCGCCGTACGCGGCCTGCTGGGCGGCCGCCACCGGCAGACCGTCGAGGAAGCGCTCGATGTCGTCGCGCATCTCGTCGGCGCTCTGGTAGCGGTAGTCCCGCTCCTTGGCGAGCGCCTTGAGCACGATCGCGTCGATCTCGGGGCGGACCTCCGGGTCGTAGACGGACGGCGGCTGGGCCTCCTCCCGCACGTGCTGGTAGGCCACCGCGACCGGGGAGTCGCCCACGAACGGCGGGCGGACGGTCAGCAGCTCGTACAGCAGGCAGCCGGTGGAGTAGAGGTCGGAGCGGGCGTCGACCTGCTCGCCCTTGGCCTGCTCCGGGGAGAGGTACTGCGCGGTGCCGATCACGGCCGAGGTCTGGGTCATGGTCATACCGGCGTCGCCCATGGCGCGCGCGATGCCGAAGTCCATCACCTTGACGTTGCCCTGGCGGGTCAGCATCACGTTGGCGGGCTTGATGTCGCGGTGCACGATGCCGGCCCGGTGCGAGTACTCCAGGGCCTGGAGGATGCCGATCGTCATCTCCAGCGCGCGCTCGGGCAGCAACCGCCGCCCGGAGTGCAGCAGCTCGCGCAGCGTGGAGCCCTCGACGTACTCCATCACGATGTACGGGATGGAGATGCCGTCGATGTAGTCCTCGCCGGTGTCGTACACGGCGACGATCGCTGGGTGGTTCAGGGACGCCGCGGACTGCGCCTCGCGGCGGAAGCGGGCCTGGAACGACGGATCCCGGGCCATGTCGGCCCGGAGCGTCTTCACTGCGACGGAGCGGCCGAGCCGGGAGTCATGGGCGAGGTACACCTCGGCCATGCCGCCGCGTCCTAGGACGCCGCCGAGCTCGTACCTGCCGCCGAGGCGACGAGGCTCTTCCATAGTTCCGACCCTCTCCCTCACCGGCCGGTGAGGATGTGACGTAGGTGTCCCCGCACGCTCTGTGTGACGCCGCCCGGGCCACCGTGGTTCTGTGAGAAGGGCCCCACGACGCCCAGAAGGCGGGCAACGGGCACAACCGCTGCTTGCGGATACGCTACCGGTCGCGCCGAGCGCAACCGGAGTCGGCCGCCAGCCGATACCAGACCGGTATCAGAAGGGGGGTGCCGATCGTGACCATCGCCGCACTCGGATCGCCACCCACCGAGCGGGTCCACCCGGGGTCGGCTACTTGCCCAGCACCGCCTGCATCATGGCCTTGGCGATCGGCGCGGCGAGCCGGCCGCCGCTGATGCCGTCACGGTTGTTGGAGCCGTCCTCGACGACCACCGCGATCGCCACCGACTGGCCGTTGTCGCCCTTGGCCCAGGAGGTGAACCAGGCGAACGGCAGGCCGTTGTTGTCCTCGCCGTGCTGGGCGGTACCCGTCTTGCCGCCCACCTTCAGACCGGGGATCCGGGCGTTGTGGCCGGTGCCCTGACCATCCTCGACCACGCTGACCATCATGTCCTGGAGCTTCTGCGCGGTGGCCGGGCTGATCGGCTGGCCGAGCTTCTTCTCGGTGTGCTTGGAGATGGTGGTCAGGCTCGCCGAGCGCTCCTCGTCGACCAGGTAGGGCTGCATCAGGGTGCCGTTGTTGGCGATGGCCGCGGAGACCATCGCCATCTGCAGCGGGGTGGCCTTGGTGTCGTGCTGGCCGATCGAGTCCAGCGCGGTGCCGTCCGGGGTGGAGTCCTTCGGGTAGACGCTGGCGGTGGAGCGGATCGGGGTGTCGACGGTGGCGTTGAAGCCGAACTTCTCGGCCTGCTCGCGCATCTTGTCCTTGCCGAGGTCGGCGCCGATCTTGCCGTAGACGGTGTTGCAGGAGACGGCGAGGGCGGTCCTGAGCGTCGCGTTCTCGCAGGGCTCGGTGCTGCTCTCGTTCTTCAGCTCGGTCCTCGTCCCCGGCAGGATGTAGGGGGCCGGGGTGTCGGTCGGGTCGTCGATGCTCTGGAAGATGTTGTTCTCGAACGCGGCGGCGGCGGTGACCAGCTTGAACGTCGAGCCGGGCGGGTACGTCTCGCGCAGCGCGCGGTTGAGCATCGGCTTGTTCGGGTCGGCGTCGAGCTTGGCCTTGGCCTCGCCGTCGGACTTCTCGGCGCCCGCGAAGGTGCCGGGGTCGTACGAGGGCGTGGAGACCAGCGCCAGGATCGCGCCGGTGCGCGGGTCGATGGCGACGGCCGCGCCCTTCTTGTTGCCCAGGCCCTCGAAGGCCGCCTTCTGCGCCTTGGGGTTGATCGTCGTGACGACGTCGCCACCCTTCTTCTGCTCACCCGTGAGCATGTCGAGGGTGTTGCGGAAGAACAGCCGGTCGTCGGTGCCGGAGAGGATGCCGTCCTCCAGGCTCTCCAGCTGCGAGGTCTTGAAGACCTGCGAGGAGTACCCGGTGACGGGCGCGTAGAGCGGGCCGTCGACCCAGGAGCGCTTGTACTTGTAGCGCAGGCCGTCGACGAAGTCGGAGTTGGTGACGCGCTCGCCGCCGACGATGATGTTGCCGCGCGGGTAGGCGAAGCGGTCGTACTCGTTGCGCTTGTTGTTCTTGTTCGACGCCCAGCTCTCGGCCTGGACACCCTGCACCCAGTTGGTGCGCACCATCAGGGCCAGGATCAGCACGAGGCAGAAGATCGAGACCCGGCGAATGGGCTTGTTCATGAGACGGATCCCCTCCTCGTACCGGTCAGCGCATCGGACAGCTGCTCATTCAATCGCACTGATGGTTCACGTTTCGGTGGCCGGGGTCGGTTCCACCCCGGGGCGGCGGGCGCTGTCGCTGATCTTCAGCAGGATGGCGATGAGGGCCCAGTTGGCGACCACCGAGGAACCACCCTGGGCCATGAAGGGCATGGTCATACCGGTCAGCGGGATGAGCCCGGTGACACCGCCGGCCACCACGAACACCTGGAGCGCGAGAGCCGAGGACAGGCCCACCGCGAACAGCTTGCCGAACGGGTCGCGGGCGGCGACCGCGGTGCGCAGGCCGCGCTGCACGATCAGCCCGTAGAGCAGGAAGATCGCCATCAGGCCGGTCAGGCCGAGCTCCTCGCCGAAGGAGCCGAGGATGAAGTCGCTCTTGGCGGCGAAGCCGATCAGCCAGGAGCGGCCCTGGCCCAGCCCGGTGCCGGTCACCCCGCCCGAGCCCATGGCCATCAGGGCCTGGCCGATCTGGTCGCTGGAGCCCTTGGGCGCGTTCGGGCCGAAGGCGGCCATCGGGTCGAGCCAGGCGTCGATGCGGACCTTCACGTGGCTGGCGGTGGAGGCGACCATGGTCGCGCCGCCGATCGACATCAGCAGGCCGAAGACGATCCAGCTGGTGCGCTCGGTGGCGACGTAGAGCATCACCACGAAGAGGCCGAAGAACAGGAAGGACGAGCCGAGGTCGTTCTCGAAGATCAGGATCAGCAGGCTGACCAGCCAGATCGCGATGATCGGGCCGAGGTCGCGCCCGCGCGGCAGGTACAGGCCCATGAAGCGGCGGCTGGCCAGGGCCAGCGCGTCCCGCTTGACCATCAGGTAGCCGGCGAAGAACACCGTCAGGATGATCTTCGCGAACTCGCCCGGCTGGAACGAGAGCGGGCCGAGGTGGATCCAGATCTTCGCACCGAAGTCGCCCTCGCGCGCCGGGAAGAAGGCGGGGGCGGCGAGCAGCACCAGCGCCACCGCCATCGAGATGTAGGTGTAGCGCTGGAGGACCCGGTGGTCCTTGAGGAAGATCATCACCACGATGAAGAACGCGATGCCCAGGCCCGACCACATCAGCTGGTTGGGCGCCGCCGCGTAGTTCTTGGCCAGCAGCTTGCCGGCCTTGTCCAGCCGCCAGATCATCACCAGGCCGAGCCCGTTGAGCAGGGTGCCCAGCGGCAGCAGCAGCGGGTCGGCGTACGGCGCGAAGCGGCGCATCGCCAGGTGCGCGACCAGCGCGAGCGCGCCCATGCCCAGGCCGTAGCCGAGCATGCCGGCGGGCAGCTTCTTGTCCATGGCCAGGCCCACGTTGGCGTACGCCAGCATCGGCACCAGGACGGCGAAGGCCAGCAGGGCCAGCTCGGTGTTGCGGCGGTTGGGCGTGCCCTGCGGCGTGATGGTGGTGTTGCCGCGACGCCGGCCGAGGCGGCCGCCGGGTACGGCGGCGGTGGGGGCGGTGGCCGGGCCGGCCGGCGGATGGTTGCCGGGCCGGCCGTTAGGGCCGTCGCCGCTCAGGTCATAGGTGCTCACGTGGTGGCCGCTCCCCGACGGCTGGCAGGCCCCCGGAGGGCGGGGCCGGTACTGCTCGATCGCTGGCCCGGCGGCTGTGCGCCGGGGCGGTGGTGCGTGCGCGGGCGGTGCGCTGCCTGGGCGGTCACGGCGTCGGGCAGGAGACGGCCTTCTGCCGCTCCTCCTCGGTCAGCGTGGGTACGTCGCTCGGTGGCGCGGGGGCCGGGGCGCTCGCGCTCTGGCTGGGCGCGGCGCTCGGCGTCGTGCCCGGCGTCGCACCCGGCGCGGTGCTCGGCGTGCTGCCCGCGGTGTTCTGCCCCGGTACGAGGGCGCCCGGTGCCGGGGTGGCCGCCGGGTTGCGGGTGGCCGGGCTGGTCGCGGTGAGCGAGGCGTGGGTCACATCGCCGGTGGGTGCGGCGCTCGGGGTCGAGCCGGCCGCGCCGCCCTGCGCGGGCTTGGCACCCGCGGCGACCTTGCGGCAGACCGCGACCTGCTCGCCGAGCTTCTTCACCTTGTCGTCGGCGTCGCCGAGGCTGCTGGCGGTGATCGTGTTGCTGACGTGGGTGCGCTGGTCCTGCGGCAGGAACTGGAGCTGGATGTCCTGGTACGTCTGGTGCACCGAGGACAGGCTCAGCCCGGCCAGGCTCTGGTTGATGCCCTGGTAGACCGCGACGTGGTCGCCGTCCACCCCGACGTAGTACTGGTCCTGGGTCCACCGCCAGCCGATGTACCCGGCGCCGCCGAGCAGGCCGAGGGTCACCGCGGCGACGATGGAGATCTTCGCCCACCGGTTCTTGCGGCGCGGCTCGTCCTCCTCGTAGGACTCGCTGCCGTAGGCCGCCGGCTGCGCGGCGGCGTAGCCGTCCTCGTAGCCCTCGGCCGGGCCGAAGCCCCCGGGGGCGGCGCCGTAGCCGCCCTGGTAGCCCTCGGCGGGGCCGAATGCGCCCTGCGGCGGGCGGCCCAGACCGGCCGCGCGGCCGGCCGGGGTGTTCAGGATCGACTGGTCGGCGGCGGAGGCCGGCGGGGTCTCGGCGACCGCGCCGACCACCACCGGGATGTCGTCGAGCCGACCGCTGAGCGTGTCGGTGGCGCCGACGTCGATGACGTCCGCCACGATGCAGGTGATGTTGTCCGGGCCGCCGCCGCGCAGGGCGAGCTGGATCAGCTCCTGGACGGTCTGCTCGGGGGAGTAGAAGCTCCCGAGCGTCTCCTCCAGCGTCTGGTGGCTGACCGGGCCGGACAGGCCGTCGGAGCAGATCAGGTAGCGGTCGCCGGCGCGCACCTCGCGGATCGACAGGTCGGGCTCGACCTGGCCGCGGCCGTCCAGCGCGCGCATCAGCAGGGAGCGCTGCGGGTGGGTCTCGGCCTCCTCCGGGGTGATCCGGCCCTCGTCCACCAGACGCTGCACCCAGGTGTGGTCCTGGGTGATCTGGGTGAGCGAGCCGTCGCGCAGCAGGTAGGCGCGGGAGTCGCCGACGTGCACCAGGCCCATCCGCTGGCCCGTCCAGAGCATCGCGGTGAGGGTGCAGCCCATGCCCTCCAGCTGCGGGTCCTCCTCCACCATCTGGCGCAGGCGGTCGTTGGCGCCCTGGACGGCGTCGCCGAGCAGGGTCAGCAGGTCGGCCCCGGGCACGTCCTCGTCCAGCCGGACGATCGAACCGAGCACCTCGGAGGAGGCGACCTCGCCGGCCGCCGCCCCGCCCATGCCGTCGGCCACGGCCAGCAGCCGCGGCCCGGCGTAGCCGGAGTCCTCGTTCCCCTCCCGGATCAGGCCCTTGTGGGAGCCGGCGGCGAAGCGCAAGACCAAGCTCATGCGGTCCGGGCCCCCCTCTGGGCGTCGTCAAAGCTGCGGTCCCAGCCCTGGGGAAGGGCGCGGCCACGGGAATGGGCGCGCACTGCCGCGACAGCGTTGCCGCTGCCGTCCCGGCTGGTCGTGGACGGGATGCTGTCCCTCATGCGCTACTACTTCCGCAGTTCGATGACGGTCCTGCCGATACGGATCGGCATGCCCGGCTGGAGCGGTGTCGGCACGGTCAGGCGCTGACGGTCCAGATAGGTGCCGTTTGTGGAGCCTAGATCCTCGACCGTCCACTGCCCAGTCTGATCCGGATAGATCCTGGCATGCCGGGAGGACGCGTAGTCGTCGTCCAGCACGATGGTGGAGTCGTGCGCGCGACCCAGCGTGATGGTCTGGCCCTGCAGGGCGACCGTCGTGCCGGCCAGCGAGCCCGCCACCACCACCAGCTGCGTCGGACCGCCCCGGCGGCGCGAGGGCTGGGCCGGCGGGGCGCTCTGGCCCTGCGGAGCGCGACCGGGGGCCGGGGTGGCCTGGCCGCCCGATGGGGCGGCGGCGGTGGCGGTGCGCCGCGAGGAGCGCGGATTCACCTTGGTCCCGAAGAGGTCGCTGCGGATCACCTGGATCGCGACGATGACGAACAGCCACAGCACGGCGAGGAATCCCAGCCGCATGACCGTCAGGGTCAGTTCTGACATGAGTGGCCCGCTCTACCCTTCGACCTGTCGGTAGACGATGGTGGTGGAGCCCACGACGATTCGTGAGCCGTCGCGGAGCGTAGCGCGCTGGGTGTGCTGCCCGTCCACCACGATGCCGTTCGTCGATCCGAGGTCGAGCACCATCGACGGGGTGCCCGGCCGGATCTCGGCGTGCTTGCGGGAGACCCCGGGGTCGTCGATCCGCACGTCGGCCTCGGTGGAGCGGCCGAGCACGCAGGCGTTCCCGGTGATCTGGTGCCGGGCCCCGTTGACCTCGATCCAGCGGCGCACGGCGGTGCCGTGGCCCGCGCCGGGGAAGGGGCGGACGTTGCCGCCCGCGGGGGCGGCCGGGGGCATCGCCGGCGGGGCGGCGGGTGGCGGCGGCGTGCCGTACCCGCCCGCGCCCTGCTGCTGCCACGGTGCGTCGGGGGCCGCCGCGGCCGGCGGGCGGCCGTAGCCCGCGGGGCCGGCCGGGGGCTGCTGTGCGGCCTGCTGCGGATCCTCGGCCGTGAGGGTGCGGCTGCGCACCCGGTACAGGCCGGTGTCCAGGTCGTCGGCCTTCTCCAGGTTCACCTGGAGCGGGCCCATGAAGGTGTAGCGCTGGGCCTCGGCGTACTCGCGCACCATGCCGGCCAGTTCCTGGCCGAGCTGGCCGGAGTACGGGCTGAGGCGCTCGTGGTCGTGCGGGCTGAGCTCGACGATGAAGTCGTTGGGCACCACGGTGCGGTCGCGGTTCCAGATGGTGGCGTTGTTGTCGCACTCGCGCTGGAGCGCGCCGGCGATCTCCACCGGCTGGACCTCGGACTTGAACACCTTGGCGAAGGTGCCGTTCACGAGACCCTCAAGTCGCTGCTCGAACTTCTTCAGCACTCCCACGGGGCACCCCCTTCCAAGGGTTTCGGTCGCCTGTCCGCCGACCGGATCCGGGGGAGCCGGTCGCGCCTACTTGCGGTACTTCCGTACTGATCGTATCCACGCCGGGGCCATCCGTACGGTTCCCGGACCGCGTCGTGCCCGGGGGTGGGGTCGACCACACCCGGTGCGGCACGGACGGCAGCATGGCAGGGCTACCCGGCCGGGGGCACGCTCATCCCTCGCTCGCCAGTGCACCGGGCAGCCGTTCGGATGCGCTCGGCTGTCCCGGGTAATGGATTCGGAGGTAGCCCCCGGGGCGTGCTAATGTTTTCCATGTCGGAAGGGGCGCCCGAGAGGGAGCCAAACCGAAGAGCAGGGAAGAACCCAAGTGGTTCGGATCTGGTCCTAGGATCGGCTAGCATCTACGACAACACCCATGCGCGGGTGGCGGAATAGGCAGACGCGCTGGATTCAGGTTCCAGTGCCCGAAAGGGCGTGGGGGTTCAACTCCCCCCTCGCGCACAGCGAAGCCCCGCAGATCTTCGGATCTGCGGGGCTTTCTCGTTGTCCGGCGCTCTTCTCGTTGCCCGGGGTGGCTCGGGCCGGCCCGAGGCCGGCCGCTGCCGCTGCGGCCGGCCCGCGAACGCGGCGGGTGGCTCAGCCCGGGGTCGCCGGCAGGTCGGCGCGGACCTCGAAGCCGCCGTCGGCGGTGGGGCCGGTGGTCAGGGTGCCGCCGAGGAGCTGGGCGCGCTCGCGCAGGCCCACCAGGCCGTGGCCGCCGCCGGGCAGCGTCCCGGCGGGCGGCCCCGGCGGGGGCCCGTTGCGCACCTCGACCCGCAGCCGGCCGCCCCGGCCCACCACCCGGACGTGGATGTCGGCGCCCGGCGCGTGCTTGGTGATGTTGGTCAGCGCCTCCTGCACCGTCCGGTAGGCGGCCCGCTCGACCGCCTCCGGCCAGGGCAGGTCGCCGGGGGCGCACTCCGTCTCGGCGCTCAGCCCGCTCTCCTCGATCAGCCGCCGCAGGTCGGCCAGGGTGGGCTGCGGGGCCAGCGGTACGTCCCGGCGCACACCCGCGGCCCGCAGCACGCCGACCATCTGGCGCAGCTCCTCCAGGGTGCGTACGGAGAGCTCGCGGATGGTCCTTGCGGTGGCCACCGCCGTCGGGTCGCTGGTGCTGACCTGGAGCGCGCCGGCCTGGATGCTGATCAGGCTGACCTGGTGCGAGACCACGTCGTGCATCTCCCGGGCGAGCCTGCCGCGCTCGCTGATCAGCACCCGCTCCGCCAGCAGCCGGCTCTCCCGCTCCTGGCCTCTGGTCAGCTCCTCCAGCCGGGTCGCCAGCTCCCGCCTGGTGCGCGACAGCAGGCCGAGGGCGGCGGGCCCGGCGGCCAGCATGACGCTCTGGATCGCGTACAGCGCGGTGTCCCGGCCGCCCGCCTTCAGCAGGTCGGAGAGCGGCCAGTGGAAGAACTCGACCAGCGCGAAGGCGCTCGCGCACAGTACCGTCACCAGGACCCGTGGCCGGAGCGCGGCCACCGAGTAGACCGCGGTGATCGGGGCCAGCCAGATCGCCACGAAGAAGCTGCCCGGCAGCGTCAGCAGCAGGGCCAGCACGGGCTTGCGGCGGCGCAGCAGCAGGGCGAGCGCCGCCACGACGGCGAGGCAGTTCTCCCACCAGGAGGAGTTCCCGATCACCAGGGCCGCGTCCAGCAGCGAGAAGAGGACGGGCAGCAGCAGCATCAGCCAGGGCGCGGTGAGCCAGGCCGGGGGCCGGCGGCCGGGGTCGGCGGGGGTCATGCCTGGCCGCGCTGCTGCGGTCTGACCAGACCGGCGCGGTGGGCGATCACGGCGGCCTGGACCCGGTTGGCCGCGCCGAGCTTGCCCAGGATCGCGCTGATGTGGTCCTTGACGGTGCCGGTGCCCAGGAAGAGGCGGTCGGCGATCTCGGCGTTGGCGAGGCCCTCGCCGAGCAGGGCGAGGACGTCCAGCTCGCGGCCGGTGAGGGTGCGGGCGAGCGCGGCGGCGTCGGCGTCGGGGCCGCCGCCGTCGACGTAGCCGCCGATCACGGTGCGGGTGACGGTCGGGGAGAGCATGTTGCCGCCGGCGGCGAGCACCCGTACGGCGTGCACCAGCTGGTCGGGGGCGGTGTCCTTGAGCAGGAACCCGGCGGCGCCGGCCCGTAGCGCGGTCCCGATGTACTCGTCGGTGTCGAAGGTGGTGAGCATCGCGACGGCCGGCGGGTCGGGCAGCGCGCGCACCCGGCGCAGCACGGAGATGCCGTCCAGGTCGGGCATCCGGATGTCGAGCAGTACCACGTGTGGGCGCAGCCGTCGGACGGACTCCTCGGCCTGGCCGCCGGAGCAGTCGCCGACCACCTCCAGGTCCGGGGCGGATCCGACGATCAGGCCGAGGCCGGAGCGGACCAGGATCTCGTCGTCCACGATCAGCACCCGGGTCAGGGCCATGGTCCCTCCATCGTTCGGTGCGGCCGGACGGGCCGGCGGGTGGTGGGCCCGGTCGGGGGGTGCGGGCCGCTTCGAGCCTAGGGCCAGGAGGGATGTGCCCGCGCACCGGTCGGGGCCTGGCCCACCCCCGCCGATCGGCGGGGGTGTGAATCGGCTACCGGGTTCACGCGATTCTCATCTTCGGTGAGCAACCATTGAATCGGCGGATCCCCTGCTGGTACGGGTCGGCGCGAGGCAATGGCCCGGCCGGGCGGACCTGCGTTCCGGTGGGCTTTGCGGTGGCCGGCGCCGGGCCGTGCGGATGCGCCCCACCATCTGATCGTTTGGAATTGAGCTGTGTCGTCCACTGTGAATTCGGAGCCGTCCACCGCACCAGTCGGCGCGAGCCGCACCTCCCCGCTCGCCCGCTGGCGCCCCAGGGCGGCAGCCGCGACGGTCTGGTACCTGCGGCTGCTTGCGCTACTCAACCTGGTGACGGTGCTCGCGGTGCCGTTCCGAGACCAGGTGGAGTCGCACAACGAGGGTGAGTACTTCACCCCGTACCTGATGACCTCGGGGCTGAGCTCCGTGGTGCTGTCGGTCTTCCTGGCCGTCGCGATGCGCCGCCGCAAGCGGGCCGCGTGGATCTTCAACATGGCGCTGGCCGGGCTGACCTTCCTGGTCTACGTCCTGCTGATGTCCCTGCCGGAGGACGGCTACAACTACACCGAGCACCCCTTCAACTGGTTCTCCATCACGCTGACCGGGCTGTTCCTGGTGGCGCTGCTGGTGGGCCGCAGGGAGTTCACCTCCAAGGGCGACCGTTCCAACCCCAAGACCGCGGCGGCCACCTTCGTCGGCGGGCTGCTGGTCGGCGGGGCGGTCGGCGCGCTGCTGGTGGGGCTGAACAACTCGCTGCACGGGGCGGGCTTCTGGGATCTCTTCCGCTACTCGGTGGGCCGGATGATCACGATCACGCCGTCGCAGCACCTGGACTCGGTGATCTCGGTGCCGACCTGGGTGAACGCCGTGATCAACACGATGAGCGCGGTGCTCTTCCTGCTGGTGATCTACGTGGCGTTCCGCAGCCCGAAGGACAAGGAGCTGCTCACGCCCGAGGACGAGGAGCGGCTGCGGGCGCTGCTGGAGCGGCAGGGCGAGCGGGATTCGCTGGGCTACTTCGCGCTGCGCCGCGACAAGGCGGTGGTCTTCTCCCCCAGTGGCAAGGCGGCGGTGACGTACCGGGTGGTCGGCGGGGTCTCGCTGGCCTCGGGGGATCCGATCGGCGACCCGGAGGCCTGGCCGGGGGCGATCGACGCCTGGCTCCAGGAGGCGCGTGAGCACGCCTGGGCGCCGGCCGTGATGGGCGCCTCGGAGGAGGCCGGGGTGATCTACGCCCGGCACGGCCTGGACGCGCTGGAGCTGGGTGACGAGGCGATCGTCGAGCTGGACGAGTTCTCGCTGGACGGCCGGGCGATGCGGGTGGTGCGCCAGGCCTACAACCGGGTGAAGCGGGCCGGGTACACGGTGCGGATCCGCCGGCACGAGGAGATCCCCGAGCAGGAGATGGCCGCGCTGGTCGCCAAGGCGGACCAGTGGCGGGACGGCGCCACCGAGCGCGGCTTCTCGATGGCGCTCGGCCGGCTCGGCGACCCGGACGACGGGCGCTGCGTGATGCTGGAGTGCCACGACGGGGACGGCGAGCTCAAGGCGCTGCTGAGCTTCGTGCCCTGGGGCGCGAACGGTCTCTCGCTCGATCTGATGCGCCGGGCCAGGGACACCGAGAACGGCCTGATGGAGTTCATGGTGATCGAACTTCTTCAGCGTTCGGAGGAAGTCGCGCTGGAGCGGGTGTCGCTCAACTTCGCGATGTTCCGTTCGGTCTTCGAGCGCGGGTCGAAGCTCGGTGCCGGGCCGGTCCTGCGGCTTTGGCGCTCCGTGCTGGGCTTCTTCTCCCGGTGGTGGCAGATCGAGTCGCTGTACCGGGCCAATGCGAAGTATCGCCCGATCTGGGAGCCGCGCTACCTGCTGTTCGAGAAGAGCAGTGAGATTCCGCGGATCGGTATCGCCAGCGCCCGCGCGGAGGGCTTCATCACCGCTCCGAGTCTCCCCGCTCTGTTCCGTCGCCGACACATGCGGGCCGCCGTGGCGGCACCGCGGGTGCCGGTGGCGGAGCGCAGTGGGAAGGGGTAGGTAGCCCCTCCGCCGGGGGGCGGAGGGGGACCAGGCCTCGTCCGGATGACGCTGTTTCGTCCGGATGACGGTGTTCTGCACGCTCGATATCCCACTTGAGGATGACGCCGGTTCGCCTTTCAAGGCGATGGGGATTCGCTCACCGGCTTCTAATGTTGAGGTAGTGGAACACCGTTTCGGGGTGCAGGGGATTTGGAGACACACTGTGATTCAGAGGACCCACGCGGGGGGCGTGCGAAAGGGGCCGGTGGCTATTGCCAAACGGGCCGCTGTCGCCGAGTGGGGGCCGTTGTTCGGCATCGTGCGGGAACGGGTGGCGCGTAAGAAGTTCGCCGCCGTTCCGCTGGCCACGGCCGCGACGTTCCTGATCCTGTTCTTCAGCGTCGTCCAGCACCTTCCCGGTGGGGAGCGGCTGGTCACCCGGATCGGCGTGGTCAAGGCCTCGCTGCCGTTGGACGTGTCGCTGCTGCGCACACCGCTGTCGCTGTACGTGCCGGCGCTGGACCTGCCGGTCTGGGGGGCGCTGGCCCAGGTCTTCGTGGTCTTCGGGATCGCCGAGATCGTGCTCGGCCGACGGCTGACGCTCGTCGTCGCCTACTCCTGCACCCTCGCGGGGACGCTGTTCGCCCGGGTCGGGGTGGCGATCGGCCCCGAGCACGTCTTCGGGTTCCCGCACTGGGTCGCGCACGTCCGGGACACCGGGCCCTCCGCCGCGGTGGTGGCCCTCGCCGTCTGCATCGCGTTCCGCTGCCGGGCCTGGGTGACGGGCGGCACGGTGCTGGTGCTGATGGTCGGCGAGGCCGTCGTGCTGCCGAATCTGGCGGGCCTGGAGCACGTGGTCGCGCTGCTGACGGCGGTTCTGATCGCGGTGTCGGTGGAGGTGTTCGGGGACTTCTGGCCGCGGGTGCTGGGCGGTGTCGCGGCGGCCACCTCGGTCGCGACCGCCTCGTCCTTCGCGTCCTCGCTGGCCGCGTCCTCGCTCGCGGTCGAGGTCACCCGGCGCGCCGAGGGCCGGGTGACGGCCTCGGCCGGGGCCGTCACCTCCTGACGGCCCCGGCCGGGTGGTGGTCAGTCCAGGGAGCCGCGGGGGAGCGGCAGCTCGAACCAGACCACCTTGCCGACGGCCTTGCGGGCGGTGCCCCAGCGCTCGGCCAGCTTGGTCACCAGGGTCAGGCCCCGGCCGGTCTCGCCGAGCTGCTCGGCGGGCTCCAGCGAGGGCAGGTTGTGGTTGTCGTCGCTGACCTCGACCAGCAGCTTGTCCACCCGGATCAGCTGGAGCTGCACGCGGTCCCTGGCGACCCGCACCGCATTCGTCACCAGCTCGCTGACCAGCAGCTCGGTGGTGTCCGTGAGCGCCTCCAAGTGCCAGCCGGCCAGCTGCTCGCGCACCAGCGTGCGGGCCCGGCGGACCTCCGTGGTGTCCACGGTGAGGTCCCAGGTGGCCACCTCGGAGGGGGCGACGCCGTCGAAGCGGGCCACCAGCAGGGCGACGTCGTCCTTGCGGTCTTCGGAGTGCAGCCGCTCCAGCACCACGTCGCAGGCCTGCTCGGGGGTCTGCTTGGGGTCGATCAGATTGCCGCAGAGCGCGGCCAGCCCAGCGCCTATGTCGCCACCGCGGACCTCGACCAGGCCGTCGGTGCAGAGCACCAGCATCGAGCCGTCCGAGACGTCGATGGTCTTGGCGACGAACGGCACCCCGCCGACCCCGATCGGCGCGCCGGCCGGGATCTCCAGCAGCTCGCCGGTGCCGTCCGGGTGCACCAGCACCGGCGGGACATGGCCGGCGCTGGCCAGCTCGCAGGTCCGGTTGATCGGGTCGTAGACGGCGTACAGGCAGGTCGCCAGGTGGTCGTCGCCCAGCTTGTGGGCGAGGTTGTCCAGGTGGCGCAGCAGCTGGCCCGGCGGCAGGTCGAGGGCGGCCAGGGTCTGCATCGCCGTCCGGAAGCGGCCCATCGCGGCGGCCGAGTGCAGGCCGTGGCCCATCACGTCGCCGACCACCAGGGCGACCCGGCTGCCGGGCAGCTGGATGGCGTCGAACCAGTCGCCGCCGACCTCGGCCCGGCGGTCGCCCGGCATGTAGCGGTGGGCGATCTGCACGCCGGGGATCCGCGGCGGGCGGGTCGGGATCATGGAGCGCTGGAGGGTGGTGGCGACCTTGGACTCGGCGCGGTGCAGCCGGGCGTTGTCGAGTGAGAGCGCGGCGCGGGCGGCCAGCTCCTTGAGGGTGGCGGCGTCGCTCTCGTCGAAGGGCGTGCGGTCACTGAGGCGGAGCAGTTTGAGGGTGCCGAGCACCGTGCCGCGGGCGGCGAGCGGCAGGACCAGCATCGAGCGGCCGGACACTATGGCCGCCAGGCCCGCGCCGCCCACCGAGGCGGCGTAGTCCAGCGCCACGTCCGGGCTGATCACCGGGACCAGGACCGGCTGGTTGAGCTGGAGGGCCATCCCGGGCGGGGTGTTGCCGGGCATGGCCAGCAGCGAGCCCTCCTCCAGGACGTGGTCCCAGTGGCCGGAGCCGGCGTTGAAGCTGCGGGCGACCCGGCGCAGCATGGTGCCGTCGTGGGGCCTCGCGTCGGGGAGTTCGGCGTCGGAGATGAGCCCGTCCAGCAGGTCCACGCAGGCGAAGTCGGCGACCCGGGGGACGAGCACCTGGCAGAGCTCGCGGGCGGTGTTGTCCAGGTCCAGGGTGGTGCCGACCTTCCCGCCGACCTCGTTGAGCAGCGCGAGCTGCTCGCCCGCCTGGCCGTTGGTGAGGATCGGGACGACCTGGTCGGCCAGGGGCGCGCCGCCGGGGGCCGGGACGGCGTCCGGACGGCGGGGCTGGTGCCCGGCGACGGAGGGCTCGACGGCAGTCTGCTCGATGGTGCTGCCTCCCTTGGACGAGGTCGGGGCCGGCGGCACGGGTGGGCCCGCGGCACCCTCGCGCGGGTTCGGTACGCCCTGGCCGGCGGCGCCCTGGGGTGCGGCGTCCTGGGGTGGGGAGTTCCGGTCTAAGGTGGCCTGCGGCGGCGCGGCCCGGGCCGGTGCGGGGACGGGCGGGCGCCAGGTCCGGACCCCGCGTCCGGCCGGTGCGGGGGCCGGCCCGGACTGCTCAGGGGAGCCCGGCGGCAGCACCCGCAGCCCGATCGACTGCCCGGCGCGGGGGCTGGCCGCCCGGCCCGGTTCGAGCCGGCGCCCGACGGCGGCAGGCTCCGGGTGCGGCGGGCCGACCCTGGTCGCGCGCTGCTGCGCCGTCGGGTAGCGGCGCCCGAGGCCGGCGGCGGCGCGGGCCGTGCCGGAGGCGGGCGGCTCGAACGGCAGGACGGGCAGGCTGGTGCCGGCGTCCACCCACAGGGCGGGCAGTCCGGCTCGCCGCAGCCGGGTCAGCAGCCGGCCCTGGCGCTCGGGCGAGCCGGCCGGCAGCAGCGCGGCCAGCGGGTCGGCCGTGCCCTGCCCGGGTGGGCCGAAGGTCGCGGCGACCCGGTGGAAGCCGCCCCGGGCGGTGGCGGCGGCGGTGTACGGCAGCAGCCGCTCGCCGATCGCGATCCGGGGGCCGGCCGAGCGCAGCGGCCGGGCGTCGGCGGCCAGCGCCAGCATGCTCCGGCCGGCGGGCTCCACCAGCGGGTAGGCCCACCAGAGGATGTCGCGCAGCCGTTCCTCGCGGTCGGTGACGGCCATCGGCCCGGCCCAGGGGGTGTCCAGCTGGGTGAGGTCGTCCAGGGTGTCGAAGGCGTCGCAGCGGCGCCCGGCCACGCCGGCGCCGCCGGAGCGTGGTTCGACGGCCGGCAGCAGCCCGCTCGCGGTGCGGCCGTGGGCGATCTCGGCGCGGTGCCCGAACAGTTCCTCGGCCGCCCGGTTCCACTGGGCGATCCGGCCGTCCGGGTCGACCAGCACGGCGGCGAGCCGGACCAGGGCGAACACGCCTGACGGCTGGTCACCTGGCTCGGCGCCGCCGCCCCGGTGGGCCGGGGCGGCGTCCGTTCTCGGTGTGGAGTTGGGCTCGTCCACCATGGATTCGGTCTGCTCCCGCCTGGCCGCCACGCCTGAGGGCAGCCGATGGATGGAGGGCGGCACGCTGATTTCGGATTCCAGCGAAGCACGGAGAAGCTCTGGACTGATAGCGAAACGGTGAGATTCGTAAGTATCAGTTGCGCGTCACCCACTGTGCGCCGGTGTTCACACCCTGTCCACCCGATCGGAGTAGCCCACCCGGGGTAGGGTGGCAGGCCGGACCGGCCGACCGGCCGGGGCCCGGACCGCTGGACGAGACACGAGGCGAGAAGGTGACCGCGCAGAGCCCCGTCCGCTGGACGGACCCCGAGCAGCAGCAGCTGGAGGAGCGGGTCGCCGCCACCGAGCTCGCCTGGCTCACCATGGACGTCGACGCGCAGACCCTGCGGGTCGAGATCGACAACTTCGCCCTGATCCACCATCAGCTCCTCGGGCCGCTGTACGCCCGGCTCGACGAGCTGGACGCGCTGATCGCGGAGGCGGTCGCCGCCCGCACCGGGGACCCGCAGGACGTCCACCGGGCCGCCGAGGCGCGCCGGCAGGTGGACGAACTGCCCGACCTGGACGCGCTGTTCGCGGATATCCAGGAGCAGGAGGCGGCCGCGCCGGCGCAGCCGCCCGCCCGGGTCCGCCCGGGCCGGGACGCCCAGCGGCTCTACCGCGACCTGGCCCGGCGTGCCCACCCGGACCTGTCCACCGATCCGGCCGAGCAGCAGCGCCGCTCGGCGTTCATCGCCCGCGTCAACGAGGCGTACGCGTACGGCGACACGGCCGCGCTGGAACAGCTCGCCGAGGAGTGGTCCACCGACCCCGAGGCCGCGCCGGCGCCCGACTCCCCCGACCGCCTCGCCTGGCTGCGCCAGCGGCTGGAGTGGCTGAACGGCAAGATCGCCGAGGTGGCCGCCGAGCAGGTCCGGCTGGAGAACACCGCGATGGGCGAGCTGCTCGCGCTCGCCCCGCAGGATCCGGACCGGCTGCTGGAGGAGCTCGCCGAGCAGCTGCTGGCCAAGGCCGCGGCCCAGCAGGCCGAGTTGGAGCGGCTGCTCACCGACGGCCCGGCGCCGGGTGACAATGGCAGTGCCGAGCCCCGACCCCAGGAGACCCAGACGATGTTCGCCCAGCTCCCCACCACCGACGCCGCCTCCGTGCCCGCCGACGCCACCCTGCTCGACGTCCGGGAGCAGGACGAGTGGGACGCCGGCCATGTGGACGGCGCGCTGCACATCCCGATCGGCGAGGTGGTCGCCCGCCTCGGTGAGGTGCCGCAGGAGAAGCTGTACGTGCTCTGCCGGGTCGGCGGCCGTTCGGCGCAGGTCGTGCAGTACCTGGTCCAGCAGGGCTGGGACGCGGTGAACGTGGACGGCGGGATGTTCGCCTGGGAGGGCGCCGGCCGTCCGATGGTCAGCAGCAGCGGGCAGGACGCCTTCGTCCTGTAGCCGGCGGCGGCCCGGGCCCCGACCCGTTCGGCACGCGGCTGCCGGCCCCGACCTTCCGGACCGGTCCCGTCCGCCCGTAGGGCAAGATGGGCGGGCGCGCCGAGCCGTGCCCCGCGGTGGTGGCCCCGTGGCGGCGGCGCGACCACGGACGCGGGGGAGACCATGGCGGAGAACACCGGCGCCCCGCCGGAGCGGGTCTGGTCCGCACCCGCGCTGGCGGTGCTGTGCATCACCGGCGCGTTGCTGCTCGGCGGCACCGGGATGTTCCTGGGGGCGGTCTTCCTGCACGTCGCGCCCGCCAACGCGCTCTCCCGGGAGTACCGCGACGAGGTCGACGGGCTGGTGTACCCCGAGTTCGAGCAGAACTGGAAGCTCTTCGCGCCCAACCCGCTCCAGCAGAACATCAGCCTGTCCGCCAGGGTCCGTACGGTCGTCGACGGCGGCGCGACCCGCACCCACGACTGGATCGGGCTCACCGCCCAGGACATGGCGGCCGTTCGCGGCAACCCGGCGCCCAGCCATGCCGACCAGAACCTGCTGCGCCGGGCCTGGGACTTCTACGACGGCTCGCACGGCGGCCAGGACGGCGCCCTGAGCAACCCGCGGGGCAAGCTGGCCGAGGAGTACCTGAAGCGGATCGCGTTGCAGCGGATCGGACGGACGGCGGACGGTGACCGGATCCTGGAGATCCAGTTCCGGGCCGTCACCACGCCGGTGGCGCCGCCGGCCTGGAGCGGGGACGGGCCGGCGGGTGCGCCGCAGAGTCGTGAGCTCGGCTGGTGGCCGGTCAACGACGAGGACTACCGGGGGCTGGTGTGAGCGAGACTCCCGCGGGCGCGGTCTCCGCGGAGCCGGCGGCGGGTGCGGGCGCTTCGGAGGCTTCGGATGCTTCGGGCGGGCCCGTGGCTTCGGCGGCGGCGGGTGAGCAGCAGCGGTTGCTGACCGGCATCCCCCGCCAGCTGGGCACCGAGGAGCCCGAGCCCGAGCCGGCTCTGGCTCCGGGCTCCGCCACCGGGCTCCGGCACCCGGCCGCCGGTCCGGCCGGCGTCTTCGCCACGGCCTTCGGCAACGCCTTCGCGGCGTTCACCGGCCGGGCGGTGGGCCCGTACCAGGCGGCCGCGGTGCGGATCGGCTTCGGCCTGGCCTGGCTGGCCTTCCTGCTGCGCGAGTGGCCCGAGCGCCGGGTACTGTACGGCGACCTCTCGCCCTGGTCGCCGGATCTGGCCGGGAGGCTGCTGGCGGACAACGGCGCGTTCACCGTCCTGCCGTGGTTCGGCGGGCGGCTCTGGTTCGAGCTGGTGTACCACCTGGCCGTGCTCGCGGCGGTGGCCGTGGTGCTCGGCTGGCGGACCAGGGCGAGCACGGTGCTGTTCATGGTCACCGTGCTGTCGCTGCAGAACCGCAACGTCTTCATCGGGGACGGCGGCGACAACGTCGTCCACCTGATGGCCGTCTACCTGGTCTTCACCCGCTGCGCCGCGGTGTGGTCGCTGGATGCCCGGCGGGCGGCCGCCGGGCGGGCCCTGCCCGGGTGGGCGCTCACCGGCCCGGCCGGGAGGTCGGGGCCGGCCCTGTGGGCCGTGCTGGGCGGGGTGCTGGCCGCCGCGCAGTTCGGCGGCTTCGACCAGGGCATGCTCGGCTGGACGGACCCGGCGTTCCCGTACCTGGGCACCGCCCCGCTGTACTGGGGCCTGTGGACGGCGGCCGCCGCCTGGTACGCCGTCAACCGGTGGCGCCCGGCGGGCGAGCCGCGCGCGGTGCTGGACGCGCTGGCCAACATGGTGCACAACTGCGCGATGCTGGTGATCGCCGCCGAGGTGGTGCTGATCTACTCGACGGCCGGCTGGTACAAGGTCCAGGGCTCGCGCTGGCAGGACGGCACCGCGCTGTACTACCCGCTGCACCTGGACTACTTCGCGCCCTGGCCGGGGCTGTCCGGCCTGCTCGGCTCCGCGCTGCTGCCGGTCTTCCTGATCTCGTACGGCACGGTGGCGGTGCAGGTCGCCTTCCCGTTCACGCTGTTCAACCGGCGGCTGAAGAACGTGCTGCTCGCGGTGATGATGGCCGAGCACCTGTCGATCGCGGTCGTGCTCGGCCTGCCGGTCTTCTCGCTGGCGATGATCGCGGCCGACGCGGTCTTCCTGCCCACCGCCGCGCTGCGCTGGGCCGGCGGCCGGATCGGCGCCCTGCGCCTTGCAGCCCGGCGCGGGGCGCTCCCGTAGGGCCCGTCCGAGCGACTCCCGCCGGGCGCCCGACGCCGTGCGCCCGTCCGGCGCGAATTGTCGGACAGGCCCTAGGCTGTCCGACATGTCGTGGCTTGCCGCCCTTCGTGACACCGCACGGACCGGGCTGCACCTGGACCGCGCGCTCACCGACCCCAAACGGGCGATGCGCGGCGCCGTGGCCGTCGCGCTGGTGCTCTTCCCGACGCTGGCGCTGGGCGGCCCCGACCGCGCCACCCCCGCCGCGATGGGCGGCTTCATCGCCGGCACCGCGACCTTCCAGCGCAGCTTCCTGGCAGACGGCCCGGCTCGGCGAGCGGCTCGCCGAGTGGCTGGCGGCGGCCGGCCGGTTCGCCGCCGTCGTGCTCGCGGTGTACGGCGAGCCCGCCGCCGCCGAGGGCCGGCAGGAGGTACGGGAGGCGCTGCTGGACTCCCGGGAGGCCCGTTCGGAGCTGCTCCAGGCCATGCAGCGGGCCGACACCGAGCCGGTCCGGCATGCCGCGCACCTGCCGGACGCCTCGCGCCGCCAGATCGACCGGGCGCGGGCCGCGATCGGGCACCTGGCCCGGGTCGCCGTCCTGCTGGAGGCCCATCTGCCGCCCGCGGACGCCGGTCCGGTGCCGGGGGTGGCGCGGTTCGCCGAGGAGCTGCGGTACGGCACCGCGCTGGCCGCCGCGGCCCTGCTGACCGGGCAGCCGGTCGAGTTCGAGGACGTCCGGGCGGCCGGCGCGGAGCTGGCGGAGCAGTTGGCGGCCGCCCCGGCGGGCGAGGGGGTGGAGGTGGTGCGCTCGGGCGTCCTGCTGATGCTCCAGGCCCTGCGGGATCTGGAGCGGGCCCTGAAGCACAGCGGCGGCGGTGGCGGGCCGGGCAGCACGGCGCACGTCCGCGAGCGCGAGCCGTCCGGCCGCTGAGCCCGGCGGGGGCGGTCGGGGGTCGGTGGTGGGGCGAGCCGCCGGGGTGGGGCGCCGGGGTGGGCGGGCCGGGGGTGGGCGGGCCGGGGGTGGGCGGGCCGGTGGCCCGCCGGATGGGACAGTGGTGGCATGAGGGATGACGTCGAGTCGGTACAGCGCTGGCGCGAGAGTGCCGAGGCACCGGGGGTGGTGCTGCTCGACGGCTTCCACGCGCTCAAGCACGCGCTGCGCTTCGGGGGGCGGGTCCGGCAGGCGCTGACCGTCGACCGGTCCGCGCTGCTGGCGCTGGCGGCGGAGCTGGCCCCGGACGTCACCGAGGCCGTGGACGCCCTCGCGGTCGAGGTGCCGGCCGAGGTGCTGCGCGCCCTGGTGCCCAGGGTGCACGCCACCGGCGTGGCCGCGCTGGCGGAGCGTCCGACGCCGGCCGCCAACCTCGCGGCGCTGCGGCGGACGCCCCGCCGGGCGCCGATCGTGCTGCTGGAGAACCCCAGGAACCTGGGCAACGTCGGCGCCGTGGTCCGCCTCGCGGCGGGCTTCGGTGCGACCGGCGTGGTCACCACGGGCACCATGGACCCCTGGCACCCGACCGTGCTGCGCGGCAGCGCCGGGCTGCACTTCGCCACCGCGGTGGAGCGCGTGGAGCCCGAGGCGCTGCCGCCCGGGCCGCTGTTCGTGCTCGATCCGGAGGGCGCCGACATCAGGTCGGTGGCCGTGCCGGACGACGCGGTGCTCGCCTTCGGTACGGAGCGGCACGGGATCTCGGCGCAGCTGAGGGCGCAGGCCACCCGGCTGGTCGCGGTGCCGATGCAGCCGGGGGTGTCCAGCTTCAACCTGGCCACCAGCGTGGCGATGGGGCTCTTCCACTGGATGTCCGGACACCGCCCGGCGGGGTAGCCGGTCCGGTCGCCAGGTCGCCAGGTCGCCAGGTCGCCCGGTCGCCCGGTCACCGGCTCACGGAGTGGGAAGTCGGCCCGGTCGACTTCCCACTCCGGCTGCCACTGCCACTCCCGCTCCCGCTCTTGCTTCGGCTCCCGGCCCGGCTGCCCGGCCCGGCTGCCCGGCCCGGTGCGCTCAGGCGAAGAGGCGACGCCAGGTCTCGGGGCCGGGGTAGCCGTCGGCGGCGGCACCGCTCCAGCCCTGGGCCTGCTGGAAGGCCTGGGTGGCCAGCCGGTCGGCCTCGCCCCAGGTGGGGTCCGGGCCGCGGGTGTAGTGGCCGCCGAAGCCCAGCCTGACCAGCTGTTCGCCGAGCTGCTGGACGGCGGGGTCGGACCGGCCGGGCCCGAAGCTGTCCGCGCCGGGGAAGGCGGGGGCGGAGCCGGGGGTGCCGGTCGGCGGTGTGGTGCGGGTGCCGGGTGCGGGAGCCGGGCCAGGGGCGGCGGGGATGTCCCCGCCCCGGCCGTTGACCAGGTAGTCCCAGGTGTCGGCGCCCGGCAGGCCGTCCGCCTCGGTGCCGCTCCAGCCCTGGGCCTGCTGGAAGGCCTGGGTGGCCAGTCGGTCCGCCTCGCCCCAGACAGGGCCGGGGCCCTGGCCGTAGAAGCGGGCTCCGCCGCGCTTGCCGAGCAGTTCCCCGAGCCGGGTGACGTACGCGTTGTCGGCGCCGGGCCCGAAGCTGCCGACCCCCGGGAGGGCCGTCGCCGGCACCCGGTCACTGCTGCCACCGGCGCCGCCGTCGCCCCCGCTGCCGCTGCCGCCCGTGGCGTCGGCGGCCAGGCCGAGGTAGCGGTACGGGAGGTACCCGGCCGAGTTGCTCCAGTACGCGTACGGGGTGCTGCGGCTGGTGGTGCCGGGGGCGGTCTGCTCGTAGGCGGTGTAGCGGGTGCGGGCGGCGTCGGCCCAGCCGCCGAAGATGGTGACGTGCGAGCCGGCCTGCGGGTCGGCGGCGTTGTTGAAGAGCAGGATGTCGCCGGGGAGCAGCTCGTCCTCGGTGATCCGGTCGGCGAACATCGGCAGCGTCCAGGTGGTCTGGCTGCTGTCCAGGCCCCAGGCCATCGAGACGAAGCCGGAGCAGTCCTGCCGGTAGCCGTCCGACCAGTAGCGGCTCATGCTGTACGGCACGCGCTGGTCGAGCCAGCTCCGCGCCCGTTCGATGATCTGCGCGCGGGTGACGCCGGGTGCCGCGGTGAGCGCCTGCGCGCCGACCTCGCCCTGCGGGGACCGCGGTGGCTGGGCGGTGCCACCGCCGGGCGCGGGCGATGCCGCCGGCCCGGCCGCGGCGGCCGACGCCGCCGCCGCGCCGCCCAGCGCGGTACCGACGGCCGCGACCAGGACGGCCGCGCGGCGCCGTACGCTGCGGGCGGCCGGGTGGCCGCCGTCATGCACCCGGGCGGCGTGCAGCCTGGCGCGGCGACGGCCCGTGCAGCCCGCGCATATGCAGTCCTCGCCCGGCTCGACCTCTTCGAACTCCAGTAGCTGCGTCACTTCCGCCTCTTTCCCGGTCGGGTATGACGGCACGGCAGGAGCGGCCGGCTCCGGTCGCTTCCGGGTGATGGGAGACAAACGTCGCAAATCTGACGGGTGGTCGGCGCGGTGGGTGCGCCGGTCGGGTGACGGCCCGGTGCCCGGCGGCCGGCGCGTCCGGGCAGCAGGAAGTGCACCAGGCCGGGCAGGCCGGGCAGGCCGGGCAGGCCGGCGGTGGTGCGGGTGCGGTGGGGCCGCGCCTCGGGTCGGTCGCCCGCGCCGGGCCCGCTACTCCCACTCCCAGCGGATGCCCACCTGGCCGGGCGGCTGGTCCGTGGCGAGCACGTGGGCGCTGGCGGAGGCGCCGATCCAGAGCTGCTCGCGCCGGCGGTCCTCGTCCTGGCCGGGGGCGCGGTCGTAGCGCTCGCAGTGGGCCGGGACCGCGCCGGGGTCGAAGTGGACCTGGAGGACGTACTCACGCACGGGCACGGCGAAGCGCCGGCCGTAGACGGTGGTCGGGCCGCCGGGCGGGATCTCGACCTCGTACTCGAAGACCGTGCTGTCGCCCAGGCCCAGGGGGCGGTCCAGCAGCAGTTCGCCGACCACCAGGCCGATCTCGGGGCGGCGCCGGACCCGGCCCAGTCGGGCGTGCCGCACGGAGGTGATCTCGGGGCAGCCGAACGCCTCCTCGTCCGCCTTGTGCACCACCAGGCAGCGGGCCACGCCGCTGACGGTGGCGCGTACGACCTGCCGCATCCGCAGCAGGTAGCCGCGCTGGTTCAGGTCGACGTAGTAGGCGTCGTGGATGCTGAGCCGCTCCAGCTCGCCGCTGGGTGGTGCGTCCAGCTCGGCGAAGACCTCGGAGATCTCCTGCTCGCCGGGCCAGACGTCCTCCAGCCGCAGGCTGCCGGAGGCCGGTGCGGAGGCCCACCGGCCGCGCGGGCGGGGCGGGCCGAGCAGGGCGGAGAGCGAGCTGTGCGGCTGGCCGAGCAGCTCCTCCAGCAGGTGGACGGCATGCAGCGAGCTGGCCCGCTCGGGCTGGCTGCGCCCGCGCCGCCAGTAGCTGAGGGTGGTCACGCTCAGCCGCACCCCGCGCTGGGCGAGGGCGGTCCTGATCCGGTCCAGGCTGAGACCGCTCGCCTCGATCGCGAGGTTGAGCGCCTCGGCGAAGGCCTCGGGGGAGGCCGTCCGGGCCGGTGGCGGCGGGTCGCTCGGCGCCGCGCGGTCGGCTGCGGCGCCGGCCGGGCGGTCCACCGGACGATCAACCGGATGGTCGGCCTGGCGGTCGCCGGGGCGCGGCTCACCGGCCCGCTCCTCGACCAATCGGAGCCGGGCGGCGTTCTGTGGGTGTTGTGAGCCCATACGGATACCTTCCCCACCAAGCGAGTTCGGCGGGACCGGCCCGCTGCCGGTATGCGCTGGGAGCTGCGTCACCGAGCTGTGGGAACCCTACGCACGGTCGAGAGGCTACGTCATCACCCGCGCGTATGACAGTGGTCACGACAAGAAAACGGTCCGGTTATGGATCTTGCAACATTGCGGAAACATCTGTGTGGAAGGAACGCGGAAATGCCACCGCCGTGGCGGGTCCGAAGACCTGCCACGGCGGTGGTGGGAACGGGGGTCAGGAGACGTTGAGGGCGGTGTCGTCGATGACGAAGCTGGTCTTCAGCGAGGAGTCCTCGGCGCCGGTGAACTTGATGGTCACCGTCTGGCCGGCGAAGGCCGACAGGTCGAAGGACTTCTGCACATAGCCGCTCGCCGCGTTGGCGTTGGAGTAGGTCGCCAGCGTGGTGGAGCCCGCCTGGACGGTCAGCTTGTCGTACGCGGTGCTGCCGGACTCGGCGGTGTCGATGTGCATCCAGAAGGAGAAGGTCGCCTTGCAGCCGGCCGGAATGGTGACGGTCTGCGAGAGGGTGTCGGTGTGGGTGGAGCCGTAGCCGTCCAGCCAGGCCTTCCAGGAGCCGGAGCGGGCCGCCTGGCCGGAGCCGTTGTCGACGACGCCGGAGCTGGCCGTCCACGGCGCGGCGGTGCCGGTCTCGAAGCCGGCGTTGCCGAGCAGCTGGCCCTGGGTGCAGCCGGTGGAGCCGCCGACGATCCAGGTGAAGCCGGTGGAGCCGGTGGCGTTGGTGGTGTCCTTGGCCGTCACGGTGACGCTGTAGGTGCCGGCCGTCGTCGGGGTGCCGGTGATCTTCCCGGTGGTGGCGCTGATCGACAGGCCGGTGGGCAGGCCGCTGGCGCTGTAGGTGAGGGTCTGGCCGGTGGCGCTGTCCGAGGCGCCGATCTGCAGGCTGACGGCGGTGCCGGTGGCGGTGTTCTGGTCACCGGGGTTGGTGACGGTCACGGCGTTGCCGGTCTGGGTGCCGCCGAGCAGCGCGGTGGTCAGCGAGTCGGCGATCGGGGTGCCCCAGCCGGTGACCTGGTCGTAGCCGGCCTTGGTGGAGAAGTCCTGGTTCTTGCCGGTCACGGTGTCGTGGAAGGTGGTGGCGTAGCTGCTGCTGTTGGCCACGGTGTACAGCTTCGGGCTGGCCTCGCCGAGCGCGGGCTTGGCGGCGGCCTTGGCCTTCTGGTTGTACAGCGCGGTGTAGCCGGACCACAGCGGCGAGGCGGCGCTGGTGCCGCCGTAGACCTGCCAGCCGCCGACGGTGTAGATCGCGAAGCCGCTGGCCGGGTCGGCGTTGGACGCCACGTCCGGGACGGTGCGCTTGCCGGAGACGCCGGTGCCGGTCTGCCAGCTGGGCTTGTCGAAGACGGTGGAGACACCGCCGCCGGCGGTGCTCCAGGCGCTCTCGGAGGAGTAGGCGGTGCCGGAGACCTTGAGGTTGGTGCCGCCGACACCGGTCTGGTGCGGGCTGGAGGCGGGGAAGTCGACCGCCTTGACGGAGGAGCCGCTGGTGGAGCGGGTGCAGTCGCGTGAGCCGTCGTCGCCCGAGGCGGAGAAGATCGAGATGCCCTGGGCGGCGGCCTGCTTGAAGGAGTTGTCGACCGCCGTCATCGAGGCGGGCGTGGTGTCCGGCTCGCAGGAGCCCCAGGAGATGGAGATGACCGAGACCCGGTTGTCCGCCACGATCTTGGCGGCCATGTCGATCTCGCCCTGGTCGCTGTTGGGGGCCTCGTAGACCAGCTGGGTCGCCTTGGGGGCGACACCGCGGACGATCTCGCTGTCCAGCTCGACCTCGCCCTGGCCGTCGCCCGGGGCGCTGTCGTAGTTGGCGCCGTCCACCGAGACGGTCGAGACGGCCGGGCCGGTCAGGCCGTACTGGTTGTCGTAGGTGGTCAGGTTGGACGACTTGTAGCCGTCGAACTCCCAGAGCGCGACCGTGGTGCCGGTGCCGTCGGCGCCCAGCTTGTCCAGGTTGTAGGCGCCCTTGTACTGGCTCGGGCCGAAGCCGCTAGGGGCTGCGGCCGGGGTGGCGGCGTTGGGCTTGGCGAGCCGGGTGGTGCGCACGGTGTGGTTGTTGAGGCCGGACAGGCCCTGGACGATGTCGGCCAGCTCGGCCGGCACCGAGGCGGCGCTGTCGTTGGCGAAGAAGGTGCGCTGCTGCTGCGGGTCCAGGTACGCGCTCTCGTGCGTGCCGAAGGCCTTGGCGATCTGCTCGGCGGTGCCCTGGACGTTCACCACCTGGCGGTTGGCGCTCACACCGGAGACGGTGAGCCCCTGGCCCGCCAGGTAGGACTTCACCTGCTCGACGGCGGCCTGGGTCGGGCCGTACTTGGCGGTGAACTGCTCCGGCGTCAGGTACTTGCCGTACTCCGCGGTGCCCGGGGTGGCGACGGCGGCCAGGAAGCGGTCCAGGTCGGCGGTGTTGCGCAGCTTGAGGCTGACGGCCACCGAGAGCTGCTGGGCAGCGGGGACGTCGCCCTTCTTCTCGGAGCGGGCGACCGCCGGGGTGACGGTGTTCGGCAGGGCCACCCGGGAGGCGGCGGCATTGGGGGTCGGCGCGGCGTGGGCGGCTGTGACTCCAAGCGAGACCGCGGTCAGCGGCAGGACGGCAAGGGCCGCGGCAAGGGCGAGCGGGCGGGGGCGCACGGGGTCCTCCTCTGGCCGGTATGTGGGGACCGGCAGGGACTACGCGTTCCAGTCGAGAACGCTTGCTCGAACATCCCAGAATCCGCAGGTGAATTGGCTTATGGTCATGCAATTCATTACTAAAGAACAGTCAAGTGTGGATGGAGAATGCACACACAGAATGAGCGGAGATCCATACAGTGAATGTCCCCTGACGATGCTTCGGGTCACGTCGTCAGGGGCCCGACTTCGGTGAACCGGAATTGGTCTGGCCCAATTCCGGAACGGGGACGCGGAGTTCCGTACTGAATCCGGGTCAGGAGGTCTGCGGCCGCCAGCCGCGGGCTGCGCCGGTCGGCGGCCCGTGCGCCGGCCCAGGTCGCGAGTGCCGCGAGCGCCGCGCCTTCCGGTCTTCGTCGGTTCGCCCCCGGAGAGGCCCCGGAGAGCTCCCGGGCGAATTCACGGGGGCTCTCCGGGGCGGGTGGTTCAGTCGGCGGTGGGTGCGCCGAGCCACTGGGTCAGGGCCGCGCGCAGTTCGCCGCGGCTCGGGTCGACGGCGGCCCAGGCGGCGTAGCCGTCGGGGCGCACCAGCAGGACGGTGTCGCGCAGCTTGCCGTGCGGGTCGGCGGGGGCCGCGTTGACCACGCGGTCGGCCCAGGGCTCGGCGGTGGCCAGCTCGTCATTGCTGACCAGGACGAACTTCCCGCCGCGCAGGCCCTCGTAGAGCCGCTGCGGGCCCGTCCGGTCGTCCTCGGCCGGGCGCAGCCCGGTGAGCCGCAGGTCGGGCACCCGGCGACCGGCCAGCGGGTGGGACTCCTTGGGCGCCGGGTACCTGACGGCGATGCCGGAGACGGTCCTGGCGCCGCGCTCGGCGATCGGGCCGAGGTGTCCGGCCAGGCCGGTGAGGGCGGAGCGCAGCGCGCGGGCCGGCACGGACTGCGCCAGGGCGAGCCGGACGAGGGCGCCGGAGGAGCGCAGAACCGCGCGGCCCACCGGGTGCCGCTCGGTCTGGTAGGTGTCCAGCAGGGCGTCGGGGGCCCAGCCCTGGACGGCGGCGGCGAGCTTCCAGGACAGGTTGGCGGCGTCCTGGAGGCCGGTGTTCATGCCCTGCCCGCCGGCCGGGGAGTGGCAGTGCGCGGCGTCGCCGGCCAGGAAGACGCGTCCGGAGCGGTAGTTGGGGGCCTGGCGCTCGTCACTGTGGAAGCGGGAGGTCCAGCGGGCGTCGTGCAGCCCGTAGTCCTCGCCGAGGGAGCGCCGGGCGATGTCGGCGATCTCGGCGAGGCCGGCCGGTGCGCTGTCGGGCAGCTGGCGGGCGCGGTCCCAGGCGATCACCCGGTACCAGCCGTCCCCGAAGGGCGCGAGGAAGGCGAAGCCCGCCTCGTTCGCGCCCACCGTGAGGACCTCCTCCGGTGCGCGCTCCAGCCGGACGTCCGCCAGCAGCACGGAGTTGACCACCGACTCGCCGGGGAACGGGATGCCGAGCAGGTCGCGCACGATGCTGTGGACGCCGTCGGTGCCGACCGCGTAGCGCGCCCGGTGGACGCCGGTGCGCCCGCCCTCGCGGGTCTCGACGGTGACGCCCTCGGCGTCCTGGCGCAGCCCGGTCACCTCGGCCCCGCGCACGATGGTCGCGCCGGCCTTGACGGCGCGTTCCTGGAGCAGCCGCTCGGTGTTGGACTGCGGGGTGATCAGGACGAACGGGAAGCGGGTGGGCAGGTCGCCCAGCTCGACCCGCAGCCGGCCGAACAGGCGCAGCGAGGAGAGCGCGCTCCCGGTGGCGATCAGGTCGTCGGCCAGGCCCCGGGCGTCCAGCTGCTCAAGGGTGCGGGCGTGCACCGCGAAGGCTCTGGTGAGGTTGGACTCGGTGTCGCGCTTCTCCAGGACCGTCACCCTGACGCCCGCCGTGGCCAGGTCTCCGGCGAGCAGGAACCCGGTCGGTCCGGCTCCGACGATCAGGACGTCGGAGCTGAGCTGCTTCTCGGTCATATGTCATCTCCCGATGATCGGAGGAGGGTTGAGGGCGTGTTCTCAGCGCGTTCTCAGCCTCCCATCATGGCTGCCCCACGGTGGCCTGTGAATCTCCGACTCATGACTCAGCCCGCAACGCCCCCCGCCGTGCTCGCCACCGACCCTCCCACCAGGGACCACGCACAGGACCGCGCGCAGGACGGGCCGCGGGCGGGGGCGCGGCTGGTCGAGGTGGTCGTGCCGGTGCACAACGAGGAGCACGTGCTGGAGCGCAGCGTGCGCCGGCTGCACGGGTACCTGGAGCGGACGTTCCCGTACGAGTTCAGGATCACCGTCGCCGACAACGCCAGCGTGGACGGCACCTGGGCGGTGGCCACCGCGCTGGCCGCGGAGTTCGGGCGGGTGGACGCGGTGCACCTGCCCCTGAAGGGCCGTGGGCGGGCGCTGCGGGAGGTCTGGGGGCGCAGCGGGGCGGAGGTGGTCGCGTACATGGACGTGGACCTCTCGACCGGCCTGGAGGCCTTCCTGCCGCTGGTGGCGCCGCTGCTCTCGGGCCACAGCGACCTGGCGATCGGCAGCCGGCTGCACCACGGGGCGGCGGTGGTGCGCGGGCCCAAGCGGGAGTTCATCTCGCGGACGTACAACCTGTTGCTGCGCACCGCCCTGGCGGCGAGGTTCTCCGACGCCCAGTGCGGCTTCAAGGCGGCCCGTACGGACGTGGCGCGGCGGCTGCTGGCGCGGGTGGAGGACGACGCCTGGTTCTTCGACACCGAGTTGCTGCTGCTGGCGCAGCGCTCCGGGCTGCGGATCCACGAGGTGCCGGTGGACTGGGTGGACGACCCGGACAGCCGGGTGGACATCGTCCGTACGGCGCTGGCGGACCTGCGGGGGATGGCCCGGCTGGCCCGTCGCCCGGCCCTGCGGCGGTGGCGCTCCCGGCGCCCGTCGGCCGCGCCACGCACGCCGCGGGCGGCCCGGCCGTAGGGCCGGACCGCCCGCGGTGAGGGTGGATCAGCTGTGGCGGCGGACCTCGATCGTGCGGAAGCGGTTGGCCACGAAGGCCGCGTCGCAGTACGCGGAGTTGGCGGCCGGGTTGGCGCCGGTGCCGTGCAGGTCGGAGAAGGCCGCCGTCTGGTTGGCGTAGACGGCGCCGGTGAGGTTGAGCGAGAGGGACACCCCGGCGTCCAGGGCGGCCTCGACGAGGGCGGCCTCGACCTCCGGGTCGACGGTGTACGCGGCGGCGGTCATCGCGCCCTGGGCGCGGACGGTCTGGCGCAGCAGCCGCACGGCGGAGTCGGTGTTCTCGACGGCGACGGCGAAGGAGACCGGGCCGAAGCACTCGGTGAGGAAGGTCGCCCGGTCGTCCGGCTTGTCGGCGTCGGCCTTGATCAGCGCGGGCGTACGGACGGTGGCGGCGGGGAACTCGGGCGAGGTCACCACGCGCGGGGCGAGGGCGAGTTCGCCGTACTCGCCGCCGGCGGCCTGCACGGTGCGCTGGAGCACGCCGGGGTTGACCACCGCGCCGAGGATGGCGGCGGCGCGGGCGTCGTCGGAGAGCAGGCCCTCGATGGCCGCCGCGAGGTCGGAGACGACCTGGTCGTAGGACTTGTCGCCCTGGTCGGTGCGGATGCCGGTGCGCGGGATCAGCAGGTTCTGCGGGGTGGTGCACATCTGGCCGCTGTAGAGCGAGAGCGAGAAGGCCAGGTTGTCCAGCATGCCGCGGTAGTTGTCGGTGGAGTCGACGACGACGGTGTTGACGCCGGCCTTCTCGGTGTAGACCTGGGCCTGCCGGGCGTTCTCCTCCAGCCAGTCGCCGAAGAAGGTGGAGCCGGTGTAGTCGATCAGCTTCACCTCGGAGCGCACGGCCAGCACCTGGGCGATGGTCGCGCCCTCGTGTTCGGCGGCCAGGCACACCAGGTTGGGGTCGAAGCCGGCCTCGGCGAGCACCTCGCGGGCGATCCGGACGGTGAGTGCCAGCGGCAGGACGGCCCGCGGGTGCGGCTTGACCAGCACCGGGTTGCCGGTGGCCAGCGAGGCGAACAGGCCGGGGAAGCCGTTCCAGGTGGGGAAGGTGTTGCAGCCGACGAGCAGCGCGATGCCGCGCGGTACGACGGTGAACTCCTTGGTCATCTGCAGCGGCTCGCGCTTGCCCTGCGGCTTGGTCCAGTTGGCGCTGCCCGGGAGCCTGGTCTGCTCGGCGTAGGCGTACGCGACGGCCTCCAGGCCGCGGTCCTGGGCGTGCGGGCCGCCGGCCTGGAAGGCCATCCCGTACGCCTGGCCGGTGGTGTGCATGACGGCGTGCGCGAACTCGTGCGAGCGGGCGTTGATCCGGGCCAGGATCTCCAGGCAGACGGCGGCGCGGGCGGCCGGGCCGGCCGCCGCCCAGCCGGGCTGCGCGGCGCGCAGGGCGGCGATCAGGCTGTCCGGGTCGGCGTGCGGGTAGCTGATGCCGAGGTCGATGCCGTACGGGGAGGCCTCGCCGCCGACCAGGTCGCCGTCGGTGGGCTGGCCCTCGATGGCGAAGGTGGTGCCGAGCAGGGCCTCGAACGCGGCGCGGCCGTCCGCGGGGCCGCTCTCGCCGTACGCCTTGGGGAACTCGGGGTAGGGCGACCAGTAGTCCCGCTCCGCGATGGCGGTGAGCGCGCGGCTCAGGGTGCCCTGGTGGCGTTCGACGAGTTCGGCGGTGAAGGGGTGGGTGACCGCTGTAGCCATGGTGCGCTCCTCGGAGGGGGCGGACGGGACAAGTCACAGAGTAACCGAACGATCGGTCGGCTCAAGAGGGCCCGCGCTGGCGGTTCCGGGAGCGCGGCCGGTGGTCCCGCGAGCGCCGCCGGTGGTTACGGGATGCCGAGCTCGAAGATGACGTAGCCCGCGAACCAGCCGGAGGCGATCGCGGTGGTGCCGAGCACCGTGGCCAGCACCGGCCAGCTGAGCCTGCGCAGGGCGAGCGCGAGCGGGATGAACAGCGGGAACGCGGGCAGCAGGTACCGGGAGATGTTGCCGAAGATCTGCTGGCTGCCCAGCACGGTGGCGATGGTGACCAGGGTGTAGACGACCAGGACGGCGGGCGGGCGCAGCCGCAGCAGCAGCACGATCAGCACCGGCAGGGCCATCACGATCAGCGCGGCCAGCTGGTCCGAGATCGGGAAGGCGAACAGGTAGTCCTGGCGGCCCAGCAGCACCCCGCGCATCGCGTTCCAGGTGTGCTGGCCCCAGTCGAAGAAGTGCAGCCAGGCCTCGCGCTGGAGCTTGAAGTAGCCGCCCAGGTCGCCCATCCGCCAGCCGACCCAGCCGACGTACCCGAGCAGGCCGAGCGGCGCCATCAGCATCGCCGCCACCGGGCGCAGGACGCCGCTCTCGCGCCGGTACAGGTCCAGCAGCGCGGCGATCCCGACGGCCGCGATCAGCGCGGCGGAGGTCGGCCGGTTGAGGCCGGCGACCAGGGTGATCGTTCCGGCGGCGATCCACCGCCTGGTCATCACGCAGTAGCAGGACCAGGCGGCCAGCGCGACGAAGGTGGAGTCGGAGTAGACGGCCCACTCGGCGCCCGAGCCGGGACAGACGGCCCAGAGCCCCGCCGCGATGACGCCGGCCCTGGCGCCGCCGACCCGCTCGGCGACGGCGAAGATCCCGGCGGCCGCGAACAGCGAGGCGAGGACGGAGACGAGCATGCCGGCGCCGTACAGGCCCAGGCCCGTGCAGTCCGAGACCAGCCGCATCAGTCCCGGGTAGAGCGGGAAGAAGGCGGCGGAGTTCTGGTCGATGGTGAAGTCGCCGGCGCCGGTGATCGGTACCAGCTGCGGGTGGTAGCCGAACTGGGCGACCTGCTGGTACCACCAGCCGTCCCAGGAGGCCAGGACGTCCCAGGGGTGGTCGCCGCCGCCGAAGCGGGCGGGCTTCTCGAGGTAGTCGCCGGAGAACTCCAGCAGCCGCATGAAGACCGCGAAGCCGACCAGTTTCAGCACCGCGTAGCACCAGACGGCGGGTCCGTAGCGCAGCACCAGACGCCGGGAGCGCTCGCGCCAGCCGTTCGGCCCGGCCGGGGCGCCGCCGTTGTGCAGCTCGGGCACATCGGCGGTGACTGCCGGTGTCGCGTTCACTGGACTCCACCCTCACGCCGGGGACGATCGTCCGGCCGAGTCTAGGGCCTGTCCGTGGACGTCCCGTTCGAGTGCTTGAACACCCACAGTCGCAGCAGGACGAAGCGCAGCGCCGTCGCCGCCACGTTGGCCGCGATCAGCGCGCCCAGCTGGAGCAGCTGCGAGGCGTGCGGCGAGGCGAGGTGGACCAGCGCCAGCGCGCCGCTGCTCAGCGCGAGCCCGGCGGCGAACGCGACCAGGCCCTGGAGCTGATGCCGGGCCGCGCCCTCGGAGCCGCGCACCTGGAAGGTGAAGCGGCGGTTGGCCGCCGTGTTGGCGACGGCGGTGACCAGCAGTGCGATCAGGTTGGCGGCCTGTGCGCCGGTGAGCGGCTGGAGGGCCGCGTACAGGCCCAGGTACGCGACGGTGGAGATGGAACCGATGATCGCGAACACCGGCAGCTGGCGGGTGACGCGGGCGGGCCGCGCGGGCGGCGGCCCGGCCGGGGGCGCGGGGGTGCGCGCGCCGGGGGAGGAGTCGGTGGGCATCGGTTACGGAACCCCGAGTTCGAACAGGACGTAGCCGGCGAACCAGCCGGACGCCAGGGCGGTGGTGCCGAGCACCGTGACCAGCACCCGGAGGCTGAGCCTGCGCAGCGCGAGGGCGAGCGGGATGAGCAGCGGGAAGGCGGGCAGCAGGTAGCGGGAGGTGTTGCCGAAGATCTGCTGGCTGCCGAGCGCGGTGACGATGGTGACCAGCGTGTAGACCACCAGCACGGCGGGCGGACGCAGCCGCAGCAGCAGGACCACCAGGACGGGCAGGGCGATCAGCACCGCCATCGCGACCAGGTCCTCGACCGGGTAGACGAACTGGTAGTCCCGGTGGCCGTACAGCACGCTGAACACGGTGTTCAGGGTGCTGGCGCCCCAGTCGAAGTAGTGCATCCAGGCGCCGCGCTGGAGCTTGAAGTAGCCGCCCCAGTCGCCCATCCGCCAGCCGACCCAGCCGACGTAGCCGAGCAGGCCCAGCGGGGCCATCGTGATCGCGGCGAGCGGCCGGGCGATGCCGTCGGTGCGCCGGTACAGGGCGATCAGGCCGGCCACGCCGAGGGCGGCGACCAGGGCGGCGGCGGTGGGCCGGTTGAGGCCGGCCACCAGGGTCAGCGAGCCGGCGGTGAGCCAGCGGCCGGTCATCACCGTGTAGCAGGCCCAGGCGGCGAGCGCGACGAAGGTGGAGTCCGAGTAGAGCGCCCACTCCACGCCCGAACCGGGGGCCAGGCCCCACAGTGCGGCGGCGATCAGGCCGGCCCTGGCGCCGCCGAGACGGGTGGTGACGCCGAAGATCCCGGCGGCTGCCGCGAACGAGGTGAGGACGGAGACGAGCATGCCGGCGCCGTACAGGCCCAGGCCCGTGCAGTCCGAGACCAGCCGCATCAGGCCGGGGTAGAGCGGGAAGAAGGCGGCGGAGTTCTCCTGGACGGTGAACGCGCCCTGACCGACCACCGGGACGAGCTGCGGGTGGTAGCCGTACTGGGCGACCTGCTGGTACCACCAGCCGTCCCACGAGGCCAGCACGTCCCAGGGGCGGGCGCCGCCGCCGAACCGGGGGTGCTTGCCGAGGTAGTCCCCGGCATCGTTCAGCAACAGCATGAAGGTGGTGAAACCCGCGAGCTTCACCAGGCCGTAGACGCCCAGCGCCGGGCCGTACCGGTCGGCGGCCGCGCGCAGCCGCCGGCCGTGGCCGTGCTTCGCGGAGGGGTCCGCGGGGCCGGAGGAGAGCGGGGATCGGGGCCGGGGGATGGCAGCAGAGACCGCGCCAGGTGATGTGCTCATCGGATAATCGGGTCTCACCTATCGATGACTGTCACACCGCAAAGGTCACCGCGCGGCATCCCGGCAGTTTACGGTATGGGCGTGGACGGCAGTCTGGGACCGTTTGCGCAAACCCGACCGCTTCCTTCTCTCCCCCCACGGGCCAGGACATCCGATGACCGCTGTGCACCACGACCGGACCGAGCTGTCCGTCGTCATCCCCATGTACAACGAGGAGGAGGCCCTCCCGGCACTGGTGGACCGGCTGCGCCCGGTCCTGGACGGCATCCGGGTCCCGTACGAGGTCGTCGCCGTCGACGACGGGAGCAGCGACAAGACCACCGACCTGCTGGACGACTTCCGCGCAGGATGGCCCGAGCTGCGGGTGATCCGGCTGCGGCGCAACTCCGGCCACCAGGCGGCCCTCACCGCCGGCCTGCACAGCGCCCGCGGTGACTACGTCGCCAGCATCGACGCCGACCTCCAGGACCCGCCGGAGAAGATCCCCGAGATGCTGGCCCTCGCCACGGCCCAGCAGCTGGACATCGTCTACGGCGTGCGCACCGACCGCTCCACCGACACCGGCTTCAAGCGTCGCACCGCTGGCGCCTACTACTGGCTGATGCGCCGGCTGGTCGGCAAGACCGTCCCCTCCCAGGCCGGTGACTTCCGGCTGCTCAGCCGCGACGCCGTGGAGGCCCTCAAGGCGCTGCCCGACCAGCAGCAGGTCTACCGGCTGCTGGTGCCCTGGCTGGGCTTCCCCAGCGGCCAGGTCAGCTACCACCGCGACGAACGGGTGGCCGGCGAGACCAAGTACCCGCTGCGCAAGATGGTCCGCCTGGCCATCGACAGCATCACCGGCTTCTCGGCGGCCCCGCTGCGGCTCGCCACCTGGCTCGGCGTCGTCAGCTTCTTCACCTGCCTGGCCCTGCTCGCCTTCACCTTGACGGCCTATGCGCTGGGCAACACCGTGCCCGGCTGGACCTCGCTGTTCGCCGTGATGCTGTTCATCGGCGGTGTCCAGCTGATCTGCTTCGGCCTGCTCGGCGAGTACGTCGGGCGGATCTACACCGCCGTCCAGCAGCGCCCGACCTACTTCATCGCCCGCGACAGCGACCGCGACCGCGAGCGCGCGGAGGCGGGTGCGGGCGAGGGGAAGCCGGAGGAGGACGGCGGCCCGGAGCGGGTGCCCGAACCCCGGCCCAAGGACCGCCGCCGGCCCCGTCCCTGACCGTCCCTGACCGCCCCCGGCCTGACCGCGCCCCCGCCCGCCGGGGATACTCGGAGGATGGCCGATCACACCACCCGCACCGCCTACACCGTCGAGTCGCTGCTCGCGGTGACCGTCGACGTGTTCAACGAGCGGGGCTACGACGGCACCTCGATGGAGGACCTCTCGCGGGCGGCCGGGATCTCCAAGTCCTCGATCTACCACCACGTGCGGGGCAAGGAGGAGCTGCTGCGCCTCGCCGTCGGACGGGCGCTGGACGGCCTCTTCGGCATCCTCGCCGAGCCGGGCGCGACCACCGGCCCGGCCGTGGACCGGCTGGAGCACGTGGTGCGCCGCACCGCCGAGGTGCTGCTCGCGGAGCTCCCGTACGTCACCCTGCTGCTGCGGGTGCGGGGCAACACGGTGACCGAGCAGTGGGCGCTGGAGCGCCGCCGGGACTTCGACCACCAGGTCGCCGAGCTGCTCCGAGCCGCCGTCGCGGAGGGTTCGCTGCGCTCCGACCTCGAACCGAGACTGGCCACCCGGCTGCTCTTCGGGATGATCAACTCGATCGTGGAGTGGTACCGCCCCGGCCTGAAGGCCGCCGACGGCGTCGCGGACACCGTGGTCCACCTGGCCTTCGACGGCCTCCGCGCCTGACCCACCCGCCCGCGGACCCCGCAGACCCCGCCCCCGCGTCCTGACGCCCACCCCCGCCGGCCGCGCCCCGAGCCGAAGGGGCGCGCCGGTGCCGAAAGGGAGAAGCGACAAGCGAGCGAAGCGAGCGCCGGAGCGCCGACCATCGGCACCGGACGTGAGCGCCCCGGAGGCGAGCGGGCGCACCAGAAGAAGGAGCGCCCCGGAGACGAGGGGGCGCCCCAATCAATCAGGCGGCACCTGGTCGGTCTCCTCGAAGACGATCAGCGTCTGGGTCGCCAGGACCTGCGGGATCGCCTGGATCCGGCCCAGCACCAGCTCCCGCAGGCCCCGGTTGTCGGCGGCGTGCACCAGCAGCAGCACGTCGAACTCGCCGCCGACGAGCGCGATGTGCGCGACCCCCGGCAGGGTCAGCAGTTGCTCGCGCACCATCCGCCAGGAGTTCTGGACGATCTTCAGCGTGATGTACGCGGATGCGCCCTGCCCGGCCCGTTCGTGGTCCACCCTGGCGGTGAAGCCGCGGATGATGCCGTCCTCGACCATCCGAGCGATCCGCGCATAGGCGTTCGCCCGGGAGACGTGCACGCGCTCGGCTACGGAGCGTATCGACGCCCTGCCGTCCTGCTGGAGGAGGCGGAGGATGGATCTGTCCACCCGGTCGAGCGGCTGGGCCGCCGCCGAGGCTCTGGACATCTGTTCAGCGGACATGGCCCCCCACTCTGAAGAAATGGACGTGCTGCCTCCAGTCGACCGCTGTCGCGGCCGATTGTCCACCACCTTCACCGACCTGTGGCCAGAATGAACAGACAACCGAACAATCGGTAGGGAGGAAAGCCTTTCCACGACCTCCTGTCGCGGCCCCTCGCGCACCACGGCACCATCGCTGCCCCCGCAGCCCCTCCCCCACCCTTGGAGGTGCCCGAGATGACCGTTCTCGATCACAGACCGCACACATCGGTACCCGGTTGGCTTCCCGGGGCCACCGCCCCGCGCACCGACCCGGCCCCCCTCCTCCCGGACGCAGCCCCGGTCCGGGTGCTCGGCACGCCGGCCCTGGACAAGCAGGACCCGGCGCTGCTGCGCGAGCTCTACCGCAGGCTGGTCGTCGGCCGCCGCTACAACCAGCAGGCCACCACCCTCACCAAGCAGGGCCGGCTGGCCGTCTACCCCGCCTCCACCGGCCAGGAGGCCTGCCAGGTCGCCGCCGCGATGGCACTGGGCGAGGGCGACTGGCTCTTCCCCAGCTACCGCGACACCCTCGCCGTGGTCTCCCGCGGAGTCGACCCGCTGGAGGCGCTCACCCTGCTGCGCGGCAACGCCCACACCGGGTACGACCCGCGCGCCACCCGTACCGCACCGCTCTGCACCCCGCTGGCCACCCAGGCCCCGCACGCCGTCGGGCTGGCCCACGCCGCCCGCCTGAGCGGCGAGCCGGTGGTCGCGCTGGCACTGCTCGGCGACGGCGGCACCAGCGAGGGCGACTTCCACGAGGCGCTGAACTTCGCCGCCGTGCTGCGCGCCCCCGTGGTGTTCCTGGTGCAGAACAACGGCTACGCGATCTCGGTGCCGCTCACCCAGCAGTCCGCCGCGCCCAGCCTGGCCCACAAGGCCGTCGGCTACGGCATGCCGGGCCGGCTGGTCGACGGCAACGACGCGCCCGCCGTGCACTCGGTGCTCGCCGAGGCCGTCGAGCGGGCCCGCTCGGGCGGCGGCCCGACCCTGGTCGAGGCACTCACCTACCGGGTCGAGGCGCACACCAACGCCGACGACGCCACCCGCTACCGGGAGGACGACGAGGTCGTCGCCTGGCGCGAGCACGACCCGATCCTGCTGATGGAACGCCATCTGCGCGAGGCCGGTGTGCTGGACGGCGCCCTGGTCGAGCAGGCGGCGCAGGAGGCCGAGGCACTCGCCGCCCGGATGCGCGCCGAGTTCCACGCCGACGCGGAGCTCGACCCGATGTCGCTCTTCGCCCACGTCTTCGCCGAGCCCACCCCGCAGCTGCGCGAGCAGGCCGCGCAGCTCGCCGCCGAGTTGGCCGCCGAGGCCGAGGTGCAGCACTGATGAGCACAGCCGTTTCCACCCGCACCATGGCGCAGGCCCTGAACTCCGCGTTGCGGGACTCCATGCGCGAGGACCCGGCGGTGCACGTGCTCGGCGAGGACGTCGGCGCACTCGGCGGGGTCTTCCGGATCACCGACGGGCTGACCGCCGAGTTCGGCCCCGACCGCTGCCTGGACACCCCGCTGGCCGAGGCGGGCATCCTCGGCACGGCGGTCGGTATGGCGATGTACGGGCTGCGCCCGGTGGTGGAGATGCAGTTCGACGCCTTCGCCTACCCCGCGATGGAGCAACTCGTCTCGCACGTCGCCAAGATGCGCAACCGGACGGCGGGCCGGCTGCCGATGCCGATCACCATCCGGATCCCGTACGGCGGCGGCATCGGCGGTGTCGAGCACCACAGCGACGCCTCCGAGGCGTACTACACCCACACCCCCGGCCTGCACGTGGTCGCCCCCGCGACGGTGGCCGACGCGTACGGGCTGCTGCGCGCCTCGATCGCCTCCGACGACCCGGTGGTGTTCCTGGAGCCCAAGCGGCTCTACTGGGGCAAGGCCGAGCTCGACCCGGCCGCGCCGGTCGAGCCGATCGGCCGGGCGGTGCTGCGCCGCACCGGCCGCTCCGCCGTACTGATCACCTACGGCCCCTCGCTGCCCGTCTGCCTGGAGGCGGCCGAGGCCGCCGCCGCCGAGGGCTGGGACCTCGCGGTACTGGACCTGCGCACGCTGGTCCCGTTCGACGACGAGACGGTCTGCAAGGTGGTGCGCTCGCTCGGCCGGGCCGTGGTGGTGCACGAGTCCACCGGCTTCGGCGGGACGGGCGCGGAGATCGCCGCCCGGGTCACCGAGCGCTGCTTCCATCACCTCGCCGCGCCCGTGCTGCGGGTCTCCGGCTTCGACATCCCGTACCCGCCGCCGATGCTGGAGCACCACCACCTCCCCGGGGTGGACCGGATCCTGGACGCCGTCGCCCGGTTGCAGTGGGAGGACTGAGAAATGATGCCTGTCGTTCGCGAGTTCACGCTGCCCGACCTCGGTGAGGGTCTGACCGGGGCCGAGGTGGTGCGCTGGATGGTCGAGGTCGGCGAGGTGATCGCGGTCGACCAGCCGGTGGTGGAGGTGGAGACGGCCAAGGCGGTCGTCGAGGTGCCCTGCCCGTACGGCGGGGTGGTCACCGCCCGGTACGGCGAGCCGGGGGAGGAGGTACCGGTCGGCGCCGCGCTGGTGACCGTGGCGGTCTCCCCTGCGGTGGGCGCCGAGGGCGCGCAGGAGCACCGGGCGGACGGGCGGCAGGTGGCCGGCGGCGCGGCCGAGCGTCCGCTGGTCGGCTTCGGGGTCGCGGACACGCCCAAGGGCGCCCGGCGCGGCCGGGTCCGGGCCGCCACGGCGGGCACCGTGACGGCCTCCGCCCCGGCGGCCCCCGCCCCGCAGGCACCCGCCCCCGCGGCACCGGGCGTGGTCTCGGTGATCTCACCGCTGGTGCGCCGGATGGCCCGCGAGCACGGGATCGACCTGACGACGCTCGCGGGCAGCGGGCCGGACGGGCTGATCATGCGGGCCGATGTGGAACGGGCCAGAACTGCGGCCCCCGCAGCGGCACCGGCGCTCCCGGCCGAGAACGTCGTCCCGCTGCGCGGGCTGCGCCGGACGATCGCCGACAAGCTGAGCCGCAGCCACCGGGAGATCCCCGCCGCGACCTGCTGGGTGGACGCCGACGCCACCGAACTGCTCGCCCTGCGCGAGCAGATGAACCGCGACAGCGGCATGCCCAAGGTCAGCCTGCTGGCCCTGTTCGCGCGGATCTGCACCGCCGGGCTGGCCCGCTACCCGGAGCTGAACGCGAGCGTGGACACCGACGCCTCGGGTGCCCCGACGGCGCTGCGCCGGCACTCCGCCGTGCACCTGGGCTTCGCGGCCCAGAGCGAGCGCGGGCTGGTCGTCCCCGTCGTACGGGACGCCCACCTGCTGACCACCGAGCAGCTGGGTGCCGAACTCGGGAGGCTCACGGAGGCGGCGCGGGCCGGTTCGCTCACTCCCGCCGAGCTCACCGGCGGCACCTTCACGCTCAACAACTACGGGGTGTTCGGCGTGGACGGTTCCACCCCGATCCTCAACCACCCCGAGGCCGCGATGCTCGGAGTGGGCCGGATCGTCGCCAAGCCCTGGGTGTACCAGGGCGAGTTGGCGGTCCGGCGGGTGACGCAGCTGTCGTTCACCTTCGACCACCGGGTCTGCGACGGCGGCACGGCGGGCGGCTTCCTGCGCTTCGTCGCCGACTGCGTCGAGCAGCCGGGCACCCTGATGCGCCGACTCTGACAGCCGGCTCCGACGGCCTGTCCCGACCGGCCTCCACTGACCGGCCCGATCGCGGTGATCGATCCCGCGATCGGGCCGTCCGTGCTTCCTGACCTGCGGCGATCCCGCCAGCCCCACGGACGCGCCGCCGCCGCTGCGGGCGGCCGGCAGGCGGTGGACGAGGGAGCGTAGCGCGCGGACGGCGCGGATGTCCGGGCTTTCGCCTGACTTGTCGGATGAGCTGTTCGGGCGTGCCACGCTACCGAAGGCGTCAGCAGGGACGAGCCAGGTGGTGCAGGGACGGCCGGAGGCGAAACGATTCTCTTGAGTACTCGTCAAGTTGCGGTGAAATCACGCAGATCACTCCTGGTCCGTGTCGGACACGGTTCGAGCACGGCGACCGCGGTACCGGGGGCGACCCCCGTCGCATCCGGGCCGGACGCCGAACCCGAGCCGGAGACCGTGCCGGACACCACCGGGCCGGCCGTCGGCCGCGCTCCGAGGCCGGCGACGGAGCCCGTCCTGGAGCCGGTCCCCGCTCCCGGGTTGCCTCCCCTGTCGGGCGGACCCACGGCCGCCACGATGTCGATCCCGGACCCGCCGCCCGCACCGCCCGTACCGCCCGCGATCCCGCCACCTCCCCTCGCCCCGCCGGCAGCCCCTCGGACGCCGGCTGCCCCCGCGATCGAGCCGCTGTTCAGCAGCGCACCCAGCCTCAACTGGGCCGGCCCGGGGGATCACTGGAGCCGGGCCTGGGCCCCGGCCACCCCGGCCACCGGGGCCCTCGCCCCTGGCCCGGCCGGCCCGGCCGCCCCCGCCCCCGCCCTCGTCCAGGCCCCCGCAGCCGCGCGGTCCCCCGCAGTTGCCCCGGCCGCCGTTCCCGAGCTCCGCTCGGCGGTGGAGCAGCCCCCCACCGCCCGCGACATCGAGCTGGTCCGGGCCAGCCTGGCCGTCGTCGAGCCGGTGGCGGACCGGGCCACCGCGCACTTCTACGCCCTGATCTTCCTGCACCACCCCGAGATCCGCGCGATGTTCCCGGCCGCCATGGACGTACAGCGTGACCGCCTGTTCCGGGTGTTGCTGATGGCCGCCCGCAGCGCGGACGACCCGGCCGGGCTCACCGAGTACCTGAGCGCCCTCGGCCGGGGCCACCGCAAGTACGGCACCCTGAGCGGCCACTACGGCCCGGTGGGGGAGTGTTTGGTGGCGGCCCTGGCCCGGTACGCGGGCAGCCGCTGGGACGCGGAGACCGAGCGGGCCTGGCGGCGGGTGTACGGGCTGGTCTCCTCGATCATGATCGCGGCGGCCGAGCGCGCGGCCGGCGGCTCGCCGGCCTGGTGGCAGGCCGAGGTGGTCGCGCACGAGCAGCGCACCCCGGAGATCGCGGTGATCACCGTCCGCCCGGACCAGGCGTACCCGTACCGGGCCGGGCAGTACACCACCCTGGAGACGCCGTGGTGGCCCCGGGTCTGGCGGCCCTTCTCCTTCGCCGGCGCGCCCCGGCCGGACGGCCTGCTGACCTTCCACGTCAAGGCCGTGGAGGCGGGCTGGGTGAGCAACGCGCTGGTCCGCCGGGCCGCGCCCGGGGACGTGCTGCGGCTGGGGCCGGCGGCCGGTTCGATGGTGGTCGACCACGCGGGCGGCGCCGACCTGCTCTGCGTGGGCGGCGGCACCGGCATCGCGCCGATCGCCGCGATGGTCGAGGAGGTCGCCGAGTACGGCGCGGCCGGCCGGTCGGTGGAGGTGTTCTACGGCGCGCGAAAGCAGGCCGAGCTGTACGAGCTGGAGGCGCTGCGCCGGCTCGCGCAGCGCCACCCCTGGCTCTCCGTCCGCCCGGTGGTGTCCGGGCAGCGGACCGGAGCGGGGGACGTACTGGCCGGTGAACTGCCGGAGGTGATCGGCCGGTTCGGCCCGTGGCAGGGCCGGGACGCCTACCTCAGCGGGCCGGCCGCGATGGTGCGGCGCGGGGCCGGTGTGCTGCTGCGGGCCGGGGTGCCGCAGGAACGGATCCGCCACGACCTGGCCGGCGAGTCGGTCGCCGGGTAGCGCGGGCGTCCGGCCGCGTTCCGCGCCCGGTCGCCCGGGCTCAGGCCAGGTCGGGTGCGAGCATCGCGCGGACGCCCTCGATATTGGCGGCCAGGAAGGCACGCAGAGCGGGCGGGACGACGTTGACCGAGGTCACGCCCTCGCGGGTGAAGGGCAGCCGGACGATCTCGTACTCGCCGTTCGGCTCCTCGACCTCGGGGCCGTGTCGCTGGGAGGGGTCCATGGTGGCCAGCCGGCAGACGAAGAAGTGCTGCACCTTGACGCCGTGCGGGTGGGCGAGCGTGCCGTCGTCGTGGTGCGTGTGCGCGATGGTGTCCACGAACGCGGGGACGACGTCGACGATCTTGCCGCCGAGTTCCTCGTCCACCTCGCGGTGCAGGGCCTCGACGACGGTGCGGTCGGCCGGCTCCACGCCGCCGCCCGGGGTGATCCAGTACGGCCGGGAGCCGGGCCGGGTGCGCTTGATGAGGATGATGGAGGCCGGCGCGTGCGGGGCGTCCGGGTCGAGCTCCAGCAGGATCGCCCGTGCGGTGCGCTTGACGACTGGACGGGGCGGGTTGGCCATGGGCCACCTCCGGGGCTGGAGCGTTGTGCGGGAGTCTGCCGCACCTCGGCCGGGCCGAAACGCGCCCTGGCCCGGGTGCGTCCGTTCGGGCGTAGGGAGCAGGCTCGATGGATCTTGAATAGCCAGGCCGGAGTGCCGGATCCCCTTGAATTCATCTCGGAGAGTGATCTGCTGATCTTTGATTCAAGCGATTTTGTGTGGCGAAGCATGCGGGAGTGATTGCGGGCCCGGCCCGCCTGTGCTGCAATGAGCGCCTGCTGGGCAAAGCGGAGCTGCTTGCTCCGTATGCCCTCCTGTGCCATGAGCCGGACCGGGGCCCACCTCAGGGGTACCCGGGTGTTCACCGTGTGAGAAGAAGCGGACCTTGTCCCCATACGTCCACGAACCCGGACGATGAGGTTTGAACAGGGAACCACGACCAAAACTACAGAATTGGCAGCACAACAGACTCAGCCACTCAGCACGCAAGGCCGGGCAGAACGAGAGGTACTGGCGCATGCACAGCACAGTCCAGGGCCACGTGGTCATGAACCTCGTGGTCTCCAGCGAGCTCTCCTTCCGCATCGTGGTCGATCTCGAGTACGACCCGATCGACCCGTACGCGGTTCGCTTCACCTTCCACCTGCCCGGCGACGAGCCGGTGACCTGGATCTTCGCCCGGGAGCTGCTGCTCGACGGGATCAGCCGCCCCACCGGTGAGGGCGATGTGCACATCCACCCCGTCGGGGACGAGCTCTCGGACGTCCGCATCGTGCTGCACTCCCCAGAGGGCGATGCGCTGCTGCTGGCCTCGGCCCCGCCGCTGATCGCCTTCCTCAGCCGGACCGACCGCCTGGTGCCGATGGGCGAGGAGCTCACCGGCGGCGAACTGGACGCGCAGCTCGCCGACATCCTCAGCCGGGGGTGCGAGAACGCCGGGTGACCGGCTCGGGGCGCCGTGGATGTGACGGACGCGGTGCGCGGCACGCGGTACGCGGTACGCGGACGAGCGGTACCGGGACAAGAGGGTGAGCGGTACGAGGACGACACGACGGGGCCGCCGGCCGGTGGCATACCCGGGCAGCGGCCCCGTCGTGGCTGCCGCCGGGGCACGGTAGGGCGCGGCGGGCGCGCGGGAGCGGGTTCAGTCGTCGCCGAGGGCCAGGCTGAGGCCCCAGGACACCAGGCTGATGATCAGCGCGCCCAGCAGCGCGGGCACGAAGCCCTGGACGTGGAAGTCCAGTTCGAGCTTGCCGGAGGCCCACGAGGTCAGCCAGAGCATCAGGGCGTTGATGACGAAGGTGATCAGCCCCAGGGTGAGGACGAACAAGGGCAGTGAGAACAGCTTCACCACCGGCTTGATCAGCCAGTTCACCACCCCGAAGATCAGGGCGACCAGGACCACCGTGAGCGTCTTGCTGGTCCAGTCGTCACCGGTGAGCGTGATCCCGGTGACGATCGCGGCGGCCACCCAGATCGCGGCGGCGTTGATAAGTGTCTTGATTGCGAAACCCTTCATGGCGCGATCGTCGCAGGCAGGCGTGGCCGGGGGAAGCTCCAGGCGGCATGTTGTTGAATGCCCTCAGCCCCGTGCACGGAGTAGAGGAGCAGTCCCATGAAGGTGTTCCGGCTGGACGAGCTGGACGCGGAGCGCGCCGCCAACCAGGGCGCGTACCTGCGCTTCCTGAAGCAGCGGCAGATGTCCGCCGGTCTGTACGCGCTCTCCCCCGGTGAGACCGACCCGCAGTCCGCGCACGCCCAGGACGAGATCTACCAGGTGATCAGCGGCCGGGCCGAGCTGACGGTCGGCGGCGAGACCACCACCGTCGGGCGGGGCACCGTGGTGTACGTACCGGCCGGGGTGGAGCACCACTTCCACCACATCACCGAGGAGCTGCGGGTGCTGGTGGTGTTCTCCCCGCCCGAGGACTGAACCGCCGGGCCCGCCCCGGCCGGCGCCCCGATAGGGTCGGGCGCGACAACACACCGAACACCGCGGGAGCCCGCAGCAGCGGGCTGAGAGGGCGCTGACGGCCGGGTTTCCCCACGGCCCCCGCCGCGCCGACCGCCAGAACCTGGCCGTGACAGGGGCACTCCCCCCGTCCGGGACAGGGAGGGAGTCGCACCGTGACCCTGACCGAAGAACTCTGGGCGTCGATCGAGCCGATCTACGCGGAGATCCTCGACCACCCCTTCATCGGCGGTCTCACCGACGGCACACTGCCGCGCGAAGCCTTCCGCCACTTCGTCGTCCAGGACTCGCACTACCTGCGCGACTACGCCCGCGCCCTCGCCGTGTGCGCCGCCAAGGCGCCCGACGAGCAGGACGTCCGGGCCTTCGCCGACGACGCGGTCGGCGCGCTCGCCGCCGAGCAGGGCATGCACGCCGAGTTCATGGACGCGTTCGGGGCCAGCGCCGAGCAGGCCGCCGCCGAGCCGGTGCTGCCCACCACCCGGGCCTACACCAGCTACCTGCTGGCCACCGTGTACGGCGGCTCGTTCGCGGAGGCCGTCGGCGCGGTGCTGCCCTGCTACTGGATCTACGCCCGGGTCGGCGAGCAACTGCTCACCAGGTCATCCCCGAACCCGCTCTACGCCAAGTGGATCTCCACCTACGGCGACGAGGCCTTCCAGGCCGTGGTGCGCCGGGTGCTGGCACTGACGGACCGGCTCGGCGAGGAGATCTCCCCCGCCGAACGGCGCCGGGTCGTCGAGCACTTCACCACCACCTCGCGCTACGAGTGGATGTTCTGGGACGCCGCCTGGCGGGGCGAGACCTGGCCCGTCTGAGCGGGCACATGGGGGGTTACCCCGGGGTGGGGCCTCGGGGTGATCTCCGGGTTCTCTCGGGGCCGCTGCCCCTCGTTCCGGCCTGTCCGCGCCCGTACGATCGAAGTACCGAAGCAGACGGGATGCGGCACCGGACAGGCAGCCGGCCCGAGGGGAGAGAAGGACCTGACATGGCTGAGCTCTGGAAGTCGCTGCCCTCGTGGGTGCGCAACATCGTCGTCCCGATCATCGTGCTGGTGCTCGCGTGGAACCTGCTCTGGTTCGTGGTCGGCATCGTGGGCGCGCTGATCGGCCTGCTGATCAAGGCCCTGGTGGTGGTCGGCATCGCCGCCGCCGTGGTGATCCTGGTGAAGAAGGCCGCCAAGAGCTGACCTCTCCCCGCGAACGCCCGGAGGCCCGCACCCCGTCGGATCGGGGTGCGGGCCTCCCGCAGGTGCGGCGGCGGTCAGGCGTCCTGGACGGGGATGGCCTGCGCCCGGGGGCGGTCCGGGCCCGAGCCGTTCACGGCAGTGGCGGCAGCGGCAGCCGTACCGGTGCCGGCCGCGGTGCCGGCGCCGTCGGCGGCCGGCCCCGCGTTCATGCTGCCGAGCAGCTGGCGGGCCAGGCCGAGGCCGGTACCGCCCATGGTCAGTGCCTTGGCGAACATCTCGCCCATGCCCTCGGCGCCGTTGAGCAGCACCATGTGCTCGACGTTGCCGAACGCCTCGGCCCCGGCCCGGACGATCTCCGGCCAGTTCTCGGCGAGCTGCTGGGCGACCACGGCCTCCTGGTTCTCGGCCAGCGCCGCGGCCCGGGCCTTGATCGCCTCGGCCTCGGCCAGACCCAGCGCGCGGGCGGCCTCGGCTGCGGCCAGACCCTTGGCCTCGGCGGCCGCAGCCTCGGCCTGACCGGTCGCCCGGGTGGCCTCGGCGCTCGCCAGACCGCGGGCCTTGGTGGCCTCGGCCTCCGCGACCGCGGCGATCTTGACCCGGTTCGCCTCGGCGCCCGCCTTGAGTTCGGTCTCCTTGGCCTGCGCCTGCGCCGCGGAAATCCGGGCGTCACGGTCGGCCTCGGCCTTGGTACGGGTCTCGTACGCCCGGGCGTCGGCGGGCTTGCGGACGTCCGCCTGGAGCTGCTGCTCCTTGCGGTGCGCCTCCAGCTCGGCGACCTTGGTCTCCTGGACGACGACCTCCTGCCGGGCGGCCGCCTGCGCCAGTGGCCCGGCCTGCATCGCCCGGGCCGTCGCGGTCTCCATCTCGGCCTGGTAGCCGGCCTGCTGGATACCGCTGTTGCGGGTCGCCTCCGCCTTGCGGGCGAAGGCCTCCTGCTCGGCCTCGGTGGCCTGCCGGTCCGCCTCGGCCTGCGCGATACGGGCGTCGCGCATCACGGCGGCGGCGTGCGGGGCGGCCAGGTTCTGGATGTAGCCGGTCGGATCGAGGATCTCCTGGATCTGCAGCGAGTCGATGATCAGACCCAGCTTCTCCATCTCGCTGCCGGAGGCCGCCCGGGTCTCCCCGGTCAGCCGCTCCCGGTCGCGGATCATCTGCTCGACGGTCAACCCGCCGACGATGGAGCGCAGATGGCCGGCGAAGACGTTGTGCACCCGGTGGCCCATCATCTGCTGCTGGTCCAGGAAGCGCCGGGCGGCGTTGGCGATCGACACGCTGTCGTCGCCGACCTTGAAGATCACGACTCCCTTGACGTGCACGGGGATGCCCTGCGACGTCACGCACTCGACGTCCAGTTCGGCCTCGTTGAGGTCCAGCGAGAGCTTGCGGACCACCTGGACGCCGGGCATCACCAGCGTTCCCCGGCCGGTGACGATTCGAAAGCCCAACCCCTCGCCGACCCCTTCGGCGCGGTGCTTGGACCCGGAGATGATCAGCGCCTCGTTGGGCTCGGCGACCCGCCACATGAGCTTGAAGAGCACGATCAGGATGACGATGGAGGCGACTGCCGCCCCCGCGATGCCGATCAGCATCGGCGAATTCCCCCTTCAGGGCACACCGGCGATCCGTGGCTGCGCTCTGTTGTGCAGGATGGCGCGGAACCGGTGGCAGCACGAGATTCTGCGCCTGTTGCCGATCAGTTGGAAGGACATTTCGTCCTGACTTCGCGTCAGCGCGTCAAGACGGCGTCAAGATCGCCACCGGGCGGGCGGGCGGCAGGACTTCGGGGCGTCAACCCAGCGCGTGCGCGACGTACACCGTGCGCGGCGGCTGGTACTCCACCACGACCACCGGCGTGGCGACCGGCAGGGTCTCGCCGGGCACGGCCGGGTACGCCAGGAACGCCTCCGTCCCCTGCCGCTCGCGCACGTGCACCAGCACCTCGCCCACCAGTCCGGGGCCGACCGTCCCGGTGACCCGGCCTGTGAGTCCCACCATGCCGGTCAGTGTGCCATCCCGCAGCGGGAACGGGCGGTGCCCGTCCGCCGGATGACGAACGGGCGCCGGGCGGGCCCCGGGTCAGGACGAGGCGCGCCTCCTGCGCAGGTGGGCCACCAGGAGCGTGCCGAGACCGGCGGTCAGGGCGGCGCTGCCGCCGACCGCCATCGCGGTGGTGGAGCCGGAGCCGGTGTGGGCGAGCCCGTCGCCCTGGCCGCCGGCCTGGGCGAGGTTGCCGGTGCTCGGCGGAGCAGGGCTCGGCGGGACGGTCCGCGAGGCGGTGCTCGCCGAGGTGCTCGACGAACTCGTCGAGGTGCTCGCCGAGACGGGGCTCAGGGCGATGCCCGGCGAGGCGGACGAGGCGGCCGGGCGGGTGGCGCTCGGCGCGGGGAAGACGAAGTCGGCCGAGGTCGAGGGGGTGGGGCCCGGGGCCGTGGTGTCCAGCACGGTGAACTCGGCATGGGCATCCGCCGTGTAGATCGTGCAGTTGCCGGGCCCCGCCTCGGCGGCGCTCAGGTTGGCGGTGCTGAGCCAGACCAGGCTGACGTCCCCGCCCGCCCGGGAGCCGGAGGCGGTGAGGCGCAGAGCGAACGTCAGCACCTCGTCCTTGGCCAGCTGGTACGGCCTGGGCTTGCCCAGGTTCGTCGGACGTCGCTCGCCCAGCGGCATCGGACTCCACGCGCCGCCGGGCGGCTTGATCTCCATCGTGAGGTCGTCCTCCCAGGTGAGGGAGCGCGAGGAGTTCAGCACCAGGTAGGCGGAGAAGTCCGGCAGCGCGCGGCCGGAGGTGTTCCGGATGGTCAGGGTGGACTCCGCGGCCGGCCCGCCCTTCACCAGCCTGACGTTCTGCAGCCCGGTCCAGGAGGCATTGAGCGGGACCCGACCGTCCTGGTGGCAGGGCTGCCCGGTGGCGACGGCGGGTGTGGTGGCCGCCCCGCCGGTCGGGCCCGTGGCCGGGCCGCTCGGAGCAGGGGCGGACGTCGGAGCCGAGGCCGTACCGGTGGGCCCGGGGGCCGGCGTGGTGCTTCCGCTCGGGGCCGGGGCGGTGGCGCCCGCCGTGGTCGGGCCGGTCGGGCCGGCGGGGCTGGTCGGCACCGTGGTCGCGGTCGGGTCGGCGAGCGGGGCGGCGACTGCCATGCCCGTACCCATGCCGAGGCTCACGGTGATGGCCGCGGAGGCGGCGAGGAGGCGCGAGGCCCTCATGTCTGGTTCCCCTGGAGGTGATGCACGTGTTGGGTTGCATGCCACTCATGCACGTGAACACATGCGCGGGAGAGACTACTGCGTTGGGATCACGACCTCGCGGACGGGTACGCGCGCGGGTATGCGCGCGGGCACCGCCCGTGCAACCGCCGGGGTACCGGGCCGGCGGTGACCGTTGCCCGGACCCCCTCTGGACCGGCGCGGATGCTGCCGCTACGGTGTTGGACGTCTTGTTGCGGGCAAAACCGTCCGCACACAACGGGAGCTCGGAGCACCGGGCTGAGAGGGCGCTGAACGGTACGTCACCACACGTACCAGCGGCTGCGCCGACCGCAGGAACCTGGACCGGGTAATGCCGGCGTAGGGAGTAGAAGGTCTGATGACCACGTTTGATTCGCAGGAGAAGTCTGCCCGGCGCGCCGTCAGCAGCGCCGCCACCGGCTACCCGACCCCGGCCTGGCGCAAGGCCTACCGCGAGGGATCCCGCCCCGACCTGCGGGTGCCGTACCGCGAGGTCCTCCTCACCAACGGCGGGACCGTCCCGCTGTACGACACCTCCGGCCCGTACACCGACCCCGCGTACCAGCCCGACGTACGGCGCGGTCTGCCGGCGCTGCGCGACGCGTGGATCCGCCAGCGCGGGGACGTCGAGGAGTACGACGGCCGCGAGGCCCGCCCCGAGGACGACGGGATCAAGCACACCTCGCCGCGCGGCGGGGATCTGCGCAACCTCGACGCCGTCTTCCCCGGCCGCCCGCGCCGCCCGCTGCGGGGCCGCGGCGGGGTGGCGGTGACCCAGCTCGCGTACGCCAAGCGCGGGATCACCACGCCGGAGATGGAGTTCATCGCGCTGCGCGAGGGGCTCTCGCCGGACTACGTCCGGGCCGAGGTGGCCCGCGGGCGGGCGGTGATCCCGCTGAACGTGAACCACCCCGAGGTGGAGCCGGCGATCATCGGCACCAACTTCCTGGTGAAGATCAACGCCAACATCGGCAACTCGGCCGTCACCTCCTCGATCGAGGAGGAGGTGGAGAAGATGACCTGGGCCACCCGCTGGGGCGCCGACACGGTGATGGACCTCTCCACCGGCCGCAACATCCACACCACCCGCGAGTGGATCCTGCGCAACTCCCCCGTGCCGATCGGCACCGTGCCGCTCTACCAGGCGCTGGAGAAGGTGGACGGCAAGGCCGAGGAGCTGAGCTGGGAGGTCTACCGCGACACCGTCATCGAGCAGTGCGAGCAGGGCGTCGACTACATGACGGTCCACGCGGGCGTGCTGCTGCGGTACGTGCCGATGACCGCCCGCCGCAAGACCGGCATCGTCTCGCGCGGCGGCTCGATCATGGCGGCCTGGTGCCTGGCGCACCACCAGGAGAACTTCCTCTACACCAACTTCGAGGAGCTCTGCGACATCCTCGCCTCCTATGACGTCACCTTCTCGCTGGGCGACGGCCTGCGGCCCGGCTCGATCGCCGACGCCAACGACCAGGCGCAGTTCGCCGAGCTGGAGACGCTCGGGGAGCTCGGACGGATCGCGCGTGAGCGCGACGTCCAGGTGATGATCGAGGGCCCGGGCCACGTCCCGATGAACAAGATCAAGGAGAACATGGATCTCCAGAAGGAGATCTGCGACGAGGCGCCGTTCTACACCCTCGGCCCGCTGACCACCGACGTCGCGCCCGGCTACGACCACATCACCTCGGGCATCGGCGCGGCGATGATCGCCTGGTGGGGCACCGCGATGCTCTGCTACGTCACCCCCAAGGAGCACCTGGGCCTGCCCAACCGGGACGACGTGAAGACCGGCGTGATCACGTACAAGATCGCGGCGCACGCCGCCGACCTGGCCAAGGGCCACCCCGGCGCCCAGGAGTGGGACGACGCCCTTTCGGACGCCCGCTTCGAGTTCCGCTGGGAGGACCAGTTCAACCTGGCCCTCGACCCCGAGACGGCCCGCGAGTTCCACGACGAGACGCTGCCGGCGGAGCCCGCGAAGACCGCGCACTTCTGCTCGATGTGCGGGCCGAAGTTCTGCTCGATGAAGATCAGTCGATCCATCACAGAGCTCTACGGCGACAAGGCCGAGAACAACGAGTACGACGCCGAGGCCGTGGCTGGCATGCAGGCCAAGTCGGAGGAGTTCGCCGCCCAGGGCAACCGGGTCTACCTTCCGCTGGCGGACTGACCACCACCGACTGCACCGGCCCGCATCCCGAGGGCGGGTCGCGGGCCGGTGCGCTCAGGCGTTGTCAGACGTTCCGGGTGGTCACGATCGGCTCTGGCCAGCCCTCGACCGTCGCTGTGAGACTTGCCGACAGCACCGCGAGCGGTAGAGACCAGCTGCCGGCGACGTACTTCAACGGGGCCTCCTGTGCGTCGTCCTTGGTGTTCCCTGCCGGGGTTAGTGCCGTCGGCGGGCTGCGGCTCGTCCGCTTCGCCTCACGAGGATGACAAGTCCACCGCCCAGGGCGATGGCTACCGTCGAGCCGACCACGATGCCGATCGATCCGCCCGGGCCGGTGGCGGCGAGTGCCTGCCCCGACTCCTTCGGGTGCTGAGCGGCACCGCCCGGAACCTTGCCGCCCTGGTCGTGACCGCCCGGCACGTTGCCGTGGTTGCCCTGGCCGTTCCCATGATCACCTTGCTCGTGACCGCCGTGCCCCTCGCCGCCGTGACCGCCTGGAGACTGGGGTGGCCCTGCGGGCCCCGCCGGGCCTGCGGGCCCCGCCGGGCCTGCGGGCCCCGCCGGCCCAGCGGGTCCGGGGGCGCCGGGTGAGCCGTTGGCACCGGGGAGTCCGTTGGCGCCGGGTGAGCCGTTGGCACCGGGAAGTCCGGGGGCGCCGGGTGAGCCGTTGGCACCGGGGAGTCCGTTGGCGCCGGGTGAGCCGTTGGCGCCAGGAGCTCCAGGGGCGCCATTAGGCCCCGCGGCGCCCGGAGAGCCAGGCGCACCTGGCACGCCAGGCGCGCCATTGGGACCAGGCGCGCCAGGAGCACCCGGAGCACCAGGAGCACCGTTGGGGCCGGGGGCACCCGGGGAACCAGGCGCGCCGGGAACGCCGGAAGCACCGTTGGGACCGGGCGCACCTGGAGCACCGGGAGAGCCGGCCGGACCGGGAGCGCCGTTGGGACCGGGCGCACCGGGAGAGCCGGCCGGGCCGGCGGGCCCACTGGGACCGGCAGGACCGCTCGGGCCCGCCGGTCCGCTCGGTCCGGGCGGTCCAGGCGGGCCGACGGTGCAGGCCGCCCTCGTGATGGTGTTGTCGTCCAGCGTGACGGCCCCCGTGCGAGCCAGGGCACGGCCTTCGATCACCGAGGCGTGGTTCACCGTGATGGACGCGAGGGCCAGGATGTTGCCCTTGAAGAAGGAGTTGACGTCGATGGTCGCGGAGCTTCCCACCTGCCAGAACACGTTGCAGGCCTGCGCCCCGTTGACCAGGCTGACGACGCTCGACGGGGCGGTGATCAGGGTGGAGGCGATCTGGAAGATGAAGACGGCGCTTGGATCACCCAGGGCGTCGAGAGTGACCGTCCCGGTGAGGTTCAGCGACGACGTCGCCTTGTAGACGCCGGGCGTCAGCGTCAGTCCGCCGATGTCGCCCGGAGATGTCAGGCTGGCCGTGGGGGCCCGGCCTGCGGCGTCGTTGTAGGCGATGACCAGGTCGGACTGAGCCTGTGCGGCCTGTGCGTCGTTGACGTGCTGAAATCCGTTGACGATCCCGGGCGGAAAGCCCGTCACGCTGGTGCCCGGACTGAGGCCCAGGTCCCCGTTGATCACACTGGGGCCGGTGTTGGTGACTGTTGAGGCGCCCAGGACTGCGTAGCTGGTGTCGGTCCCCAGCGTCACCGGCGCCGGTGCGGCGTGCGCAGGGCTCGCGACCAGACCCGCTGTCGCAAGCAACGTCAGTCCGGACAGCAGGACGAGTGTCCCCGTGAGTCGGGAGCGTCTGCGCCCTCTCTCAGGTGGGGCGGGCGAAATGGCATCGACTGCCATAGGACAGGACCCTTTCTTGTCGCCGTTTAGCTCCGTCACTCGGAAAGAGGATTCGGAGCGCCGATGGTGAGTTCTGGTCGGACCACAAGCCCTCGTACACGCGCCAGGGCGCCGTGGGCGTCACCCCCAGGAGGGGCCGCGGAGCGGCAGCCAGTCAGGGATGGTGATGCACCGTCACCAACTCGGTACACCGTGCAACAACAACATAGAAAGGAAAGAATGGTAAGGATGCAAACAGGTGACGCTCTGGCGCCAACGGGGCATGCTTCCCGCGCTCCGGCGTGTCGTTTGCCTGCGTACTCAATGCCGCGTACAGGGCCGTCGGCTTCAGTCTCGGTCGGCTCCCTCGGGTCCGGCCATGCCGACGGAACCCGGCTTGGCCTTCGGCGGAGCCCGTCAATCCGACCGCCACCGCAACCCTCCCCGAGCCGCCGCTCACGCCTTAGCAGTACCGCTCTTCCTCATGGCCGCGTCCAGGGTGGTGAAGTGACGTATCGCCCGGTGGACGGATTCGTTGGCCCGAATATGAACGACCCAACGAATTCGCAGGGCGGGCTGCTCGCGGCACCCGAAGGCAACGCCGGCACTGTGGTCGAACGCTGTCGCGTCGCCGGTGGCCTGCTCAGAGTCACGCTCGGGGAGCTGCGCGAGGAACTCGGGTATCGGAGGCTCGGCAAGTACGTCCTGGACGAAGTGGCCGAGAGTCTGACAGCGGAGGGGCTTGGATGGTTTCCGGCCTGGCGGCTGTCACCGAGGGCGAACGGTGAACCGCGCAAGGAGCACGAGGTGTGGGTGTTCCTCCGGGACGACGGTCTGCGGTGCCAAGTCATCGAAGCCATCCGGACCCCCGGCGGTTTCGACGTCCCCGGCGTCCTGAACGGTCTGCTCGCCGACCGGTAACCGGGTCTACCTGCCGCTGGCAGACTGACCCGCATACCAACGAGGCGCTGTCCTGGGAGTCCGGAGGGGGGTCTCCCAGGGCAGCGCCTCGTCATCTGCCGGGGCCGTGTGCTCTTCCGGCCCGGTCTCGTGGTCGGCGCGTGGCGCGCTGCGCCGGGGCGGGGGCTGCGGCCGGCCGTGCTGGGTCTTCGGCGCCGGGTCAGACGTCGTCGGGGCTGGTGAAGGACGGTGGGCTGTAGCCGGGGCTGCTGAAATCGGCGGTGCGGGGGGTGCGGCCATCGGGGTCGGTGACGCCCTCGACGCCCGGGCTGGTGAAGCCGGGGCTGCTGTAGCCCGCGCTGCTGTAGCCGGGGCTGGTGAAGTCCGGTGGGGTGCTGGGCTCCCGGGCCTCGCGTGGTTCGGTGGTCTCCTCGGTGGCCGGCCGGGGGGCCGGGGGGTGCGGGGGCAGGGCGGGTTCGGAGTCCAGGTTGGCGCGCAGGTAGGGCAGGAGGGCGCGTTCGCGCAGCGCGAGCTGCCACGCGCGCCGGGCGTCGGCGACCTCCGCGTGCAGGTCCGGGTCGGCGCCGTCGGGGGTGGCGGAGCTGTCCCGCAGGGCGGTGAGCAGCAGCCCGATGATGCCGATCACCATGGCCGCGGTGCCGATCGCCAGCGCCAGCCAGCCGGCCGTGAGCAGTGAGCGGCCGAGCACCAGCCGGGGAGCGGCGGCCCGCAGGACGTAGCCGATCAGCAGGAAGACGACCGCCGCCGCTCCGGCGAGGATCGGGGCCAGGACGACCAGTACGGGGAGGAGCCCGGCGCCGTCCTCGGAGCGCAGCTGGGCGGCCAGCTCCCCGAGCGTCTGCCCGCCGCCGCGTGCGCCGGCCCGGCGCACGGCCGGCCGGTGGTCGGGCGCGGGGGCGGGTGGTGGCTGCTCGCCGGTGTCGCGCAGGTTCGCGCGCAGCCGGGTGTAGTGCTCGTACTCGGCGGCCGCGCCGGCCGCCACCTCGTTCGCGGCGAGCAGCGTCTTGGTGCGCAGCTGCTCGCTGGTGAGCCGCGGGCCGGTGTCGGTGGTGGCCTCGCCGCCCGGTGGATGCAGCGCTGCCTGGATGGTGCCGTCGCGCAGCGTGTCGTCGAGGAGGCGCTCGAAGTCCGGGCGGTCCTCGGCGAGCAGGTGCGGGGCGTTGTTCATGAGGTCCCCGTTCGCTCCGTCACGGAGGTGGACTGCCACGCGGGCGGCCCGGCGGACGGGGCCGGGGCGGCCTGGTGTGGTGTGCCTCGATGGTAGGGGCGGGTGCGGGAGTACTGACAGTCGGTTTCCGGAATTTCAGCGTCGGCAGGGTAGTTCAGCGCCGAGAACGGGCCTTCAGGTGAGTGTTCAGGGGCGTTCCGGCAGCTGTCCTGGCGGATGGTCAGTTGACGGGCAGTCGGGCGATCAGCAGGCGGCCCTCCATGGTGACGCCGCCGTCCATGGCGATGGCGAGGTCGTCCGCGTACACGTAGGGCCCCGGGATGTGCGGGGGCGCGCCGTCCTCGGCGTGCGCCGTGCCGGTGAGGTACGGGATGGGGCTGTGGCCGTGCACGATGCGCTGTCCGCCGTAGGCGCCCAGCAGCTCGTGGACGGCCACCGGGCCGCCCTCGCCGCGGAAGGCGAACCGCTTGGTGAAGCGGCGGAAGGCGTCCCACCACTCGTCGGCGCCCTCGTCGGCGAGCAGGTCGTGGACGGCGTCGTTCACCGCCGCGATGGACTCGCCGTACTCCAGGTAGGCGGTGGTGTCGGAGTGCAGCAGCAGGTGGCCGTCCTCCAGTGCGATGGCGGGCAGCCGCGACAGCCAGCTGACGTGGTGCGCCTCCAGCCGTTCCAGGTCGTGCTGCTGGCCGCCGTTGAGCCGCCAGGCGGCCAGGAAGGAGGCGGTGCCGGCGGTGGACTGGACGGGCTCGTCGCCGTACCGGTGGGCGCCGAGGAAGAGCAGTTCGTGATTGCCCATCAGGGCGCGGCAGTAGCCGCCGGCCGCGGCTGCCTCGGCGGCGAGCTGCATGACGAGGTCGATGACGCCGATGCCGTCGGGGCCGCGGTCGGTGAAGTCGCCGAGGAACCAGATCCGGGAGCGGCCGGCCGACCAGTGCCGGTCGGCGTCGATCAGGCCCTGGTGCTGGAGCTCGGCGACCAGCTCGTCGAGGTAGCCGTGCACGTCGCCGACCACGTACAGCGGGCCGGGCGGGGCGCCTGGCTCGGGCGGCGGGTACGGGGTGGAGTACGGGAGGTCGTCCTCGCTGAGCGGCGGGCCGAGCTCGATGGTCGGCGGGTCCTCGTGGTGCAGCACCCGGCCGTGGTCCTGGCCGTGGTCCTGGCCGTGCTCCTGGACCTGGCCGTGGACCTGGAGGTGCTCCTGGAGCTGGAGGTGGTCCTGGATCTGCGGCCGGCCGTGGTCGTGGAGCGCGGCGTGGTCGGCGAGCTGGAGGTGCTCCTGGCCGTGCGGCGGCTGTTGTTGCGGGTGTTGCGGGTGTTGCTGGTGCGCGGCCGGCCAGTGCTGTTCCAGGTAGCGGGCGCCGCCGTAGCCGCTGTACGTCTCGCCGTAGCCGTCGGCGCCGTAACCCGGGGCCTCGGCTGGCTCGTAGTAGGAGCCGTAGGGCAGCACGTCGAGGTCCGGCTGGTGGCGGGGGCCTGAGTCCGACTGTTCAGGCCCGGGGAAGCGGTCCTCGGGTGTCATTCGCCCATCATAGGAAGACCACTCTCCCGGCGTCCTCACCTGGTGGGTATCCAATCCTCCGGAGCGTCAGCCGGGCGGCACATCAGGTCCGTTTTGTCCCGGGCTGGGATGAGCTGAATCGGTCTAGACCTCGCCCGGTGGGCGGGGCGGACTGATGGTGGTGCGCGGGCTGCGGCGCTGGGACGAGGCCCGGATGATCAACTCGGTGGGCATCAGCGTGCCCGGCGGCGGGCCCGTCCCGGCGGTGCGGTAGCGCGGCGGGAAGAGCCGCCCGAGGTCCACCCCGGTGCCCGAGTCGACTCCCTCGATGGCGTCGATGAGCAGGTTGACCACGGTGGTGCCGATCCGGCGCGGCTTGAGCGACAGGGTGGTGATCGGCGGTTCGGTGCCGGCGTACACATCGCTCTCGGAGCAGCAGACCAGCAGCAGGTCGTCGGGCACCCGCAGCCCGTAGCGGCGGGCGGCGGCGAGCAGGTCGGTGCCGTTGGGGTCGAAGAGGCCGTACACCGCGTCCGGCCGGTCCGGGCGGGCGAGCAGCCGGTCGGCGGCGAGGGCGCCGGCGGCCGGGTCGTGGGCGGGGTAGGCCTCGTACACCGGCTCCTGGCCGACCCGGTCGCACCAGCCGAGGTAGGCCTCGGTGGAGAGCCGGGTGTAGGTGTCGGTGCTGGTGCCGGTGAGCAGGCCGATCCGGCGCGCGCCGGCCTCGGAGAGGTGGTCGAGGATGCCGAGCACGGCCGCCTCGTGGTCGTTGTCGACCCAGGCGGTGACCGGGCAGTTGCCCGGTTTGCCGTCGCTGACGACCGGCACGCCGGACCGGTAGAGCTCGCTGACCAGCGGGTCCTGGTCGGGCGGGTCGATCACCACGGTGCCGTCCAGGGCGATGTTGCTCCAGACGTCGTGCCGGGAGGAGGCGGGCAGCACCACCAGGGCGTAGCCGCGCCCGAGCGCGGCGCTGGTGGCGGCGCGGGCCATCTCGGCGAAGTAGGCGAACTCGGTGAAGGTGAAGGGTTCCTCGCCGTAGGTGGTGACGGTCAGTCCGATCAGTCCTGACCGGCCGGTGCGCAGGGTGCGGGCGGCGGCCGAGGGGCGGTAGCCGAGGCGCTCGGCGACCTCGCGTACCCGGCTTCTGGTCTCGTCGGGCAGGCGGCCCTTACCGTTCAGCGCGTCGGAGACCGTGGTGATCGACACTCCGGCGGCTGCTGCCACATCCCGGATGCCGGCCCGCTCCAGACGCCGTGAGGTGGTGGGTCGCCGACCGCTCTGGTTGGCTGCTGCTGTCATGGCGGACCGATCGTATGGCGCATCGCACAGCTCTGTGACCGGGGGCGACAAAGGTGGAGAAGATACGTTTCTCCATGAACGTGGCGGCTCCGAGCCCTTCGATACCCGCCTGAAATCGGCCGTCTTACCTCTGACATGTGCCATAGGAACCCGGCAGAATGGCTGATCTGCACCCATAACCCGGCCGGGCATGTCACTCCTACGGGTGAGGGCGGTCGGTATCGTTCAAGGCACCCGACCGGGGAGGTACGGGTGCCTACCGAGGGCTCCGTGCCACGGCGATCCCGTGCGTACGGAGACCAACAGCAGCGCATGCGGCCGAGCGCCGGCACAGCAGCGCGCGGACCACAGCGCAGAGCACATGAAGGAGACGACCGTGAGCGGTACGGCAGCGCAGGGCCCCCGACTGAGGCCGACCCTGGACGGCATCCCGACCTACAAGCCGGGCAAGCCGGCCGGTGCCGACGCCTACAAGCTGTCCTCCAACGAGAACCCGTACGAGCCGCTGCCCGGCGTGCTCGACGCGGCGGTCGCGGCGGCCGGCTCGTTCAACCGGTACCCCGACATGGCGGTCTCCGAGCTGACCGCAGAGCTCGCGCAGCGCTTCGGCGTGCCCGCCGAGCACATCGCCACCGGCACGGGCTCGGTCGGCGTCGCGCAGTCGCTGATCCTCGCCACGGCGGGCCCGGGCGACGAGGTGATCTTCGCCTGGCGCTCCTTCGAGGCCTACCCGATCATCACCCAGGTCGCCGGTGCGACGCCCGTCCCGGTGCCGCTCACGGCCACCGAGGACCACGACCTCGACGCGATGCTCGCCGCGATCACCGAGCGGACCCGGCTGATCTTCGTCTGCAACCCCAACAACCCCACCGGCAACGCCATCCACCGGGCCGAGCTGGAGCGCTTCCTGGACGCGGTGCCGTCCGACATCCTGGTCGTCGTCGACGAGGCGTACATCGAGTTCATCCGGGACCCCGAGGTCCCCAACGGTATCGAGCTCTACCGTGAGCGCCCGAACGTGTGCGTGCTGCGCACCTTCTCCAAGGCGTACGGGCTGGCGGGCCTGCGGGTGGGCTTCGCCATCGCGCACGAGCCGGTCGCCACCGCGCTTCGCAAGACCGCCGTGCCGTTCGGCGTCAGCCAGCTCGCCCAGGACGCGGCGGTCGCCTCGCTGCGCGCCGAGGACGCGCTGCTGGTCCGGGTCGAGGCGCTGGTCGAGGAGCGCGCCCGGGTCGCCGCCGCGCTCACCGCCCAGGGCTGGACGATCACCGACTCGCAGGCCAACTTCGTCTGGCTGCGCCTGGGCGAGCGGACCCTGGACTTCGCCGCCGCCTGCGCCGCCGCGGGCGTCATCGTCCGGCCGTTCGCGGGCGAGGGCGTGCGGGTCTCGATCGGCGAGGTGGCCGGTAACGACATCTTCCTGTCGACGGCCGAGGCGTTCCGCAAGGAGCTGGAAGGCTGACCCGAGGGGGAGGGCTGACGGGCCCGGACCCGCTGCCCGAACCCGGTCGGAGGGGCGCATCGCTGCGGCGGTGCGCCCCTTGGGCGCTCAGGCGGCCCCGGCGCCCCGGACATCCCACGGCGCTCCTCCCGACACCGGCGCAGCGCCGAACGGCCCCGACCAGCGCCGAACGGCCCCAGCAGCCCGACCAGAGCCGAGCAGCCCCGACCGGCGCCCAGCTGCTCAGAGCCGCCGGCAGAGGTCCGCCAGCACCGCCAGCGCCTGGGTCAGCGCGGACGGCGGCGGCCCGGCGTAGTTGAGCACCAGACCCGGCGGCCCGGGGGTCATCGCGTAGTGGGAGGCGCCCCGGAGCAGCACCGAGCCGCGGGCGGCCGCGGTGACCAGGGCGTTCTCGTCGGCGCCCGCCGGCAGCCGGACGTAGGCCTGGAGTCCGCCGTCCAGCCCGGACAGCGAGATGCCGGGCACGGGCCCGAGGGCGCCGTGCAGCTGGCCGCGCCGGTTGGAGAGGTCGCGCCGCAGGCGGCGCAGGTGGCGGTCCAGGGCGCCGGTGTCGATGAAATGGGCCAGCGTGAGCTGGTCCAGGCCCGGGCAGCCGATGTCCAGGCCGGCCCGGAACGCCTCCAGCTCCGCCATCAGCACGGGCGGCCCGGCCAGCCAGCCCAGCCTGAGCGAGGGCGCCAGCACCTTGCTGACCGTGCCGGCGTGCACCACCCGGTCGGGGGCGAGGGCCTGGAGGGCAGGGCGGGCGCGGCCGGCCGGCAGGAACGCACCGTCGAAGTCGTCCTCGATGACGTACCCGTCCACCTGCCGGGCCCAGTCCGCCAGCAGCGCGCGGCGTTCGGGGGCGAGCGGGACGCCGGTGGGGAAGTGGTTGCCCGGGGTGGCCAGCACCGCCCGGACCTCGCTGCGGGCCAGCTCCTCGACCCGCAGGCCCTGCCCGTCCACCGGCACGGCGACCACCTCCAGGCCCGCCCTGGCGATGAACTCGCGTTCGCCCGGGTGGCCCGGGTCCTCCACCGCGATCCGGGTGATGCCGCGGGCCCGCAGCACCTGGCAGAGCATCGCCAGGCCCTGCGCGAAGCCCGCGGTGACCATCACGTTCTCCGCCGTGGTCCGGACCCCGCGTACCCGGCCGAGGTACCCCGCCAGGACCTCGCGCAGCTCGGGCAGCCCGGCCGGCGGCCCGTACCCGAAGGCGTCCGTGCTGGACTGCCTGACCACCGCGGCCGCGCTGCGCAGCCACTCCTGCCGGGGGAAGCTGCGCACCACGCCGTTGCCCGTCCGCAGGTCGCAGACCCCGGCCGCGGCCGGGCCGTCCACGGGCGCGAGCATCGACCGTACGGGCGCGCGCAGGGCCGGGCCGCGCCCCTCGGCCACCACGCTGCCCGAGCCGCGCCGAGTCAGCAGGTAGCCCTCGGCGGTCAGTTGCTCGTACGCCTCGACCAGGACGCTGCGCGACACCGCGAGGTCGGCGGCGAGCTGACGGCTGGACGGCAGCCTGGTACCCGGCTTCAGCGTGCCGTCCTCGACGGCGGCCCGGATCGCCTCGCGGACCTGCGCGGAGAGCGGGCGGCGCAGGGAGCGGTCGAGGGTGAGCGCGAGCTGCCGGGCCAAGTGGACTGCCTCGCTGGTCGGGAAGTGGTGTGGGTGGTCAATCCTCGCACCTGGTGGAGTGGTTCACGTTGTCCCAGGACCGGTCGAACGGAGCACCATGAGCCTGCACGTCGAGATCTCACCCGAGGTCTTCGCCGCCGCCCCCGACTATCTGCTCGCACTGGTCGCGGTGCCGGCGATCGAGGTCCGCGACGCCGACTCCGGGGTGGAGGCGCTGCTCACCGCGGCCGAGGACCGGCTGCACGCGGCCGGCCTGGACCGTCCCGGGGTGGCCGCGCTGCCGCAGATCGCCGCCTGGCGCGCCGCCTACCAGGCCGTGGGGATCAGTGCCTCGCGCTTCCCGTGCGCGGCCGAGTCGGTGCTGCGGCGGGTGGCCAAGGGTGGGCGGCTGCCGCGGATCAACACCCTGGTGGACCTCTGCAACGCGCTGTCGCTGGAGAGCCGGCTGCCGGTCGCCGCGTTCTCGCTGGAGCACGTGGGTCCGGCGCTGACGATCCGTCGGGCCACGGGCGGCGAGCCGTTCGCGCCGCTCGGCGGCGGGGGAGTGACCGAGCCGGTGGAGTCGGGCGAGGTGATCTACGCGGACGGTGAGGGGCGGGCGCACTCCCGGCGCTGGAACTGGCGCCAGGGTGACCTGGCGAAGACCCTGGCCGGTGAGCGCCGCCTGCTGCTGACCGTGGAGTCGGCCCACCCGGGCGGGCCGGCCGAGGTGGAGCCGGCCGTGCGGCGGCTGGCGGCCGAGGTGGCCCGGTTGACCGGGGCGGCCGGGTCCGCCGGGTCGGTCGGCGAGCCGGTGCTGCTGTCGGCGCAGCGTCCGGGCGTCCGGGTGTTCTCGGACGCCGTCCCGGCGGGTGCGCGGTGAGCGGGCTCCACCCCCGGGTCGGTGAGCTGCGGGTGCGGATCGACGCGCTGGACGAGCAGATCGTCCGGCTGCTGGCCGAGCGGTACGAGATCGTCCGGGAGGTGGCGCGCTTCAAGCCCGATGCGGCGGCGGTCCGGGCTCCGGACCGGGTGGGCGAGGTGATCGGCCGGGTCCGCGCCCAGGCCGAGCGGCACGGCCTGCCGCCGGCTCTGGCCGAGCGGTGCTACCGGTTGCTGATCGAGGAGTTCACCGCGCTGGAACTCGCGCGGCAGGCCGAGCCGCAGCGGTGAGCCGGCCAGCGGATCGCCCCACCGAGCCCCCGCCGGGAGCTCCCCCGGCGCCGCGGACGGGCGGTGCCGGGGGAGCGTACGAGGCCGGGCCGGTCAGGCGGCGTCCGGGTCGCCGCCGAAGCGGGTGCGGTACGCGTCCAGATCCTCGTCCGTGATCTTGGCGAAGAGCACCGGCGGGACGGTGAAGCCGACACCGGCCGTGACGAACTCCAGTGCCCTGGCCCGCTCGGGGCTCACCCAGGCCAGGCCGCGCGCCGGGGCCTGCTGGTCGAGTGCGAACGCCTCCCGCATCGCCCGGGCGGTGGCCGGGATGAAGGGCTCCGAGACCACCGAGTAGACGTAGATCAGGTTCATCGCGGTGCGCAGGGTCAGCGCCGCGCCCTCCGGGTCGGTCTTCACCTGCATCCAGGGCGCCTTCTCCTCCAGGTAGGAGTTGCCGGCGCTCCACAGCGCGCGCAGCGCCTGCGCGGCCTTGCGGAAGTTGACGGCCTCCAGCTGCCTCTCGTACTCGGCGAGCAGCTCGGCGATCTGGCCGCCGAGGCGCTCCTCCGCCGCACCCGGGGTGCCGCCGGCCGGGACGTCGTCGCCGAACCGCTTGCGGCTGAAGGACAGCACGCGGTTGACGAAGTTGCCGAGGGTGTCGGCGAGGTCCTTGTTGACGGTGGTGGCGAACAGCTCCCAGGTGAAGCTGGAGTCATCGGACTCGGGGGCGTTGGCGATCAGGAAGTAGCGCCAGTAGTCGGCCGGGAGGATCTCCAGAGCGGCGTCGGTGAAGATGCCGCGGCGCTGGCTGGTGGAGAACTTGCCGCCGTAGTAGGTGAGCCAGTTGAAGGCCTTGACGTAGTCGACCTTCTTCCAGGGCCGGCCGGAGCCGATGATCGTGGCGGGGAACATCACCGTGTGGAACGGGACGTTGTCCTTGGCCATGAACTGGGTGTAGCGCACGTCGGCGGCCTCGTACCACCAGGACTTCCAGTCCCGGACCTCGCCGGCCGGGGCCGCGTCCGCCCACTCCTTGGTGGCGCCGATGTACTCGATCGGGGCGTCGAACCAGACGTAGAAGACCTTGCCCTCGGCTGCCAGCTCCGGCCAGACGTCGGCGGGGACGGGCACCCCCCACTCCAGGTCGCGGGTGATCGAGCGGTCGTGCAGACCCTCGGTGAGCCACTTGCGGGCGATGGAGGAGGCCAGCACCGGCCAGTGGTCGCCGTTGGCCTCGATCCAGCGCTCGACCTCGTCGGTCAGCCGGGACTGCAGCAGGAAGAGGTGCTTGGTCTCGCGCACCTCCAGGTCGGAGCTGCCGCTGATGGCCGACCGGGCGTCGATCAGGTCGGTGGGGTCGAGCACCCGGGTGCAGTTCTCGCACTGGTCGCCGCGGGCCTTGTCGTAGCCGCAGTGCGGGCAGGTGCCGACGATGTAGCGGTCGGGCAGGAAGCGCTCGTCGGTGATCGAGTACACCTGGCGGATCGCGCGCTCCTCGATGAAGCCGCCGCGGTGCAGCTCGCGGGCGATCTCCTGGGTGATCTCGCGGTTCTGCGGGGAGGAGCTGCGGCCGAAGTGGTCGAAGGACAGCTCGTAGCCGTCGTACACGGCCTTCTGCAGGTCGTGCGCCGCGGCGCAGAAGTCGGCGACCGGCAGCCCGGCCTCCTTGGCCGCCAGTTCGGCGGGGGTGCCGTGCTCGTCGGTGGCGCAGATGAAGAGCACCTCGTGGCCGCGCCGGCGCAGGTAGCGCGAGTAGACGTCCGCGGGGAGCATCGAGCCGACCATGTTCCCCAGGTGCTTGATCCCGTTGATGTAGGGCAGGGCGCTGGTGATCAGGTGTCGGGACATCCTCGGACGCTCCAAATTCCGGTGTTCGAGCTGGGCCGCGCCCGGCCCGCCGTCGGAGCCGGCAGCCGGGGCCGCCGCCGCACAGAACACGGTCTACTGCGGGCAAGTGCAGCGTACCGAACCGGGCACCGGCCGCTCGCCCCATTTCCGCCGCACTTCCCGCGTCCCGCGGGCCCCACCGGCCCCGCCCGCCCCGTTGCCGACGCCACCGGGCGCGGCGCGGGGGGGGGGGGGGCCCCGGCCGCCCCCCCCCCCCCCGCCGCCACCCGCCCCCCCCCCCCCCCCCCCCCGCCCGGGGCCCCCCCGCCCCCCCCCGGGGGGGGGCGGAGAACGCGG
>NZ_JBITGZ010000020.1:0-16228 GCF_044457565.1 Kitasatospora sp. NPDC050543 | reverse complement strand
CCGTCCCGGGGCCCGGGGGCCCCCCCGCCCCCCCCCCCCCGCGGGCCCCCCCCCCCCGGGGGGGGGGGGGTGGGGGTCGCCCCCGGGCCCCCCCCCCCCCCCCCCCGCCGCGCGGGTCGCACCGCCGCCCCGCCGGCCGCCGGGGCCCGCGCGGCTCAGACCAGGGCGGGGGCGAAGAAGGAGTCGGCCGCCTCCAGCGCGCCGTGATCGTTGAGCACGTCGCCGGGGCGGGAGCCGTTGCCCAGCAGGGCGCCGCCCCAGTTGGCCTTCAGGTACCGGGCGGAGAGCTTGAGGCTGTCGATCAGCGGCTCGGCCACGGCGGGGTCGTCCTCCGACAGGGCGGTGACCGACCAGAAGGTCTTGCCGCCCATCCGGGCCCTGAAGTCGACGCCGGGCAGGCGCATCCAGGCCGACCAGTAGTCCAGGTAGAGCTTCGCGCTGGAGCTGACGCTGTACCAGTACAGGGGGGAGGCGATGACCAGGTCGGTCGCGGCGAGGGTGGCGTCGAGCAGCAGGCGCTCGTTGCCGGTCGGAGCGGGGACCTCGTGGTCGTGGCGCACGTCGTGGAAGACGGGCAGGGGCAGGTCGTCGAGGCGCAGCCAGCGCTGCTCGGTGCCGGGGGGAAGCTGCTCGGCGGCCCGGCGGGCCAGCGTCTCGGTGTTGCCGCCCTCCCGGCTGCTGGCCAGGAGGAACAGGAAGCTGCGCTGCTGGTCGGTCATCGTTGTGCCGTTCCCTGTCGTCGGGTCGTGCAAGTACTTGCGTGTGCACTAGTTGTGTATGCACACAAATCATGACCGGGTGGTGCCGCGCGCGTCAAGGGGTCCCGGACCGCCCGGTCCGGGGCCCCTGACGACGGCTCAGGCGGCCGGCCCGCGCAGGAAGGCGGCCGACGTCGCCGCGGCGAGCAGGACCAGTGCGGCGTTGACCAGGACCGCGGGCCCGACACCGCCCAGCACCGCGCCGCCACCTGCCGCGGCCGTGACGACGGCGGACATCACCGGCGTGCCCAGGGTGATGCCGACCTGCTGGGTCATGGTGGCCACACCGGTCGCCAGGCCCTGCTCCTCGTCCGGCAGACCGGAGGTCGCCGTCACCATGAAGCCCACGATGGCCAGCATGTTGCCCACCCCGCCGACGAAGGTGGCCACCAGCAGCAGGGCCAGCCAGCCGCGGTCCGTGCCGAGCAGGACCAGCGCGGCACTCGCCCCGGCCTGCACCAGCAGGCCGCCGACCAGGGTGCGCCGGGTGCCGAGCCGGCCGATCACCCGGGGCGCGAACACCCCGCCCAGCACCGTGCCCGCGCCGAGTACCCCGAAGGCGAGGCCGGTGGCCAGCGCGGAGAAGCCCAGCACCCGCTGGAGGTAGAGCGTCATCAGGAACACCAGCGAGGTCTCGGTGGCGAAGGCCAGCAGGCCGGCCAGGTTCCCCCAGACCACCGTGCGCCGCCGCAGCACCCGTACCGGCACCAGCGGAGAGCCGCTGGAACGCTCGACGAACCAGAACGCCACCAGCAGCAGCACGCCTGCCGCGAGCGCGGCCAGCGCCGGCAGGTCGCCCCAGCCGCGCTCACCCGCCGCCGTCAGGCCGTACACCAGGGCCAGCAGCCCGCCGGTGACGGTGGCCGCGCCGGGCAGGTCCAGCCGGGGCCGTTCGGCGGGCCGGCTCTCGGCGATCAGCCGGGGCGCTACCAGCAGGACGGCCAGCGCCACCGGCACGTTCACGAAGAACGCCCAGCGCCAGCTGAGCAGGTCGGTCAGCAGCCCGCCGAGCACCGCGCCCGAGGTGAAGCCGGCCGACATCAGCGCGCCGTTGAGCCCCAGCGCCCGCTCGCGCAGCGGCCCCTCGGGGAACGCGGTGGTCAGCAGCGCCAGCCCGGCCGGGGTGACGGCGGCGGTGGCCAGCCCCTGGGCGACCCGGGCCGCCAGCAGCAGCTCGGGCGTCGTGGCCAGCCCGCCCACCAGCGAGGACACGCCGAGTACGGCGAGGCCGGTAAGGAAGACCCGGCGCCGCCCGAACAGGTCGGCCACCCGGCCGAAGAGCAGGGTGAAGCCGGCGGCGGAGAGCGCGAAGGCGGTGACGATCCACTGCAGGCCGGACAGTGAGAAGCCCAGACCCCGCCCGATCACCGGCAGCGCGACGTTCAGAATGGAGAAGTCGACGGCCAGCATGAACTGTGCGGCCAGCAGCACCACCAGCACCAGCCGCTGACGGCCGGTCATCAGGGCGGCCGGTGCGGCCGGGCTCCGGCCTGGGGTGTCGTCGAGCAGGGACGTGGTCGTGGCCGGGCTGGTCATCGCGGGGCTTCCTCTCGGACGTCGTCGGTGGGGTACGGGAAGCAGCCTGCGGCGGCCCGCCGCCGCTACCCAGACACCTGCCGTGGGTAGCACCGGCAGGGGCAGGCTGGCGGGGTGCCGACGGTGTTCACTGGAAGGCATGGACAAACCAGCGGAGTTGAGCGAGTTCCTGCGCACCCGGCGGGGGCGCCTGCAGCCCGAGGACGTCGGCCTGCTCACGTACGGCGGCCGCCGGCGGGTGCCCGGGCTGCGCCGCGAGGAACTGGCCCAGCTGGCCGGCGTCAGCGTCACCTACTACACCCGCCTCGAACAGGGGCAGAGCCACAACGCCTCGGACGAGGTGCTGGACGCGCTGGCCCGGGCGCTGCGGCTGACCGGGCCCGAGCACGCCCACCTGCGCAACCTGGCCCGGCCGGGCCGCGCCAGGGCCCGCCCGGCCGAGCGCTTCGAGCGGGTCAGGCCCGGGGTGCGGCAGCTGATCACGGCGATGCGGGACGTACCCGCGGTGGTGGTCGGGCACCGCGGCGACGTACTGGCCTGGAACGCGCTCGGACACGCGCTGCTCGCCGGGCACCTCGCCGTGGACAGCCCGGACCGCGCGGCGGACCGGCCGAACCTGAACCGGATGTTCTTCCTCGACCCGCACACCCGCGAGCTCCACCGCCGCTGGGACGAGGAGGCGCGGGCGAGGGTGGCCTTCCTGCGGCTGGCGGCCGGGCGCCACCAGGAGGACCGGCGGCTGGCCGCGCTGATCGGCGAACTGTCTATGAAGAGCCCGGAGTTCGCCGCGCTCTGGTCCCGGCACCCGGTGCACGACTGCCTGTACGGCACCAAGTACCTGCACCACCCGGTGGTCGGCACGATGGACCTGGCCTACGAGGCGCTGCCGCTGCCGGAGGAGGCCGGCCAGCGGATGCTCCTCTACAGCGCCGAGCCCGGGTCCGCCGCCGAGGCCGCGCTGCGGCTGCTGGCCGCCGCCGGCCCGATGGGTGCGCGCGACCTCGCAGGCCCGGTGGGTGCGGCGGAGCCGGCCGGCCCGGCGCGAGTGCCGGACGGATCCTCCCGGATGGCTGAGGCCGGCTGGGAGGTGGCTGGGAGTTCGGCCAAGGGCTGACCTCCGAATGGGCAGGCCGAGGCCGAAGGCCGGTAGTTCTGTGCCGATCTGCCCTGATATACGGCGCCAGCCGGCTCCCAGCCCGTGCCCAGCGCTCCGCAAGAGCGTCCGGCCAGGCTTGCCCCCATGAAGGTCCTCCCGCGACGGCGCCGTGCCGTCCTCGTCAACTCCGTGCTGGGTGCGGCCCTGCTGGCCGGCGCCGCCCTGGCCTACACCACTCTCGGCAGCGGTACCAGTGCGGCGGCCGGCAAGGCGCAGATCCGTACCGCCACCGTGGCCAGGGGTACCGTCCTGGCCACGGTGTCCGGAACCGGCACCCTGGCCTCGCCCACCGACGCCGCGCAGGATTTCACCACCGGCGGCCGGCTCACCGCGGTCAAGGTCGCGGTCGGCGACACGGTGACCAAGGGCCAGGTGCTGGCGACCGTGGACACCACCGCGCCGCAGCAGCAGGTGGCCGCCGCCCAGTCGGCGCTCACCGCGGCCAGGGCCAACCTGACCAAGGCGCAGGCGGGTGTCACCACCTCGACCACCGTGCCGGTCGCCGGCACCCCGGCGGCCAAGGCCGCGGGCGGGTCCCCCGGCCCGTCCGGCGGCGGCGCGGAGCACGGCGGCACCGAGTCCCCGGCGGCCGTCCCCGTGCCGCAGACCACCACCATCACCACCACCAAGGTGGACGACGCCGCGGTCGCCCAGGCCCAGGCCCAGGTGGACACCGCGCAGACCAACCTCACCAACGCGCAGACCGCGATGGCCGGCACCACCCTCACCGCGTCCGTCGACGGAACGGTGGCCTCGGTCACCGGCCGGGTCGGCGACAACGTCGCGGGCGGCTCCACCACCGGCTCCGCCACCTCCGCCGGCGGCAAGTCCGCCGGCGGCGCGGGCAGCGCCGGGTCCTCCACCGGAACGGGCGGCACGGCCACGCCGGCCGGCTTCATCGTGCTGACCAACCCCACCGGGATGCAGGTCACCGCCTCGTTCTCCGAACTGGACTCGCTCAAGCTCAAGAAGGGCGAGGCGGCCACCGTCACGCTCAACGCGCAGTCCGACACCAAGCTCAACGCCACCGTGCTGTCGGTCAGTTCGCTGCCCAGCAGCGGGTCCGGCGGCGCCGTGCAGTACGGAGCGACGCTCCAGATCAGCGGCGACACCGGCAAGCTGCGCACCGGCCTCAGCGCCACCGTCTCGGTGATCACCGGCGAGGCGGACGGCGCGCTCTCGGTGCCCGCCGCCGCGCTGGCCGGCACCGGCAGCAGCCGGACCGCCACCCGGGTCAGGGCGGACGGCACCACCGAGCGGGTCGCGGTCACCGTCGGCGTCGAGGGTGACTTCACCGTCCAGGTGGTTTCCGGGCTGGACGACGGCGACCGGGTCGAGCTGGTGTCCACCACCAGCGGCACCGGCAACGGCTTCCCGAACGGAGCCTTCCCCGGCCTGGGCGGCGCCGGCGGCCAGGCGGGCGGCATCGGCCAGGGCGGCGCCAGGGGCGGGCAGTCCGGCGGCGGCAGGGGCGGCAACCGCTGATGGCACTCGTACCCCACCGGGCCGCCGGCCGGCCGCCCGTGATCCAGATCCGCCGGGTGACCAAGTCCTACGGCCACGGCGACGCCACCGTGCACGCGCTGCGCGGCCCGCAGGACCCGGCGACCGGCGCGCCGCTCGGCGTCACGCTCGACATCGAGGAGGGCGACTTCGTCGCGGTGATGGGCAGTTCGGGCTCCGGCAAGTCCACCCTGATGAACATCCTCGGCTGCCTGGACGTCCCCAGCACCGGCCGCTACCTGCTGGACGGCACCGACGTCGGCCACCTGGACGAGCAGCAGCTCTCCCTGGTGCGCAACCGCAGGATCGGCTTCATCTTCCAGTCCTTCAACCTGGTGCCCCGCACCACCGCCCTCGCCCAGGTCGAGCTCCCGCTCGCCTACGCCGGCGTCCGGGCCGCCGAACGCCGCCGGCGCGCCCTCGCGGCGCTCTCCCTGGTGGGCCTCGGCGAGCGCGCCGGGCACAAGCCCAACCAGCTCTCCGGGGGCCAGCAGCAGCGGGTCGCGGTCGCCCGTGCGCTGGTCACCGCGCCCGCGATGCTGCTCGCCGACGAGCCGACCGGAAACCTGGACAGCCGCTCCACCGAGGAGGTGCTGGCCATCATCGACGGCCTCAACGCGGTCGGCCGTACGGTCGTCCTGATCACCCACGAGGACGAGGTCGCCCGGCACGCCAAGCGGGTGGTGCGATTGCTCGACGGTGCGATCGTCTCCGACGTCAGGCAGGCCCCCGTGGCCGGACCGCCGCCCGCGCTCGCTGCGGGGGTGGGCGCGTGATCCTCTGGCAGATGCTCCGTTTCGCCCTCGGCGGCCTGGCGGCCAACAAGGTGCGCTCCGCGCTCACCATGCTCGGCGTGCTGATCGGCGTCGCCGCGGTGATCCTGCTGCTCGCCGTCGGCAACGGCTCCTCGGTCGCGGTGAAGGCGTCCATCACCGCGCTGGGCACCAACTCCCTGACGGTCAGCTCCGGTTCGGCCTCCGGCGGGGCCCGCGGCGTGGCCACCCCGAAGAAGCTCACGGTGGAGGACGCCAAGGCCCTGGCGAGCAGCACCACCGCGCCGGACATCAAGTCCGTCGCACCCGTGGTCACCACCACCGGGACGGCCCTCAACGGGGACGTCTCGTACAGCCCGGGCTCGATCGTCGGCACCTACCCGGCGTACTTCGAGACCGCCAACCAGCGGATCGAGCACGGCGACTACTTCAGCAACGACGACGTGCTGAACTCCCGCAAGGTGGCGGTGCTCGGCTCGACCACCGCCAAGCAGCTGTTCGCCGGCGAGGACCCGGTCGGCCGGCCGATCACCATCGGCGGCACGCCGTTCACCGTGGTCGGCGTCCTGCGGACCAAGGGCGGCAGCGGCTTCAACGACCCCGACGACGTGGTGATCGCGCCGCTGCCGACCGTGCAGAACGCCTTCACCGGCTTCGGCTCCGTCAACCAGATCCTGGTGCAGGCGAAGTCGGCCGAGACCACCGACGCCGCGCAGTCCGAGATCACCCAGGTCCTGATGGGCACCCACGCCATCGGCGACCCGAGCAGGCCGGACTTCCGGATCAGCAACCAGACCTCGCTGCTGACCGCCCGGGAGAGCACCACCAGGACGTTCACCGTGCTGCTCGGCGCGGTGGCCGCGATCTCCCTGCTGGTCGGCGGAATCGGCATCACCAACATCATGCTGGTCACCGTCACCGAGCGGACCAGGGAGATCGGCATCCGCAAGGCGCTCGGCGCGCCCAGGGGCGTGATCCTCGGGCAGTTCCTCACCGAGTCCACCCTGCTGTCGGTCCTCGGCGCCGGGCTCGGCGTCCTGGCCGGCCTGGCGGGCTCGCAGTTCAGCATCGTCGGCATCAAGCCGGTGGTGATCCCGCAGTCCGTGGCCGCGGCCTTCGCCATCGCGGTGGCCATCGGGCTGTTCTTCGGCAGCTACCCCGCCAACCGCGCCGCCTCGCTGCGCCCCATCGATGCCCTCCGGCACGAGTGATCCAGGAGTCGTGACCATCGTGAACACCGACAAGCACGCCCTTGCGCGGACGGCCGACGACAGCCCTGCCGCGCAGGTCGAGCTGCTCTCCACCGCCCCGGACGCCCGCGACATCGCCGCCGAGCTGGCCGCGCCCCCGCGCCGCCGGCTGCCCTGGCTGACGCTGGCCCTGGCGGGCGGGGTGATCGCCGTCACGGCCTTCAGCGGCGGCGCCTGGTACCAGCAGAACCACGGCGGCGGGAAGGGGCTCGCCGCGGGCGGCGGTCAGCAGCGCGCAGCCGGGGCGGGCCCGAGCGCCGCGGCCGGGCAGGGGGGCGGCGGCTTCGGCGGAGGCCAGGGCGCGGGCGGCAACCGCCGCGGCGGGCAGCAGGGCGGGCAGGGCGCCGGTCAGAACGGCGGCGGCCAGGGCTCGGGCGGCTTCGCCCGGGGCACCGTCAAGGCCGTCGACGGCACCACCGTCTACCTCACCGACGCCGCCGGCAAGACCATCAAGGTCACCACCGGCGACTCCACCAAGGTCCAGCTCAACAAGGAGGGCAAGGTCGCCGACCTGCTGCCCGGCCAGAGCGTCACCGTCGTCGGGACCCCGGACGCCTCCGGCGGTTACGCGGCCACCCAGCTCGTCGAGGGCGCCGCGGGCGGCCCCACGGGCGCCAGGAACCCGTCCGGCGGCTGACCCCGCAGCCCCGGGCGCCCTCTCTCGTTGGGGCGCCCGCTCGCCTCCGGGGCGCTCACGTCCGGTGCCGACGGTCGGCGCTCCCGCGTTCGCTTCGCTCGCTTCCTCGCTTCTCCCTTTCGGCACCGGCGCGCCCCTTAGGCCCGGGGTGCCTTCTTTGGGGCGCCCGCTCGCCTCCTGGGCGCTCACGTCCGGTGCCGACGGTCGGCGCTCCCGCGTTCGCTTCGCTCGCTTCCTCGCTTCTCCCTTTCGGCACCGGCGCGCCCCTTAGGCCCGGGGTGCCTTCTTTGGGGCGCCCGCTCGCCTCCGGGCGTTCTGCTCGGGGCGCGCCGGCATGCCTGTCATGGCCGTAACATTCGTCCTCGGGGGTTAAGCCAACATTCATCGTTCGGGCGTAGCCTCCCAGGGCTATCGTCCGAGGGATGCCATCGACCGGATGCCATCGTCCGACCGGGAGGCGAACCACGTGCCAGGGACTGCGATCACACCGGCGGCCACAGCCGCGGCCGCCACGGGCGAGGCGTTCCTGCTGGTCGTCGACGACGAACCCAACATACGCGAGCTGCTCGCCGCCTCGCTGCGCTTCTCGGGCTTCCGGGTCGCCTCCGCCGCGACCGGCACCGAGGCCCTGGCCGCCATCGCCGCCGAGCGCCCCGACCTGGTCGTCCTCGACGTGATGCTGCCCGACCTCGACGGCTTCACCGTCGTCGAGCGGCTGCGCGAGCAGACCCGGCGGGGCGAGATCGCCGGGCCCGCACACACCGGCGAGCACCTGCCCGTCCTGTTCCTGACCGCCAAGGACGGCATCGGGGACAAGGTCCAGGGCCTGGCCGCCGGCGCCGACGACTACGTCACCAAGCCCTTCAGCCTGGAGGAGCTGATCGCCCGCATCCGCGCCATCCTGCGCCGGGCGGGCGGGCCCGCCGAGGACGGCCGGCTGGTCGTCGCCGACCTCACCCTCGACCCGCTGGCCCACGAGGTCACCCGTGGCGACACCCCCGTCTCGCTCTCGCCGACCGAGTTCAAGCTGCTGCACTACCTGATGGCCAACGTCGGCCGGGTGGTCTCCAAGGCGCAGATCCTCGACCATGTCTGGGCGTACGACTTCGGCGGCGACCTCTCCATCGTCGAGTCGTACATCTCCTACCTGCGCCGCAAGCTCGACTCCGGCCCCGCACACGGGCCCAAGCTGATCCACACCGTGCGCGGCATCGGCTACGCGCTGCGCCGGCCGCCGCAGAGCTGACCCGCCCCGCCCCGATGACCCGGCTCTCCCTGCGCGCCCGCCTGCTGATCCTCGCCCTGCTGCTCGTCACCACCGGTCTGGCGGTCAGCGACACCGTCGTGCTCGGTACCGTCCGGATGCAGCTGGTGGAGCGCCAGGACCAGCAGCTGCAACGCTTCGCCCAGCAGTTCGCGCAGCGCGCCGCGGCCCGGCAGACCGGCGGCGAGAACCGGCCCCAGCTGCCCGGCGACAACCGCTTCCCGGGGCCGGACGGCAAGCGGCCCGCTCCCTTCCTCGCCGCCCTTCCCAGCCAGTTCGTGGTGCAGTTCCTGGCCGCCGACGGCCGTGTCCAGCAGGTGCTGCGCCAGCCGATGGCCGCGAGCGACCCCGCGCCCAGGCCGGCGGACCTGAGCCGCGCCGCCGCCGACCCGGCCCGGGCCTTCGACCTGCCGGACGAGCGCGGCCGGGGCCGCTGGCGGGCCGTGGTGCTGCCGCTCGAAGGCCTCGCCGGCGCAGCTCAGCCGGCCACGCAGGGAGGGCCCTCCTACCTGATGGTCGCCGTCTCCCGCGAGGACATCGACGCCACCATCGGCAGACTCCGTACCGCCTTCCTCGCCATCGGCGGAGCCGTCCTGGTGCTGATCGCCGCCCTCGGCTTCTTCGCCGTGCGGGCCGGACTGCGCCCGCTGCGCCGGATCGAGCAGGGCGCCGAGCTCATCGCCTCCGGCGAGCTCTCGCACCGGATGCCCGAACTCGCCCCGCGCACCGAGGTCGGCCGGCTCTCCGCCGCACTCAACGGGATGCTCAGCCAGATCGAGTCCGCCTTCGCCGCCCGCGCCGAGTCCGAGGCCCGGATGCGCCGCTTCGTCGCCGATGCCTCGCACGAGCTGCGCACACCGCTGGCCGGCATCCGGGGCTTCGCCGAGCTGTACCGGATGGGGGCGCTGCCCACCGACGCGGACGTCCGCCGCACCATGACCCGGATCGAGAGCGAGGCCGTCCGGATGGGCACCCTGGTCGAGGATCTGCTGGTGCTGGCCCGGCTGGACGAGGAACGCCCGCTCGACCTCGCCCCGATGGACCTGCGCACCCTGGCCGCCGACGCCCTGCACGACCTGACCGCCCTCGACCCGTCCCGTCCGGTCGCGCTGACCGGGCCGGACGGCACGGGCTCGCCAGGTGCGGCGCCCGTCCTCGGCGACGAGGCCCGGCTGCGTCAGGTGGTGACCAATCTGGTCGGCAACGCCGTCAAGCACACCCCGCCGGGCACGCCCGTACGGATCGGCGTCGGCACCGCCCCGGACGGCACCTGCCTGCTGGAGGTCGCCGACTCCGGCCCGGGCCTGACCGAGGAACAGGCGCTGCGGGTGTTCGACCGCTTCTACCGCGTCGACGCCTCCCGGAGCCGGCACGACGGCGGCGGCGCGGGCCTGGGCCTGGCCATCGCCACCGCCCTCACCCGCGCCCACGCCGGCACCCTCACCCTTCACACCACCCCGGGCACCGGCGCCGTCTTCCGCGTCGAGCTCCCGCACCAGCGCTGATCACCCGATGGGGTGAGGCGCAGCCCGTTCCTCCACCCCGCCCCGACGATCGTGTGCGACATGGCCACGGCTTGTGTCACACCGAGCCGGCTGCCCACACTGGACGGGATGAGAGGTGTCTCAATGATCGCGCTCGCAGCCGAGGAGACCGTCGTGGACCTGGACCAGGCCCTGTGGCAGGTATGGAGGGAGATGGACGTCCCGGAGGGCTTTCGGGCGGAGATCATTGAGGGGGCCATCGAGATGTCACCCACCGGCGGGAGCCGCCATCTCACCGTCAACAGGTGTCTTTACCGCGCCCTCCACGAGCACCTTCGCGGCAGCGGTTTCGGCCCCGCGAACGACGGCAACGTCATTCACGGCCTCAAGGTCCTGATCCCGGACGTCTTTGTCGCACCGGATGACCTGAGCGAGATCGAGCACCCCGATGGCCTGGGTGTACTCGCCTCCGGCGTGGCCCTGGTCGCCGAGACCGTCTCGCCCGGCAGCGAGAGCCGCAAGCGTGACCTCGTCCGGAAGCACCGCGCGTACGCCACGGCGGGCATCCCGGTGTACGTGATCATCGACGACTACGACGGCGGGGGCTCGGTGACCGTTCTCACCGGCCCCGACTCCGAGCGCGGCAGCTACGCCTGCTCGGTCCGCACCCCGTACGGCGAGGAAGCCATTATCCTCGAGGGCCCCGCGAAGGGCTTCGTGATCGGCCCCGCGATCACGGGCGAGCCGCGCTAGCCGAGGCTGTTCGAGAGCGCCGGAACGGGTCGACACAGGCCTGGCCCGGCCGGCACTCGTGCGGGCGTACGCCGTGAGCCTGCTGCTGTCCGCAGCCGCCCGTACCGATCCGAGGCTGCGGCGCACCGGCACCGGCTACCGGGTCGACACGGCTACCCCTCCCGACCCCGACGACCAGGTGGCGGCCCTTCCCGTGCTCGCCATCGCCGACCGGTACGGGCACTCGACGCGTACCGGCCTCTGGTGCGTGATCGACTCGGCGTAGCCCGGCGCCGGGGCGGGCGTCAAGCGCCTGATCGTCCAAGAGCGGGCCGCCGCCCGCCCGGGTGCCGGTTGTGGCCGGTGCACCCCGGTGCGCACACTGGCCCCGAGAGCGGGTCGGCGCCGGCGAACCTGAGCGCGCCCCGCCCGATCACCCGCCCGATCATGCGCCGAACACCCGCCCGATCACCCGCGCCGGGCCGATCTGGCTCAAAACCCACCCCCGCCGTTCGAGTCTTCGTAAGTATGTTGGATACTGAGCTTGTGAACGTGTTCACGTTCACAAGCGGACAAGCTTGCGTGGCTACGTATCGCTGTACGGCTATACGTGAGGTTCACCCGCTATGTCCTGGTAACGACGAAGTCCTGGCAACAACCCCTGGCCGAAGAGAGGGCGCAGTGGAACTGGCAGTCGCTCACGAGACCATCGCGAGATGGCAATTCGGTATCACCACCGTCTACCACTTCCTCTTCGTGCCGCTGACGATCAGCCTCGCCGCCATCGTCGCGGGCCTGGAGACCGCCTGGGTGCGCACCGGGAAGCAGAAGTACTTCCACGCCACCAAGTTCTGGGGCAAGCTCTTCCTGATCAACATCGCGATGGGCGTGGTCACCGGCATCGTGCAGGAGTTCCAGTTCGGCATGAACTGGTCCGACTACTCCCGCTTCGTCGGTGACGTCTTCGGGGCGCCGCTGGCGATGGAGGCGCTGATCGCCTTCTTCTTCGAGTCGACCTTCATCGGGCTCTGGATCTTCGGCTGGGACAAGCTGCCCAAGAAGATCCACTGCGCCTGCATCTGGATGGTCGCCATCGGCACGGTGCTCTCCGCGTACTTCATCCTCGCCGCGAACTCCTGGATGCAGCACCCGGTCGGCTACGCCGTCGACCCGGCGACCGGCAAGGCCCGGCTCACCGACATCGGCGCGGTGCTGTTCCAGGACACCACCCTGGTGGTGGTCGCGCACACCCTCACCGCCGCCTTCCTCACCGGCGCGGCGTTCGTGGTCGGCATCTCCTCCTTCCACCTCTGGAAGAGCAAGCGCCGCCCCGAGAGCGCCGACCCCGAGAAGACCGCCGTCATGCGCACCTCGCTGCGCCTCGGCCTCGTACTGGCCGTGATCTTCGGCCTCGGCACGGCGCTCAGCGGCGACGAACTCGCCAAGGTCATGTTCCGCCAGCAGCCGATGAAGATGGCCGCCGCCGAAGCCCTCTGGGACACCCAGAACCCGGCCCCGTTCTCCATATTCGCCGTCGGCAACGTCAACGCGGGCCACAACTCGGTCGAGCTGGAGGTGCCCGCCGCGCTGTCCTTCCTGGCGAACAGCAACTTCAGCTCCCCGGTGCCCGGCATCAACGACACCGCCGCCGTCGAGGCCGCCAGGTACGGCGGCAGGCCCACGGACTACATTCCGAACATCTTCGTGACGTACTGGGGCTTCCGCCTCATGATCGGCTTCGGGATGACGTCCTTCGTGGCCGGTCTGATCGGCCTCTGGACCACCCGCAAGAGAAGATTCCTCGCCCCGGAGTACCGCACCGGCGAGGACGAGATCCCCCGGCTGATGGTGACGCCCACCAGGGAACTCGGCCCGCTGCTCACCAAGTGGAGCTGGCGGATCGGCATCCTCACCATGGGCTTCCCGCTGGTCGCCAACAGCTTCGGCTGGATCTTCACCGAGATGGGCCGTCAGCCCTGGGCCGTGTTCGGGCTGATGACCACCGCCGACGCCGTCTCGCCGACCGTCAGCGTCACCACCCAGGTGATCGCGCTCTCCACCTTCACCCTGCTGTACGCGATCCTCGCTGTCATCGAGGTGAAGCTGCTGGTCAAGTACGCCAAGGCCGGCCCGGACACCGCCGAGCAGCCGCCGGCGAAGGACCCGACCCTGCGCGGGCCGTCCTCGGACGAGGACGCCGACAAGCCCCTCGCCTTCGCCTACTGAGGACAGGACACCGAGCATGCAACTCCACGACGTCTGGTTCGTCCTCATCGCGGTCCTGTGGATCGGCTACTTCTTCCTGGAGGGCTTCGACTTCGGTATCGGCGTCCTCACCAAGCTGCTCGCCCGCGGCACCGCCGAGCGGCGCGTCCTGATCAACACCATCGGGCCGGTCTGGGACGGCAACGAGGTCTGGCTGCTCACCGCCGGCGGCGCCACCTTCGCGGCATTCCCCGACTGGTACGCGACCCTGTTCAGCGGCTTCTACTTGCCCCTGCTCCTCATCCTGGTCTGCCTGATCGTGCGCGGCGTGGCCTTCGAGTACCGGCACAAGCGGCCCGAGGAGCGCTGGCAGCGGAACTGGGAGCACGCGATCTTCTGGACGTCACTGCTGCCGGCGTTCCTCTGGGGCGTGGCCTTCGCCAACATCGTGCACGGCGTCGACATCGACCGGGAGAAGAACTACGTCGGCACCGTCGGGGACCTGCTCAACCCGTACGCGATCCTCGGCGGGCTGGTCACCCTCACCCTCTTCACCTTCCACGGCGCCGTCTTCGCCGCGCTCAAGACCGTCGGCGACATCCGTGACCGGGCCCGCGCCCTGGCGCTGCGGCTGGGCCTGGCCGCCGCCGTCCTGGCGGTGGTCTTCCTGGCCTGGACCCAGGCCGACCGCGGCAACGGCTGGAGCCTGGCCGCCACCGCGGTGGCCGTACTCGCCCTGGCCGGCGCCCTGGTCGCCAACCAAATGGGCCGCGAGGGCTGGGCGTTCCTGCTCTCCGGGATCACCGTCGTCGCCGCCGTGGCGATGCTCTTCCTCTCGCTGTTCCCGGACGTGATGCCCTCCACCCTGGACCCGCAGTGGAGCCTGACCGTCTCCAACGCCTCGTCCTCGCCCTACACCCTCAAGCTGATGACGATCGTCGCCGCGGTCTTCACCCCGATCGTGCTGCTCTACCAGGCCTGGACGTACTGGGTGTTCCGCAAGCGGATCGGCGTCCAGCACATCCCCGGCCACGACCCGGCCGCCGCGCTCGAGAAGCCGTGACGCCATGAAGCCCGTGGACCCCAGACTGCTCGCTCACGCCAGGACGACCCGCGCCTTCCTCGCCGGATCGGTCGCCCTCGGCGCGGTGGGCGCGGCCCTGGTGGTCGCCCAGGCGAGCCTGATCGCCGAGCTCGTCGTCCGGGCCTTCCAGCAGCACGCGAGCCTCGCCGACCTCACCACCCCGCTCCTCCTGCTGGCCGCCACCGCCGTCGGCCGGGCCCTGACCGCCTGGCTCACCGAACTCACCGCCCACCGCTCGGTGGCCAGGGTCAAGTCCACCCTGCGCCGCCGCCTGCTGGAGCACGCCACCGCGCTCGGCCCGGCCTACCTGGCCGGGCGCCGCACCGGCGAACTCACCACCCTCGCCACCCGGGGCATCGACGCCCTCGACGACTACTTCGCCCGCTACCTGCCCCAGCTGGCGCTCGCCGTCGTGGTGCCCGTCATCGTGCTGCTGCGGATCGTCGGAGCCGACTGGGAATCAGCCGCGATCATCGCCTGCACGCTCCCGCTCATCCCGCTCTTCATGGTGCTGATCGGCCTGGCGACCCAGTCCCGGATGGACCGTCAGTGGCAGAGCCTGGCCCGGCTCTCCCACCACTTCCTGGACGTCGTCGCCGGACTGCCCACCCTCAAGGTCTTCAACCGCGCCAAGGCCCAGGCCGAGACGATCGCCCGGATCACCGCCGACTACCGCCGCGCCACGCTGCGCACCCTGCGGATCGCGTTCATCTCCTCCTTCGCCCTCGAACTCCTCTCCACCCTCTCCGTCGCCCTGGCCGCCGTCTCCATCGGCTTCCGGCTGGTGGACGGCACCCTCGACCTCGAAACCGGCCTGCTCGTCCTGATCCTGGCCCCCGAGGTCTACCTCCCGATCCGCCAGGTCGGCGCGCTCTACCACTCCAGCGTCGAGGGCCTCACCGCCGCCGACCAGATCTTCGAGGTGCTGGAGACCCCGCTGCCCGCCGCCGGCACCACCGAGGCCCCCGCCCTCGCCGGCGCCACCATCACCGCCACCGCCCTCACCGTCACCCACCCGGGCCGCACCCTGCCCGCCCTGCACCGCACCGACGTCACCCTCGGCCCCGGCAGCACCACCGCACTCACAGGCCCCAGCGGCGCCGGCAAGTCCACCCTGCTCTCCGTCCTGCTCGGCTTCACCACCCCGGACGCGGGCCGCATCACCCTCACCACCCCCGACGGCACCACGTACGACCTCGCCGACCTCGACCCGGCCGGTTGGCGCCGCCAGATCGCCTGGGTGCCCCAGCACCCCCACCTCTTCGCGGGCACCATCGCCGACAACGTCCGCCTCAACGCCCCCACCGCCACCGACGAGCAGCTACGCGCCGCCCTGGCCGCCGCCCACGCCCTCGACTTCGTCGACCGCCTCCCGCACGGCACCGCCACCCCCCTCGGCGAAGGCGGCGCCGGCCTCTCCGCCGGCCAACGCCAACGCCTGGCCCTCGCCCGCGCCATCCTCGCCACCGACCGCCCTCTCGTCCTGCTCGACGAACCGACCGCCAACCTGGACGGCGAGAGCGAGGCCGCCATCGTCGACGCCGTCCGCACCCTCGCCGACGACCCGACCCGCACCCTCCTGCTGGTCGCCCACCGCCCCGCCCTCCTCACCCTCGCCACCCACCACACCCACCTGACCCCGAGCCCCCAAGAGGGCGCGGCGGACACCAGCACGCCGCTCCCCACCCACCCGCACCTCCCCACCCACGCCACCCCCCACCCGAACCCCACCCCCCACCCCACCCACCCGAACCTCCCCACCACCCCCCACCCCCTCCCCCACCCCCTCCCCCCACCCGGCGAGAGGGACGCGCTGCGGGAGGGGGCGGCGTACGGGGTGGTCGCG
>NZ_JBITGZ010000019.1:0-157858 GCF_044457565.1 Kitasatospora sp. NPDC050543 | reverse complement strand
GTACTGCAGGGGGGACCCTGTGGGAGAGTAGGACGCCGCCGAACAATCATTCACAGAGAACCCCCACCCGATTCCGGGTGGGGGTTCTCTGCGTTAGCGTCTCTGCCAGCAAGTCGAGCAGCATGGAGAGGCGCGTCCAGTGCAGAATCTGACTCTTACCTGGCAGAGCGCCGGTGGTGCCTCGGTCGCCCTCTTCGCGTCCGCCTACGCCGTCAGGCGGGCCCGGAAGGCCTCCCTGGGCGCCCTGCTCCAGGAGGCCGGCACGCTGCTCGCGCTCTTCGCGCTGTGGCAGCTGGTGGGGCACCTCTCCGTGATGAGCACCGACCACGCGCTCGACCGGGCGGCCTGGATCCACCGGGCGGAGTTGAGCCTCGGCCTGCCGGACGAGGCGGCCTGGCAGGCGGCGGTGATGCCCTACCCGGTCGCGATCAGGGCAGCGAACTACTATTACGCGGCCATGCATTTCGCGGTCATGATCGCGGTGCTGCTCTGGGTCTTCGTCCGGCACCGGCACAGATACGCGTGGGTGCGGAACACCGTGGTCATCACGACGGCGATCTGTCTGGTGGTCCAGTTCATCCCGGTGGCGCCGCCGAGGATGCTGCCGGGCAACGGTTTCGTCGACGTCGCCGCGGAGTACGGGCAGTCGGTCTACGGCGGCCCGGTCGGCGGGGTGGTGGCCGACCAGCTCTCCGCGATGCCCTCGGTGCATGTCGCCTGGTGCGTGCTGGCGGCCGTGGCGGTGATCTCCGTGTCGCGCAGCTTCCTGCGCTGGCTGATCCTGCTGCATCCGGTACTGACCGTCGTCGTCGTCGTGGTCACCGCCAACCACTTCTGGGCGGACGGACTGGTCGCGGCCGTGATCCTGCTGCTGGCCTACGCGGCCCAGTGGGGCGCGGGACGGCTGCGTGCCGCCCGCGCCACCGCTGTGGACGGGGAGGCGGCCGTGGGTACGGGCGGCAGGCCCGAGGCGGCCGAGCGCGCGTCTGCCCGTGCCGCCAAGGGCGCAGCGGCCGGGCGGTCAGCCGGGCGTTGAAGACGGTGGTGGGCCGGGCCTCGGAGGAGGCCCGGCCCATCGTGCGTGCGACCGCGACTTCCTGCGCGGCTACTTGACCGGCAGGGCGGCCCGTCCCCACGCGCTGTTGGTCAGCGCGGCGGTGGCCCAGTACCAGGCGACCAGGCCGGACGCCGCGGCGACCCAGCCGGCGAGCTTGGCGAGCCCGCCGCTGCTGCCGAAGGTGGCGATGGCGGAGAGCCCCAGGGAGACCGTGAGCAGGCCGTAGACGAGCCGGCTGAACAGGCCGGCGTTCCAGCTGGCGGCGGTGAGGGTGAGCGCGAGGAGCGCCCACAGCAGCAGGAACAGGCCGGCGGCGTTCTTGCCGGCGCCGCCCGCGGCGGACCACGTCGCCCAGAAGGCGCCGAGGCCGGTGAAGGCGGTTCCGGTGAAGCCCTCACCCGCGCGGAGCTGCCAGAAGCCCGCCACGAACAGCGTCAGGCCGCCGACCAGGTGGGCAAGAAGGGCTGCGTCCTTGGCGCCGGTGCCACTGAAGATGCCGGTGGCCAGCAGGCCGTATCCGAGAAGGGTCAGTCCGAGTGCGAGGTATCCGAGGTTGCCGGCGTCGGCTCCTGCGGAACGGGCGGTTGCCCCGGAAGCGTCGTTGCTCACCGGAGGCTCCTTTCACTCTGGGCGCGCTTGAGGCGCAGTCAGTGCGATGAGAGGTGGGTGCGCGTGACCGGCCGAGGGCGCACGGACATGGCGTGCGGGCGGCTGCGGTCGAGTGAAGTGCCAGCAGAAGAGCTGCTGGTCAGTGTCCCCTCCGGGGGAATCCCCGGTGAATCCGGTGTACCCGGCGCGGGAGCGCTTGTACCCTTGTGAATCGAACAATTTGTACCGTCGTCAGCTGTCGGGAGCTCACGGTTGGCCGGTTGGTGAACGAGGATGACCGCTCCGGTGAAGCCGGAGGGGCCGGAGGAACCGAAGCGTCCGAAGGGCCCTGGCTCGAGCCTTGCCGTCGCCCCGGCCCCGAGGCGGTCAGCCCGTCAGCCTGTGCGCTGGGTGGGCACCCTCAGGGTGAGGATCGCCATGTCGTCGGAGGGCGGCTCGGGCGCGAAGCGTTCGACGGCCCGCTGGACCCGGGCGGCCACGGCGCCGGCGGTGAGCCCGGTGCACCCGGTCAGGACCTGGGCCAGGCCGTCGTCGCCGAGCATCCGCAGCCCCTCCCGGCGCTCGGTGACGCCGTCGGTGACGCAGAGCAGCACCTCGCCCGGCTCCAGCACCAGGTGTTCGGCGGTGAGTTCCAGTTCGTCCATCACCCCGAGCAGCGGCTGGGGCGTCGCGGCCTGGTCGACCTGGCCGTCCACCCGCAGGCGCAGCGGCAACGGGTGGCCCGCACAGACCAGGGAGAGTTCGGTGCAGCCGTCCGCGCGCGGCGTCAGCTCGCCGTACAGCAGGGTCAGGAACCGGCTGCGCGAACCCTCGTCCAGGATGGCCGCGTTGAGCCGGCGCAGGACCTGCGGTGCGTCCAGGCCCTCGCGGGCGAGCAGCCGCAGCGAGTGCCGGGCGAGGCCGGTGACGGAGGCGGCCTCAGGGCCCGTGCCGCAGACGTCGCCGATGGCGAAGCCGTAGGTGCCCTCACGGATCGGGAAGAGGTCGTAGAAGTCCCCGCCGACCTCGTTGCCCTCGCCGGCGGCCTGGTAGAAGACGTCCACCTCGACGCCCGGGATGTCGGGCAACTCCGGTGGCAGCAGGCTGCGTTGCAGTGCCTGGCTGGTGGCGGTGCGCTCGGAGTACAGCCGTGAGTTGTCCAGGGCCAGGGCGGCGCGGCGGGAGAGGTCCTCGGCGAGTTCCAGGATCTCCTGGCGGAAGCGGTCGCCGGCCTGGACACCGAGGGCGAGCAGGCCGATGACCCGGTTGCGGGCGGCGAGCGGCAGGACCACCGTCTCGCCGAGCAGACCGGTGAGTTCGGGACTGTCCGTGAGGCCGGCGGCGCGGGCGGCCTCGGCGGGGGCCTTCCAGAACCGGGCGCCGGGGGCGGGGTCGGAGTCAGGCGTCGGGGTCTTGTCGAGCAGGGCCCGCAGTGCGTCGATCCGGTCCTCGTCCTCGTGCAGGACGAAGGCGAGCGAGGCTGCGGCGCCGTTCTCGCCGGTGGTGTAGACGGCGCACCAGGAGGCCAGGGTGGGCACGGCCATCTGTGCCATCAGAGCGAGGGTCTGCTCGTGCTCCAGGGTGCCGGCCAGCAGGTCGGAGGCCTCCACGAGGAAGGAGAGCGAGCCGCGCCGCAGGCGTTCGAGCTCGGTGAGCCGGGCGCTTTCGAGCGCGAGAGCGACCCGGTCGGCGGCGAACTGGAGCCGCAGGGCGTCCTCGTTGTCGTAGCGGCCGGGCGCCGCGGCGGCGACGCCGAGGGAGCCGACCAGCCGCCCTTCGACCTTGAGCGGGACGGTGATCAGCGAGCGCAGCCCGCTCTCGGCGAGCACCGGGACGGGGGCACCCCGGACGCTGAGGTCCTCATGGACGGTGGGCAGCCGGGCGGAGTCGAAGCGCTGGCCGCTGTGGCCGACCGGGAAGCGGGTGTGGCGCCGGCGCCCGCCGGCGGGCAGTCCGGTGGCGGCGCGGACCTCGAACTCGGTCTCGTCGTCGGTGGTGAGCAGCAGGTACGCGGCGTCGCCGTCGAGCAGGTCGCGGGCGCGTTCCACGGTGCGTTGCAGGAGTGCGCCGAGGTCGTCGGTGGTGACGGGGCCGGCCAGCAGGTCCAGCGGGCCGGCGGTGGCCTCGGGGCTGTCGGCGGGCACCGTCCGGGCTGGGGAGCGGAGCACCGAGCGGTCGACCTCGCGGACCAGCAGGCACAGGGTGGAGGGGACGCCTTCGGTGTCGCGGACGCGGACCTGCTGGCCGTACACGTCGACGACCTCGCCGTCGGCGCGGCGCAGGCCGAAGCTGCCCTCCCAGCGGGCCAGCCGCAGTGTCTCGCCGAGGCCGAGGCCGATCCCGGCGGACTGCGGCCAGGCGGCGAAGTCGGCCCAGGCCCGGCCGAGTACGGCTTCGGCGGCGTGCTGGAACATCGCCTCGGCGTCGGGGTTCCAGGCGAGTACCAGGCCGTCCTCGGCGATCTGGACGACCGCGACGTGGACGGGGCCGTCGGTGCTGGGCAGTTCGCCGCCGGGGGCGGCGGGTACGGCGTAGCGGGTGCCGAGGATGTGCTCGGGCAGCGGCAGCCGGAACCAGACGGTCTTGCGTCCCGCGGAGTACTCCACGCCCCAACAGGCCGACAGGGCCGAGCACATCAGGAGTCCGCGGCCGCCCTCGCCGTCCGGGTCGGCGTAGCGGTCGGAGGCGGTGACGGGGACGTCGGCGAAGGCGGGCAGGCCGCGTTCGGGGTGGTGGTCGGTGACCTCCACCCGGATGTGCTCCTCCTCGCGCAGGCAGCACACCTCGGCGGCGGTGCCGGCGTGCACGACGGCGTTGGTGACGAGTTCGCTGACCAGGACGACGGCGTCGTCCACGACCTCGGGCAGGCCCCAGCCCAACAGGGCGTCCCGGACGAAGCCGCGCGCGGCGGCGGCCGACCGGCCGTCCGGGTCGAAGGTGGCGGCTGCGCGCGCGGTGACCACGTTGCCACTTCTCCTCTGCTCTGGCCCTGGCTGCCCGGGATGCAGGACCGGCTCCCGCCCGGTGCTCCCCCGTGGCGACGCCGGTTCCGGCGGGTGGTGGCCCGGTGCAGCGCCCCAGCCTACTTTCCGCTTGGTTCCCCGTGGGGACGGGGAGCCGAAACAGGCACCTGAGGGTGATTCTGCCCACCTGTTTTCGCCCGAGCCGTACCAACCGAGCGCAACCGGCCGTATACCCGGCGGCAGTACTGCCAGACTGGGGGGTCCGCAGCGAGCCGGTCGCGCAGTACGGTCGATGCGGTGCCGGTGGTCCGGCGGGCTCCCGTAGCGGTGTTCGCCGCACCGGTGCCAGCGCCCGAGCAGTTCCGAGCAGTTCCGGGCGGTAACGGACAGTTCACGATGTGGGAGGGTCCTGTTGAGTTCGGCCACCAAGGACGCAACCGGTACGACGCCGTCCGCCGCGCGCGGCGGACGGCCCGGGGCCGTGCCTCGGGGCGCCGGCGGGCGACGCCCGAGCCACAGCAAGCCGGTGGAGCCGGCCGAGCTGCGCAAGCTGCTGGCCGCGCTCACCGCGATGCGCGACGGCAACTTCAAGCGGCGGCTCGCCGTACCCGGGGACGGGCCGCTGGCCGAGATCGCCGCGGTCTTCAACGAGGTCGCCGAGCGCAACCAGCACCTCACGGGTGAGCTGGCCAGGGTCCGGCGCGCGGTGGGCCGCGAGGGCCGGCTCGCCGAGCGGCTGGAGACGGGTGCCGGCGAGGGCGCCTGGATGGCGGCCGTCGACAACTGCAATGCGCTGATCGACGATCTGGCCCGGCCGATGGCGGAGGTCGGCCGGGTGCTCACCTCGATCGCCGAGGGCGACCTCGAACAGAAGATGGAGCTGCGCTCGGTCCACACCAACGGGGTGAGCCACCCGCTGCGCGGTGAGTACCTGCGGATCGGCCGGACGGTCAACGGCCTGGTGGACCAGCTCTCGGAGTTCACGGACGAGGTGACCCGGGTCGCCAGCGAGGTCGGCACCGAGGGCAAGCTCGGCGGCCAGGCGCGGGTGCGCAGCGTCTCGGGCAGCTGGAAGGACCTCGCGGACTCGGTCAACACGATGGCGGGGCGGCTGACCGCGCAGGTGCGAAACATCGCCGAGGTGACCACCGCGGTCGCCAAGGGCGATCTCTCCCGCAAGGTCACGGTGGACGTGGCCGGCGAGATGCTGGAGCTGAAGAACACCGTCAACACGATGGTGGACCAGCTCAACTCCTTCGCCGCGCAGGTCACCCGGGTGGCCAGGGACGTGGGTACGGAGGGCCGGCTCGGCGGTCAGGCACAGGTGCCGGGCGTCGCCGGAGTGTGGCGGGACCTGACCGACTCCGTCAACTTCATGGCCAACAACCTCACCGGCCAGGTCCGCAACATCGCCCAGGTGACGACGGCGGTGGCGCGCGGCGACCTGTCGCAGAAGATCGAGGTCGATGCGCGGGGCGAGATCCTGGAGCTGAAGAACACCATCAACACGATGGTCGACCAACTCTCCGGCTTCGCCGAGCAGGTGACCCGGGTGGCCCGCTCGGTGGGTACCGAGGGCCGGCTCGGCGGTCAGGCGCAGGTGCCGGGGGCGGCCGGTGTCTGGCGGGACCTCACCGACAACGTCAACTTCATGGCCAACAACCTGACGGACCAGGTGCGCAACATCGCGCAGGTCACCACGGCCGTCGCCAAGGGCGACCTGTCGCAGAAGATCCAGGTGGACGCCCGCGGCGAGATCCTGGAGCTGAAGAACACCATCAACACGATGGTCGACCAGCTGGGCGCGTTCGCGGACGAGGTGACCCGGGTCGCCAGGGACGTCGGCACCGAGGGCATCCTCGGCGGCCAGGCGAGTGTGCCGGGTGTCTCGGGCACCTGGAAGGACCTGACCAACAGCGTCAACCTGATGGCCAACAACCTGACCAGCCAGGTCCGCAACATCGCGGAGGTGACCACCGCGGTGGCGCGCGGCGACGTCTCGAAGAAGATCACCGTCGACGCCCGGGGCGAGATCCTGGAGCTGGTGACCACCGTCAACACCATGGTGGACCAGCTGTCGGCATTCGCCGACGAGGTGACCCGGGTCGCCCGTGAGGTGGGTACCGAGGGCATCCTGGGCGGGCAGGCGCGGGTCCGCGGGGTGTCGGGGATCTGGAAGGACCTCACCGACAACGTCAACTTCATGGCGTCCAACCTGACCAGCCAGGTGCGCAACATCGCGGAGGTCGCCACCGCGGTGGCCAGCGGCGACCTCTCCAAGAAGATCACCATCGCGTCACAGGGCGAGGTCGCGGCCCTCGCCGGCACCCTGAACATCATGGTCGACCAGCTGTCGGCGTTCGCCGTCGAGGTGACGAGGGTGGCCCGCGAGGTCGGCACCGACGGCATCCTGGGCGGTCAGGCGGGTGTGCCGGGCGTCGCCGGGATCTGGAAGGACCTCACCGACAACGTCAACCTGATGGCCAACAACCTGACGGGCCAGGTGCGCAACATCGCGCTGGTCATCACGGCGGTGGCGCGCGGCGACCTGTCACAGAAGATCGACGTGGACGCGCGGGGCGAGATCCTGGAGCTGAAGACCAGCATCAACACCATGGTCGACCAGCTCGGTTCGTTCGCCGACGAGGTGACCCGGGTGGCCCGCGAGGTGGGCACCGACGGGCGCCTCGGCGGCCAGGCCCGGGTACCCGGCGTGGACGGCACCTGGCAGGACCTCACCGAGTCGGTGAACGAGCTCGCCAACAACCTGACCCGGCAGGTACGCGCGATCGCGCAGGTCGCCACCGCGGTGACCAGGGGCGACCTGTCCCTGCGGATCGACGTTGACGCGTCCGGAGAGCTCGACGAGCTCAAGGACAACATCAACCAGATGATCGCCAACCTGCGCGAGACCACCCGTACCAACCAGGAGCAGGACTGGCTGAAGACCAACCTCGCCCGGATCTCCGGCCTGCTGCAGGGCCGACGCGACCTGGAGGCGGTCGCCTCGCTGATCATGACCGAGCTGACGCCGGTCGTCTCCGCGCAGCACGGCGCCTTCTTCCTCGCCCAGCCGGCCGGCCGCACCGCCGAACTGATCACCGAGGACGACGACGAGAACGACACCGTGCTGCGCCTGATCGGCAGCTACGGCTACCAGCGCCGGGCGATGCCCACCACGTTCCGGCCCGGTGAGTCGCTGGTCGGCCAGGCCGCGGTGGAGAAGCGCTCGATCATCCTCAAGGAGGCCCCGCCCGGGTACCTGAAGATCGCCTCCGGGCTCGGCGAGGCCTCGCCGGCACATGTGGTGGTCCTCCCGGTGCTGTTCGAGGGCCGGCTGCTCGGTGTGATCGAGCTGGCCACCTTCAGCTCCTTCACCACCGTCGCCCTGGACTTCCTCAACCAGATCGCCGACCTGATCGGCGTCACCGTCAACACCATCAGCGTCAACACCAAGACCGAGGGCCTGCTGCTGGAGTCCCAGCGGCTCACCGCCGAACTCTCGATGCGCTCCGCCGAGCTGGAGGCCCGTCAGGAGGAGCTGGAGCGCACCAACGAGGAGCTCCAGGAGAAGGCCGAGCAGCTCGCCCAGCAGAACCGCGACATCGAGATCAAGAACAGCGAGATCGAGGAGGCCCGGCAGGTCCTGGAGGAGCGGGCCGAGCAGCTCGCCCTCGCCTCCCGGTACAAGAGCGAGTTCCTCGCCAACATGTCGCACGAGCTGCGCACCCCGCTCAACTCGCTGCTGATCCTGGCCAAGCTGCTCTCCGACAACAACGAGGGCAACCTCTCGCCCAAGCAGGTCGAGTTCGCCGACACCATCCACGGTGCCGGCTCCGACCTGCTCCAGCTGATCAACGACATTCTCGACCTCTCCAAGGTCGAGGCGGGCAAGATGGACGTCCGCCCCGCGAAGATCGCGCTCGTCCAGCTGGTCGACTACGTCGAGGCGGCGTTCCGACCGCTCACCGTGGACAAGAGCCTGGACTTCGCCGTGCGGGTCTCGCCCGACCTGCCGGTCACCCTGCACACCGACGAGCAGCGGCTCCAGCAGGTGCTGCGCAACCTGCTCTCCAACGCGGTGAAGTTCACCGACTCCGGCGCCGTGGACCTGTGCATCCGCCCGGCCGGGGCCGAAGTCCCCCAGCACGTGCGCGAGCAGCTGCTGGAGGCCGGCGCGATCACCGCCCCGGACGAGGAGCTGGTGGCGTTCTCCGTCTCCGACACCGGTATCGGAATCCCGGACAACAAGCTCAGGGAGATCTTCGAGGCCTTCAAGCAGGCCGACGGCGGCACCAGCCGCAAGTACGGCGGCACCGGCCTCGGGCTCTCCATCAGCCGGGAGATCGCCCGGCTGCTCGGCGGCGAGATCCACGCCGAGAGCGAGCTCGGCCGGGGCTCCACCTTCACCCTCTACCTGCCGCTGCGCAGCGAGGCACCGGAGGCCGTGCCGGGTGAGCGCCCAGGTGGCGCGCCGGTGCGCGCCGCGGTCTCGGTGACGCCGGCCGGCACGCCCGTACCGGTGGGGGAGAACCCGGCCGAGCACTGGGCGCAGGAGGTCCGTGAGCTGGCCGAGGAGCGGCGCCGGGGCGCCATCGAACGCCGGCGCGCGGCGGCCGCCTCGGTCTCGGAGGAGCCGATCCCGCGGCAGGCCGCGGCCCGCCCGGCGGCCGGGGCGCAGTTCGACGGGCACTTCGACGGCGAGCAGGTGCTGATCGTGGACGACGACATCCGTAACGTCTTCGCCCTCACCAGCGTCCTGGAGCAGCACGGACTGACCGTCCTCTACGCGGAGAACGGCCGCGAGGGCATCGAGGTGCTGGAGCAGCACGAGGACGTGGCGCTGGTGCTGATGGACATCATGATGCCGGAGATGGACGGCTACGCGACCACCGAGGCGATCCGGCGGATGCCCCAGTTCGCGGGCCTGCCGATCATCGCGCTGACCGCGAAGGCGATGAAGGGCGACAAGGAGAAGAGCCTGGAGGCAGGTGCCACCGACCACATCACCAAGCCGGTCGAGACCGATCACCTGCTGACCGTGATGCGGCACTGGCTGGGCGAGGCCGGGTCCTAGGCCGGATCCCGCCCGGGGCCCGTCCGGATCGCGGCGGGCCGGGGTGATTGCGCCGCGCGCCGGCCGGGTGGTCCCGCCGTCCGCCGGATATCCCGGCCGGGCGGTGGGCCGGCATTCGCAAGAGGTGTGAGCAGTACTGACCGCCGGAGGTGTTCCGGTGCTGTCGTCGCTGGTGGTGGGGCCGGCCGGACGCGTTCCGGCGGCCGGGTCCGCGATGGCGGGCGCAATTGCGTCAGGGGCCCGGAATTCTCGATCGTGCCCGAACCTGTCAGGTGTTCCGTGGCAGTTCTCCCCCCGCCTCGGGATGGCCGGCTCGGCGGGAAGGGTGCGGGGTGGGGGAGTCCGGGGTGGCCTTCGGGGCAGGAGTGGGACGGCTTCGCTGGCGAGGAAGGGTGGGAACCCGGTAGGGTCACCGATCGTTGCGAACAGTGACCGAATGACGACTCAGCGCAGAGGTTCCCCGGTCGGCTGTTTCGCGGCCGAGCGATGTGCCGGGCGAGGGGGTGCGGCTAGCATGACCGGGGTAGTGGTGGGCAGTACACGGGTGCCCTCCCCAGGGAGGCAGGCGACAGGAGGGCGGGTCGTGGTGCAGAAGGCAAAGATCCTCCTGGTCGACGACCGGCCGGAGAACCTGCTCGCACTTGAGGCGATCCTGTCCGCCCTCGACCAGACACTGGTCCGCGCCGCGTCCGGCGAGGAGGCGCTCAAGGCGCTGCTGACGGACGACTTCGCGGTGATCCTGCTCGACGTCCAGATGCCCGGCATGGACGGCTTCGAGACGGCCTCGCACATCAAGCGCCGCGAGCGCACCCGGGACATCCCGATCATCTTCCTCACCGCGATCAACCACGGCCCGCACCACACCTTCCGGGGGTACGCGGCCGGGGCAGTGGACTACATCTCCAAGCCGTTCGACCCGTGGGTGCTGCGCGCCAAGGTCTCGGTGTTCGTCGACCTCTACATGAAGAACTGCCAGCTCAAGGAGCAGGCGGCACTGCTGCGCCTGCAACTGGAGGCGGGCGGCGCGCGGGAGCCGGAGCTGGGCGGGCCCCTGCTGAGCGAGCTCTCCGCCCGGCTCGCGTCGGTCGAGGAGCAGGCCGAGGCGCTGACGAAGCAGCTGGACGGTCAGGACGACTCGGCGGCGGCCGCCGCCACGGCGGCGCACCTGGAGCGCAAGCTGGCCGGGCTGCGCCGGGCGCTGGACGCGCTGCGCCCCGGCGCGGACTGATCCCCGCGCTCCGCCGGCCGGGTGAACCACCGACGGCATGACGGTGTGTCTGCGACACGTCGGGCGTGCGGCCACCTGCCGCACGCCCCCGGGTCGCCCCCGCCGGTAGGCTGCTGAGCCATGGCCACACGTACGCCCGGAAGCGCGGCACGCAACCCGAGTCCGGGACCGGCGAAGAAGGCCGCTGCGAAGTCCGCGGCCAAGCCACCGGCGAAGAAGGCGGCGGCCAGGAAGGCCGCCCCGGCGAAGAAGGCCGCGGCCAAACCCGTGCCGGCGGCTCCGGCGCCCGCCGCGCCCCGGCCGATACTCTTCCGCGCCGTCCGCGCCGTCTGGCTGGGCCTGGCGCACGCCGTCGGCGCGGCCTTCCGCGGGTTCGGTGACGGCGCCAAGGGACTGGACCCGGCGCACCGCAAGGACGGCGTGGGCCTGCTGCTGCTCGCCCTCGCGTTGGTCACCGCGGCCGGTACCTGGTTCAGCCCGCAGGGCTGGCTGGGCGAGGTGGCGACCAATGTGGTCTCCGGCCTGTTCGGGCGCCTCGACGTGCTGGTGCCGGTGCTGCTGGCCGTCATCGGGGTGCGGCTGATGCGCCATCCCGAGGTGCCGGAGGCCAACGGACGGATCGTCATCGGCGTCAGCGCGCTGGTGATCGGCGTGCTGGGCCTGGTGCACATCGGCTGCGGCGCACCCGGCATGGCCAGCGGCGCGACCCGGATAAGGCAGGCCGGGGGGATCGTCGGCTGGGCGGCGTCCACCCCGATGATGGCGGCCGCCGGGCCGCCGCTGGCCGTCCCGCTGCTGATCCTGCTGGCGTTCTTCGGGCTGCTGGTGGTGACCGCCACCCCGGTCAACCGGATCCCGGAGCGGCTGCGCGCGCTCGGTGTGCGCCTGGGCGTCGTCGAGCCGCTCCCGGCGGACGGGCCCGGGGCGTTCGGGGAGGGGCGTACGCCGGAGCGTGAGCACTCCACCGAGCCGCCGGAGGACGCGGATCCCTCGGCGCTGCCCTTCACCGTGGAGGGCCGGCCGGGCGACGAGGTGGCCGCCCGCCGCCACCGCCGCCGGCGCAAGCAACTGGACGATCCCGAGCTGGCCTCGGCCGTTCCCGACATGTTCGTGAAGGATCCGTACGAGACCCGCGACCTCGCCGCCGGGGTCGCCGCGGACCTGGACGGCGCGCTGCTCTACGGCGTGCCGGCCTCGCCGGCCGTGGCGGACATGATGCACCAGGTGCAGGACCGCACCGCGCCGCCCGAGGACGCCGCCGTCCCGGCCGCCCGCGGCGCGGCGGCGCCGGCACCGGCCGGGCCGGGCGCTGCCGACCAGCACGGCCCCGCCCCCGTCCGGATGGAACAGCTCCAGCTCGCCGGCGACATCACCTATGTGCTGCCGTCGCTGGACCTGCTGGAGCGCGGCGGCCCGGGCAAGACCCGCAGCAAGCTCAACGACGACGTGGTGGCCCAGCTGAGCGGGGTGTTCGCCGAGTTCAAGGTGGACGCCAGGGTCACCGGCTTCACCCGGGGGCCGACGGTCACCCGCTACGAGGTCGAGCTCGGCCCGGCGGTCAAGGTCGAGCGGATCACCGCCCTCGCCAAGAACATCGCGTACGCCGTGGCCAGCCCGGACGTGCGGATCATCAGCCCGATCCCCGGCAAGTCGGCGGTCGGCATCGAGATCCCCAACCGGGACCGCGAGATGGTCAACCTGGGCGATCTGCTGCGCTCGCGCACGGCCGCCGAGGACAGCCACCCGATGGTCGTCGGCATGGGCAAGGACGTCGAGGGCCACACCGTGATGGCCAACCTCGCCAAGATGCCGCACATCCTGGTCGCGGGCGCGACCGGCGCGGGCAAGTCGTCCTGCATCAACTGCCTGATCACCTCCGTCCTGGCCAGGGCGACCCCGGACGAGGTCCGGATGGTGCTGGTCGACCCCAAGCGGGTCGAGCTGACGGCGTACGAGGGCATCCCGCACCTGATCACGCCGATCATCACCAACCCCAAGAAGGCCGCCGAGGCCCTCCAGTGGGTGGTGCGCGAGATGGACCTGCGCTACGACGACCTCGCCGCGTTCGGGTTCAGGCACGTGGACGACTTCAACGCGGCGGTGAAGGCCGGCAAGGTGAGCGCGCCGCCGGGCAGCGAGCGCGAGCTGACGCCGTACCCGTACCTGCTGGTGATCGTGGACGAGCTGGCCGACCTCATGATGGTCGCCCCGCGTGACGTCGAGGACTCGGTGGTGCGGATCACCCAGCTGGCCCGCGCGGCCGGCATCCACCTGGTGCTGGCCACCCAGCGGCCCTCGGTGGACGTGGTCACCGGCCTGATCAAGGCCAATGTGCCGTCCCGGCTGGCGTTCGCCACCTCGGCGATGGCGGACTCCCGGGTCATCCTGGACCAGCCGGGCGCCGAGAAGCTGATCGGCAAGGGCGACGCGCTCTTCCTGCCGATGGGCACCAGCAAGCCGGTCCGGATGCAGGGCGCCTTCGTCACCGAGGCCGAGATCGCGGCCGTCGTCCAGCACTGCAAGGATCAGCTGACGGCCGTCTACCGCGACGACGTGACGGTCGGCGGCGGCACCAGGAAGGAGATCGACGAGGAGATCGGCGACGATCTCGACCTGCTGATCCAGGCCGCCGAGCTGGTGGTCTCCACCCAGTTCGGGTCGACCTCGATGCTCCAGCGCAAACTGCGTGTGGGCTTCGCGAAGGCGGGCAGGCTGATGGACCTGATGGAGTCGCGCGGGATCGTCGGTCCCAGCGAGGGCTCCAAGGCTCGCGACGTGCTCGTCACCCCGGAGGAGCTGGACGGCGTCATCGTCAGCATCCGCGGCTGAAAGGGCGGTGGGGAGGGTGATCCAGGGAGGCGGTAACCTCCGGGTTGCCTCACTCGTTCGGAGGAGAGGCAGCGTGGTGGGAACCTTCTGTGTCTCCCGCCGCGTCACAGGGCCGGGGAGCAGTGCGGACCGTCGTGGTTGACCACTCGTCAACCCACGGGTGGTTGTCCGCCGGGCCCCGCCCGGGGTGGGCGCGCACGTTCGGGCCTATTCCGCTTGAGAAACGATCCGACCCCGCCCCTAGACTGTTGTTCCAGCAGGTGGCCATCCGCTCGAAAGGCGTGCCCAGTGACCATCGGCAAGTCCCAGGACCGCGACAACCGCCGGTCCTCCGCCCGTGAGTCCGGCAGCTCGCCGGGCCGGACCGGGCCCGGCACGCCGGAGCCGACGGCCGAGGCCGTCAGCATCGGCCGGGTGCTGTCCGACGCCCGGATCGGGGCCGGCCTCACGGTCGATCAGGTGAGCGCGAGCACCCGCGTGAGGGTGCCGATAGTCCACGCGATCGAGGAGGACGACTTCACCCGCTGCGGCGGAGACTTCTACGCCCGCGGCCATATCCGCTCGATCGCGAAGGCGGTCGGCATCGACGGCGACCCACTGGTCGCCAGCTACGACGCCGCACACGGGGGCGCCCCTGCGCTTCAGCGCCCCGTTCATCTGCTGGAGACCGGGCCGATCAAGGTCAGCGAGCGCCGCCGCCCGAACTGGACGGCCGCCATGGTCGCCGCGATCGTCGCGGTGGTCGCACTGATCGGCTTCAACCTGGTCAACGGCACCACCGGCGGCTCGACCGTCGGCTCCGCCAGTGCCCCGCTGCCCAGCGGCTCCGGCACCGGCTCCCTCGCCCCCGCTCCCTCCGCCAGCGTCCAGCCGCCGGCCCCCGCCGCCCCGAGCGTCGCGGCGATCGCCGCCGCTCCGGCGGACAAGGTCACCGTGAAGCTGGTCGCGGAGAAGGACACCAGCTGGGTCTCGGCGCTCGACGGCGCCGGCAAGTCGCTGTACCAGAACAACATCGAGGAAGGTCAGGACCAGACCTTCACCGACCCCAAGCAGATCAAGCTGGTGATCGGCAACGCCGGTGCCGTGCACGTGTACGTCAACGGCAAGGACCTCGGTCCGGCGGGCAAGGACGGCCAAGTGGTGCATGTCACGTACACCCCCGGAGACCCGCAGGCAGGCTGAACCGGCGGGGCGAAGATCTGGTAATCCGAGGCGCGCGACCTCCGGGGCGAACGGCACCGGGGGCCGCGCGTTAATCTTGGCCCTATGCCTGAACGCCGTACTGTCGCCCTTGTCACGCTCGGATGCGCCCGCAACGAGGTGGACTCCGAGGAACTCGCCGGGCGACTGGAGGCCGATGGCTGGCAGCTGGTCGACGACGCCGCCGACGCCGACGTCGCCGTCGTCAACACCTGCGGGTTCGTCGAAGCCGCCAAGAAGGACTCCGTCGACGCCCTGTTGGAGGCCAACGACCTCAAGGGTCACGGCCGGACCCAGGCCGTGGTGGCCGTCGGCTGCATGGCCGAGCGGTACGGCAAGGAGCTCGCCGACGCACTGCCCGAGGCCGACGCGGTGCTCGGCTTCGACGACTACGCCAACATCACCGAACGTCTGCAGACCATCCTCTCCGGCGGCCACCACGCCGCGCACCTGCCGCGGGACCGCCGCAAGCTGCTCCCGCTGACCCCGGTCGAGCGGCAGGCCGCCGCCGCCGAGGTGGCACTGCCCGGCCACGGCGCCCCCGAGGACCTCCCGGACGGCGTCGCCCCCGCCTCCGGGCCGCGCACCCTGCGCAAGCGCCTGGACGACAACCCGGTGGCCTCGATCAAGCTGGCCTCCGGCTGCGACCGGCGATGTTCGTTCTGCGCGATCCCGGCCTTCCGCGGCTCGTTCATCTCCCGCCGCCCCTCCGACGTGCTGCACGAGGCCCAGTGGCTGGCCGAGCAGGGCGTGCGCGAGGTCGTGCTGGTCAGCGAGAACAACACCTCGTACGGCAAGGACCTCGGCGACATCCGCCTGCTGGAGACGCTGCTCAGCGAGATCGCGGCCGTCCCCGGCATCGAGCGGGTGCGGGTGAGCTACCTCCAGCCGGCCGAGATGCGCCCCGGGCTGATCGACGTGATGACCTCCACGCCGGACGTCGTCCCGTACTTCGACCTCTCGTTCCAGCACTCCGCGCCGGCCGTGCTGCGCCGGATGCGGCGCTTCGGCAACACCGACCAGTTCCTGGAGCTGCTGGAGACCGTCCGGGGCAAGGCCCCGCAGGCCGGTGCCCGCTCCAACTTCATCGTCGGGTTCCCCGGGGAGACCGAGGAGGACTTCGCCGAGCTGGAGCGGTTCATCACCAACGCCGGCCTGGACGCCATCGGCGTCTTCGGATACTCCGACGAGGACGGCACCGAGGCCGCGACCTTCGACGGCAAGCTGCCGCAGGACGTGGTGGACGAGCGGCTGGCCAGGCTCTCCCGGCTCGCCGAGGAGCTCACCGCCCAGCGCGCCGAGCAGCGGATCGGCACCGAGGTGGAGGTGCTGGTCGAGTCGGTCGACGGGGACCTGGTGGAGGGCCGCGCGGCCCACCAGGCGCCGGAGACGGACGGCCTCACCACGCTGACCGGGGCCGACGACGCCGAGGTCGGCCAGTTCTACCGGGCCCGGGTGGTCGCCAGCGAGGGCGTCGACCTGATCGCCGAGGTGCTGGAGCTGGTGCGCGTGAGCGCGGACAGCACGGGAGCGGGAGTATGACCAAGGGGCCCGGCGCTCCGGCCGCGGCCCACCCCGGCAGATCGGGGGCCGCGGTGCCCTCGCCTCCGGGCATCTGGAACATCGCGAACATGCTGACCATGCTCCGGCTGCTGCTGGTGCCGGTCTTCGTGCTGCTGCTCTTCGCCGACGGCGGCCACGACCCCAAGTGGCGGGCGGTGGCCTGGGCCTCCTTCGCCGTCGCGATGATCACCGATCTCTTCGACGGCGAGCTGGCCCGGCGCAAGGGCCTGGTCACCGACTTCGGCAAGATCGCCGACCCGATCGCCGACAAGGCGATCATGGGCTCGGCGCTGATCGGGCTCTCCGTCCTCGGGGACCTGCCCTGGTGGGTCACCATCGTGATCCTCGCCCGCGAGGTGGGCATCACCCTGATGCGGTTCTGGGTGATCCGCTACGGCGTCATCCCGGCCAGCCGGGGCGGCAAGCTCAAGACCCTCACCCAGGGCATCGCGGTGGGCATGTACGTGCTGCCGCTCACCGGCTGGCTGGCCACCGCCCGGGCCGTCCTGATGGGCGTGGCCGTGCTGCTGACGGTCGGTACCGCCCTGGACTACGTCGGGCAGGCGCTGCGCCTGCGCCGCGAGGGCATGGCCGAGGAGCGCGAGGGCCGGTGAGCGGGGCTGCGGAGGGTGGCGGGGACTTCGAGCTCGCCGAGCGTGCGCACGCCGCGCTACGGGCCGCCGGGGGCACGCTGGCGGTCGCCGAGTCGCTGACCGGCGGGCTGCTCGCGGCCGCACTGGTGGACGTCCCCGGGGCGTCCACCACCTTCCGGGGCTCGGTCACGGCGTACGCGACCGAGCTGAAGGCCTCGGTGCTCGGCGTGGACGAGGGGCTGCTGGCCGTGCGCGGCCCGGTGCATCCCCTGGTGGCCCGGCAGATGGCCGAGGGCGTACGGCGCCTGCTGGGCGCCACGTACGGGCTGGCGACGACCGGGGTGGCCGGTCCGGATCCGCAGGACGGGCAGCCGGTCGGCACCGTGTACCTCGGATTCGCCGGTCCTGGGGGAACTCTGGTCAGTTCGCCCCGGTTGTCGGGGGAGCGTGCCACAATCCGTCGCATGGCGGTGACGGCCGCCCTGGAGCTGTTCGTCGGGCGGCCCTGGCCCGATTCGGGCCGAAGCCGGGATCTCCACCGAACCGAGACGTGCTGAACCCGGCGCAAGCCTGCGCCTCAGCTGGAGGATCGTGTTACATCGAAGGGCCTGGTTGGGCAGAAACCAGGTAGCGAACGAGTTGAGTGGCGGTGGCCACGAGCCCCGGAGCGGGCGCGGCGAGGGTCCGGGCGGGGAACAAACAGGGGAGGGGACAGCCTTGCAGCCCAGAGTGAACACGACCACGGTCCCCGCACGTGAAGCGGGCAAGGCGGTACGGTGGGGTCGTGACATCTCGATCCGCAGTCCGAGGAGGGAGGCACCGATGATCCTGCTCCGTCGCCTACTGGGCGATGTACTGCGTCGGCAGCGCCAGCGCCAGGGCCGCACACTCCGCGAGGTGTCGGCGGCCGCCAGGGTTTCGCTCGGTTACCTCTCCGAGGTCGAGCGGGGGCAGAAGGAGGCCTCTTCGGAGTTGCTCTCCGCCATCTGCGACGCACTTGACGTCCGAATGTCCGAGGTCATGCGCGAGGTCAGCGACGAACTCTCGCTCGCCGAACTTGCGGCGATGGCCACCCTCTCCGAAGGTGAACTGCTGAGGCCGGTACTCGAACCGGTACCGCTTCCCGCGCCCGGCGTCGACCGGACGGGTTCCATGTCGCCCAAGGCGGCGGCGATGGACGTGGTCGCGGCCTGACCGGACCTCGCCCTCCCGGGCCCGGCCCGGGGACGAGTGAAGGAGGCGGCTTTGCGGAGAGCAGCGGCGGTGTGTGCCGAGGCCCGGTCAGCTCTGCCGGCGTGTGTGCGGCTGCGGCCGGTGCGCTGGGTGTCGGCGGTCCTGCTCGGCGGGATCTGCTGGTGGCTGCTGCTCAGCAGGGGCTTCGGCGCCGACGGTGCCGTGCTCGGGGTGCTGGGGGCCGGCGGGTGGGGGCTCGGTCTGGTCCCCGTTCACGCAGACCTCGGATTGACCGGGCCACAGCGCCGAACGGGTGAATCCGGGCCCGTGGCGTACGTGCCCGTGAATCCTGTGAACCAGGTCGAGTCCGCGCCCGGGGTATCCGGGGTCGTGGAGGACGCGACGCCGACGCCGGAGTGATGCCGGCCACGACGGCCGTGGGGGGCCACCGCACACCTCGGTGCCCGGTGGCCCCCACGGCCGTCGTGCTGCGCCCGGCTGGCCCTGTTCGCCCTCCCTGCTCGGCTCGTCCGCTGTGGCCGGACGCTCAGGGGCGCAGCCGTAGGCCGCGCGGGGTGGGGTGGAAGCCGGCTGCTTCCAGGGCCTCGCCCAGCGGCGAGGTCAGGGCGGGCTCGCCGTTGGCCCGCTCCACCGTGACGCTGCCCAGCGCCCCCTCGCGGACGGCCCGGGCCAGCGCCTCGGCGGCCAGTGCCCGGGTGCCGGCGTCCTCGGGCCAGGCGAGCAGGGACTTGCCGCCCCGCTCGATGTACAGCGTGAGCTCGCCGTCCACCAGCACCACCAGGGCGCCCGCCTTGCGACCGGGCCGGTGGGCGGTGGCGGTCCTCGCGGCGGCGCCGGCGGTCGTGGTGCCCGGGGCACCCGGCGCGGCCGAGGCGGTGGCCGGCTCCGGGGGCTCCGGCCAGGGCAGCGCCGCGCCGTAGGCGTTGGCCGGGTCTGCGGCCGCCAGCACCACGACCTGCGGGGGCTCGGCCGAGCCGGCCGCCGCCCACTCGCCGGCCCGGGTGCGCTCCAGCCGGCTGTTCACCGAACGCAGCCGGTCGGCCGCGCCCTCCATGGCGAACTGCGCACCGCCCAGCCCCTCGACGAAGTACCCGCGGCGGGCCCGGCCGCGCTCCTCCATCGCGGAGAGGACCCGGTACACCCCGGCGAATCCGCCCGGGACGCGCTCGGCCGCCACCGTGCCGCGGGTCAGCAGTCCGTGCCGGTCCAGCAGGCTCTGCGCCTGGGCGGCCGCCCGGACGGTCTGCTCGGCGGCGAACTCCGGCAGCAGCGACCAGCGCCCCGCGACCGTCGCCGGTGCGCTGCGGGCCCCGCCGGGAGCGGTACGCCCGAGGCCGCGGCCGGCCCCGCCGTACCGCCCGCGCGGGGTGGCCCGCGGCGCCCGGTGGGCGGTGGCTCCGGGCGTGCGCCCGGAGCCGAGCAGGGCGCGCAGCGGGGCGAGGGTGTCATTGGTGACGTACCCGGCCCAGACCAAGTCCCACAGGGCCTCGACGATCTGCGGCTCGGGGACGGGCTCCGCCTCGGCCTGGACCCGCTCCACCAGCTGACGGAAGAACAGACCGTACCCGCCCGCGAGGGCGCCGAGCAGCGCGGTGTGTAGGGGCGTCAGCGCCGGCGGGACGGGCTCGGGGCGCAGCAGATGGGAGTTCTCGCTCAGGTGCAGGCCGATCCAGCCGTCCTTGCCGGGCAGCGCGCCGGCGCCGGACCAGCTGACCTCACCGGCCGCCGTCAGCTCGTCCAGCAGGCCCGGGCGGTAGTCCGCCAGCCGGGCCGGGAGGACGAGCTTCTCCAGGGCGGAGGCGGGCAGGGCGGTGCCCTGGAGCTGTTCGACGACCCGGAGCAGGCCGTCGACGCCGCGCAGCCGGTGGCCGGCCAGGTGCTGCCACTGCGGGAGGAAGGCGGCCAGGGCGCGCGGCGGGACGGCCTCGACCTCCTGGCGCAGGGCGGCGAGCGAGCGGCGGCGCAGCCGGCGCAGTACCTCGGCGTCGCACCACTCGACGGTGGCGGTGTGCCCTTCGACGGGCCGGAACTCGCCCTGGACCAGCCGGCCGGCTGCGGTCAGCCGGTGCAGGGTGCCGGTGACGACCGCGACGCCGAGGCCGAAGCGGGCGGCCGCCTCGGGAGCGGTGAACGGGCCGTGGGTGCGGGCGTGCCGGGCGAGCAGGTCTCCCAGCGGGTCCTTGACGGGCTCGGTGAAGGCCTCGGGGATGCCGACCGGCAGTGGGGTGCCGAGGGCGTCGCGCAGCCGGCCGGCGTCCTCGATGGCGGCCCAGCGCTGCTCGCCGCCGATTCTGACCTGGATGACCCGGCGGGCCGATTCCAGTTCGAGCGCCCAGAGCGGTTCGGCGCCGCGGGCCGTCAGTTCGGCCTCGGAGAGCGGGCCGAGCAGGCGCAGCCCGTCGGCGACGCCCTCGGCGTCCTTGATCCGGCGTTCGGGGGTGAGCCGCTGGAGCTCGGCCTCCAACTCGGCGAGCACGGCCGGGTCGAGCAGCTCGCGCAGTTCGGCCTGGCCGAGCAGTTCGGAGAGCAGCCGGGAGTCCAGCGCGAGGGCGGCGGCGCGGCGTTCGGCGAGCGGGGAGTCCCCCTCGTAGAGGAACTGGGCGACGTAGCCGAACAGCAGGGAGCGGGCGAAGGGGGACGGCTCGGGGGTGGTGACCTCGACCAGGCGGACGGCCCGGGACTCCAGGTCTCCCATCAGCTCGACCAGGCCGGGCACGTCGAAGACGTCCTGGAGGCATTCGCGCACGGCCTCCAGGACGATCGGGAAGGAGCCGTACTCGCTGGCGACCTCCAGCAGTTGGGAGGCGCGCTGGCGCTGCTGCCAGAGCGGGGTGCGCCGGCCGGGGCTGCGGCGGGGGAGCAGCAGGGCGCGGCCGGCACACTCGCGGAAGCGGGAGGCGAACAGGGCGGAGCCGCCGACCTGGTCGGTGACCAGCTGTTCGATCTCGCCGGGCTCGAACAGGGCGGCGTCGGCGCCGACCGGGGCCTCGTCGGATGCGGCGCTGCTCTCGCCGGGGAAGTCGAGCAGGTCGGCGTCCGGGAGGCGGAGCACGATGCCGTCGTCGGCGTGCATGACCTGCGGGTCCAGGCCGTGCTTCGCGCGCAGCCGGGCGCCGAGGGCGAGCGCCCAGGGGGCGTGGACCTGGGCGCCGAAGGGGGAGTGGATGACGATCCGCCAGTCCCCCAGCTCGTCGCGGAAGCGCTCGACCACGATGGTGCGGTCGTCGGGCAGGTGGCCGCAGGCGGTGCGCTGCTCGGCGAGGTAGTCGAGCAGATTGCCGGCCGCCCAGTCGTCCAGGCCGGCGGCCTTCAGACGGGCGGTGGCGTCGCCGGGTGCGAGGCCGCCGAGCTCGCGGACGAAGGCGCCGAGGGCGCGGCCGAGTTCGAGCGGGCGCCCGAGGGTGTCGCCCTTCCAGAACGGCAGCCGGCCGGGGATGCCGGGGGCGGGGGTGACCAGGACCTTGTCGTGGGTGATGTCCTCGATCCGCCAGGAGGTGGTGCCGAGGGTGAAGACGTCCCCCACCCGGGACTCGTAGACCATCTCCTCGTCCAGCTCGCCGACCCGGCCGCCGCCCTTCTTCGGGTCCGCGCCGGCGATGAAGACGCCGAACAGGCCGCGGTCGGGGATGGTGCCGCCGGAGGTGACGGCCAGCCGCTGGGCGCCGGGGCGGCCGGTGACGGTGCCGGTGACTCTGTCCCACACCAGGCGGGGGCGGAGCTCGGCGAAGGCGTCCGAGGGGTAGCGGCCGGCCAGCATGTCGAGTACGGCGTCGAAGGCGGACTGCGGCAGGGTGGCGAACGGCGCGGCCCGGCGCACCAGCGCGAGCAGGTCGTCGACCGCCCAGGTGTCCAGCGCGGTGATCGCGACCAGCTGCTGGGCGAGTACGTCCAGTGGGTTGCGCGGGATGCGCAGCGCCTCGATCAGCCCGCCGCGCATCCGCTCGGTGACCACGGCGGACTGCACGAGGTCTCCCCGGTACTTGGGGAAGAACACGCCGGTGGACACGGCGCCGACCTGGTGGCCGGCCCGGCCCACGCGTTGCAGGCCGGAGGCGACGGAGGGCGGCGACTCGACCTGGACGACCAGCTCGACGGCGCCCATGTCGATGCCCAGCTCCAGGCTGGAGGTGGCGACCACGGCGGGCAGCCGGCCGGCCTTGAGCTCCTCCTCGACCAGGGCGCGCTGCTCCTTGGAGACGGAGCCGTGGTGCGCGCGGGCCAGCACGGGCGGGGCGCCCCTGGCGGCGCCGGAGCCGCCCATCAGGGCGGCGGGGGCGTGCGCCTCGGGGAGGGCGGTGCCGCTCTCCCGCTCCTGGGCGATCTCGTTGAGGCGGTTGCAGAGCCGCTCGGCGAGGCGGCGGGAGTTGGCGAAGACGATGGTCGAGCGGTGGGCCTGGACGAGGTCGACGATCCGCTCCTCGACGTGCGGCCAGATGGAGGCGCCCCCGGACCGCCCCGGGGCTGCCCCCGGCCGGTCCGGGTCGATGGTGTCGGCGGGTGCGGCGGGCAGGTCGTCCAGGTCGGCGACGGGGACGACGACGGAGAGGTCGAACTCCTTGCTGGAGGCGGGCTGGACGATTTCGGCCCCGCGCACCGGGCTCAGGAAGCGGGCCACCTCCTCTACCGGGCGGACGGTGGCCGACAGGCCGATCCGGCGGGCGGGGACGTCCAGCAGCTCGTCCAGCCGCTCCAGGCTGAGGGCGAGGTGGGCGCCGCGCTTGGTGCCCGCGACGGCGTGCACCTCGTCCAGGATCACCGTGTCGATCCCGCGCAGCGCCTCCCTGGCGGCGGAGGTGAGCAGCAGGAACAGTGACTCGGGGGTGGTGATCAGGATGTCCGGCGGGTGGGTGGTGAAGCGGCGGCGGTCGGCGGCCGGGGTGTCGCCGGAGCGGATCGCGACCTGCACCTCGGGCTCGGGCAGGCCCAGGCGTACGGCGGCCTGGCGCAGCCCGGCCAGCGGGCCGCGCAGGTTCCGCTCCACGTCGACCGCGAGGGCCTTGAGCGGGGAGATGTACAGGACCCGGCAGCGGTGCTTGGGATCGGCGGGGGGCGGGGTGCTGCTGAGGCGGTCGAGGGCGGAGAGGAAGGCGGCGAGGGTCTTGCCGGAGCCGGTGGGCGCCACCACCAGGACGTCCGCCTGCCGCTGGATCGCCAGCCAGGCCTCGGCCTGGGCGTTGGTGGGCGCGTCGAAGGCACCCGTGAACCAGGCCCTGGTGGCCGGGGCGAAGCCGGCCAGCGGGTCGGGGGGCTCCAGCGGGTCGGCGGGCTGTCGGCCGGGGGTACGTCGCGCCATGCCCCCATGGTGCCGGGTGGCACTGACAACGCGGGCGCCCGGCGATGGGTTGTGTCCGGGAGAGGTAGCTTCCGTCCAGAAGGGTAGATAAAGGGCAAAGCTGACTGTCCGCTCATATGGTGATGCTTGAGACCGGTGGTCCCGCGGGCCCGAGCCCGCGGACCCGACGAGCGGAGACCGCGCGATGGAGCAGGTGCACCACCTGGCCGCCGGTGGGGCGAACAGGCCCCGCAACGGACCTGTCCGTGTGCTGCTCGCGATGCTGCTCACGGCGCTGGTGCTCGGCGGGGCCGTCCCGTACGTGGCCGGCCCCGGCCGCGCCTACCTCAGCTACCTGGTGCTCGCCGAGCGGACGGACGGCGAGGGCGCCGTACTGGCCGGCGCCGAGGCGCGGGCCGCCGGCGGTCAGGTGGTGCAGGACTACCCCCAGATCGGCGCCGTCCTGGCGTACGCGACCGGGGGCTTCGCCGACAAGGTCCGCGCCCGGCCGGGGATAGCCGCCGTCGGGGCGACCAGGACGAGCCCGGTGCCCGGCCCGCCGCGCCCGCTGGACGGCGCAGGGAGCTTCGGTACCGGTGACTCGGCGGACCGCGCGGGCGCCGCCGGCGGTGGGGGCGGTGGCCGGGCCGGTGGTGACGACGGCGGTGACGAGGCCACCCCGACGCTGCCCGACCCGGGCGAGCAGGACGCCTGGAACCTCGCGATGGTCGGCCAGGCCGCCCTGCCCGGCGACTCCTCCGGCCTGCTGCGCTCCCCGAGCGCGGACCCGGCCGCACCCTCGCCCGACTCGCTGCGCAAGGTCCTGGTCGCCGTCCTCGACTCCGGCGTCGACGACACCCACCCCGATCTGCGGGCCGCCGTCGACCCGAAGAGCTCCGCCTCCTGCGTCGACGGGCGTCCCGACGCCCGGGCCGGCGCCTGGCGCCCCGACCAGGGCGTCAGTGAGAGCGGGCACGGCACCCACGTGGCCGGGATCGTCGGAGCCGCCAGGGACGGGCACGGCGTCAGCGGCGTCGCCCCCGGCGTGCGGATCGCCGCCGTCCGGCTGCTGGGCCCGCTCGGCCAGTACTACGCGGAGAACATCGTCTGCGGCATGCTCTGGGCCGCCGGGCACGGCGCCAAGGCGATCAACAACAGCTACTTCGCCGACCCCTGGAAGTACAACTGCCCCGAGGACCACGACCAGGCGGCGATCACCACGGCGGTGGGCCGGGCCGTGGAGTACGCCCAGCGCCGGGGCGCGGTGGTGGTCGCCTCGGCCGGCAACGACGGCCAGGACCTGGGCGCGCCCCGGACGGACGAGCGCAGTCCCAACGACCGCAGTTCAGGGCCGGCCCAGACCCGCTACGTCGGCACCGAGTGCGTCCGGCTCCCGGGCGAGCTGCCCGGCGTGGTGACCGTCACCGCGCTGGACCGCGACGGCCAGCCGTCCGGCTACTCCAACTTCGGCCGCGGGCGGATCTCGCTGGCCGCGCCCGGCGGCAGCCCGGACGGCGGCCCGCAGGGCGCGATCGTCTCCGACTGGCCCGACGGGCAGTACGCGGCGCTGGCCGGCACCTCGATGGCCGCCGCGCACGTCACCGGGGCGGTGGCGGTCGCGGCGGCGCAGCACCCGGACTGGGGCTCCGGGCAGTTGGCCGCGTTGCTCGCCGCCACCGCGGCGGCCGGCTGCCCGCCCGGGCCGACCGGCTGCGGGGACCGGCAGTACTTCGGGGCCGGTGCGCTGATGCTGCCGCGCTGAGGCGCGTGGCGGGCCCGTCCGGGTGAGCGGCCGGTACGGGTGGCACGGCAGCGCGGTGGCGGGACAGCGTAGGCGGTCTGCCGGAATCCCGGTCCGCGCGGGCGCCGGTGCGCCAGGATCGGGGCATGACGGTATTCCTGACCACCGACCGGCTGAGACTGCGGCAGTTCACCGCGGCGGACGCCAACCCGCTGATCGAGCTGGACGCCGACCCCAAGGTGATGCGCTATCTGACCGGCGGCCTGGCCACCACCCGCGCCACGGTCGAGCGGGAGATCATCCCGCTCTACCTGGATCACTACCGGCGCTACGGGACGCTCGGCTGGTGGGCCGCCGAGGAGCTGGCGGGCGGGCGGTTCCTCGGCTGGTTCGAGTTCCGGCCGCTCGACGGCGGGAGCCCGGAGGAGGTCGAACTCGGCTACCGGCTGAACCGGGAGGCCTGGGGGCACGGCTACGCGACCGAGGGAGCCCTCGCGCTCATCCACAAGGGGTTCACCGAGCTCGGCGTCAAGCGCGTGGTGGCGTTCACGATGGCGGTCAACACCGGATCGCGGCGGGTGATGGAGAAGGCGGGCCTGCGGTACGTGCGGACCTTCCACGACCGGTGGCCGGAGCCGATCGAGGGCAGCGAGTTCGGCGAGGTGGAGTACGCGTTGGAGCTGGCCGACTGGCGGCCGTGACGCGTCCGGCCGGCGGGCCGCCGGCTGTCCGGACGGGCGGTCGGCCCTGGGGGGTCCGGGATAATGGTGGGCATGAGGCTGACGGAGTTCTGGCGGCGGATGTACGCGCACTTCGGCGAGGTGTACGCGGAGTCCTTCGCGTCCGACCACGTGATGAGCGAACTCGGCGGGCGCACCGTGCGTCAGGCGCTGGACGCCGGCTGGGAGGCCAAGGACGTCTGGCGGGTGGTTTGCGAGACGCAGGGCGTCTCGGCGCTGCTGCGCTGAGCGCACGGGGGCGGCCCCGGCCCCGGCGTCGCCGAGGTGCGGGCCGAGGGGGCCGACGCACCCGGGCCGGGTCCGGTGGGCGGGCCCCGGGCACGCATGGGTGAGACTGGGCGGATGGTCAGCAGCTGTGAACGCGGGCATCCGGACCAGGTACTCCGGTCGCCGGACGGGGAGGACGGGCCGCCGCCCGAGCGGCGGCAGAGCTCCTGGGCCGCCGGGATGCCGTCGTGGCTGCCCAGGGCGATGGTGCTGGCCCTGCTGCTGATCGGCGTGTTCAAGCTCGCCGACTGGGCCTTCCGCCAGCTGATCGACCTCTTCGTGATGCTGCTGGTCTCCTTCTTCCTCTCGCTGGCCATGGAGCCCGCGGTCGACCGGATGGCCGCGCGCGGGGTGCGCCGGGGGCTCGGCACCTTCCTGGTCTTCGTCACGGTGGCCGTCGCCATCGGCGGCTTCCTGGCCGCGCTCGGCACGCTGCTGGTGGACCAGGTGGCGAAGATCGCCGGGGACCTGCCGCACCTGGTCGACAATCTGATCGGCTGGATCAACCGGACCTTCCACCAGGACCTGTCGCTGGACGAACTCCAGCAGAAGCTGCTCAAGGACTCCGGGAGTATCGAGACCTACGCGCAGCAGGCCGCCGACAACGTCTGGGGCGTCTCCAGCACGCTCATCGGCGGGTTGTTCAAGCTCTTCACGGTGGGCCTGTTCACCTTCTACTTCACCGCCGACGGGCCGCGGGTGCGCCGGACGGTCTGCTCGCTGCTGCCGCCGGCCAAGCAGGGCGAGGTGCTGCGGGCGTGGGAGATCGCGCTCGCCAAGACCGGCGGCTACCTCTACTCCCGGGCACTGCTGGCGGTCGTCTCGGCGGCCGCGCACTGGGTGATGTTCGCCCTGCTCGACCTGCCGTACGCGGCCGCGCTGGCGGTCTGGGTCGGGGTGATGTCGCAGTTCGTGCCCACCATCGGCACCTATCTGGCGGGAGCGCTGCCGGTGCTGGTCGCGCTCACCGTGCAGCCGGTGGACGCGTTCTGGGTGCTGGTGTTCGTGGTGGTCTACCAGCAGATCGAGAACTACCTGTTGCATCCGCGGATCACGGCGCGGACGGTGGACGTCCACCCGGCGGTGGCCTTCGGCTCGGTGATCGCCGGGGCCGCCCTGCTCGGGGCGGTCGGCGCGCTGATCGCCATCCCGGCCGCGGCGACGCTCCAGGGCTTCGTCGGCACCTACGTGCGCAGGTACGAGGTGGCGGTCGACCCGCGGATCGACCGCGGTGAGGAGCGGCGGGCGGCCCGGCGGGAGCGGCGGCGGCAGACGGCGCGCCGACTGCGGGGGCTGCTCGGGCGGGGACCGGACGGCGGGCGTGGCCCGGGCGGCGGGCGTGGCCCGGGCGGTGGGCGCGGACCGGAGTGAGCCGCCGGCGGCCCGGGCGAGGGGGCAGCCCGGGCCGCTTGATCCAACTTGAATCGAACACCTGTTCTTTGTACTGTCCGGCGAGGAGTTCTCCACAGGCTGAGCCCGGTCGGGGCCGATTGTCAGTGGGACGCGCTAGCGTCGAGAACGATGAAGCGCACAGCACAGAACCCGAGGGTGGAAGCCATGGCAGGTACGGACCGCGAGAAGGCTCTTGAGACCGCACTCGCCCAGATTGAGCGGCAGTTCGGCAAGGGCTCGGTGATGCGCCTCGGCGACCAGGCCCGCGCCCCGATCGACGTGATCCCGACGGGCTCCACGGCGCTGGACGTCGCCCTCGGCGTCGGCGGGCTGCCGCGCGGCCGGGTGATCGAGATCTACGGCCCGGAGTCCTCCGGTAAGACGACGCTGACCCTGCACGCGGCCGCGAACGCCCAGCGGCTCGGCGGCACGGTCGCGTTCGTGGACGCCGAGCACGCGCTCGACCCGGACTACGCGAAGAAGCTCGGTGTCGACACCGACGCCCTGCTGGTCAGCCAGCCGGACACCGGTGAGCAGGCCCTTGAGATCACCGACATGCTGATCCGCTCCGGCGCGGTCGACCTGATCATCATCGACTCCGTGGCGGCCCTGGTGCCGCGCGCCGAGATCGAGGGCGAGATGGGTGACTCGCACGTCGGTCTCCAGGCCCGCCTGATGAGCCAGGCGCTGCGGAAGATCGCCGGTGCGCTGAACCAGTCGAACACCACCGCCATCTTCATCAACCAGCTCCGCGAGAAGATCGGCGTGATGTTCGGCTCGCCCGAGACCACGACCGGTGGCCGCGCGCTGAAGTTCTACGCCTCCGTGCGTCTGGACATCCGCCGCATCGAGACGCTCAAGGACGGCACCGAGGCGGTCGGTAACCGCACCCGCGTCAAGGTCGTCAAGAACAAGGTCGCCGCGCCGTTCAAGCAGGCCGAGTTCGACATCCTCTACGGCATCGGCATCAGCCGTGAGGGCGGCCTGATCGACATGGGCGTCGAGCACGGCTTCATCCGCAAGTCGGGCGCCTGGTACACCTACGAGGGCGACCAGCTCGGCCAGGGCAAGGAGAACGCGCGCAACTTCCTGCGCGACAACCCGCAGCTCGCCGACGAGATCGAGAAGAAGATCAAGCAGAAGCTGGGCATCGGCCCGAAGGCCGACACCCCGGAGGAGGGCGCGGCCCCGGCCGCCACCGAGGCCGAGGGCGGCGCCAAGCCGATCGCCGCGAGCGCCGCCAAGACGGCCGCGGCGAAGAAGACGGCGGCGGCGGCCAAGGCCTGAGCCCTTGATGCACGACAGTGAGGAGCACATCTCCTGTCCGGGCCCCGGTGGTACGCCCTCGGCGCCGGGCACGGGGGAGTCCGGCGACTGGGGGCCGCCGGACTGGTTCGCGGCGTGCGCCGAGCCGGAGCCGGCACCTGAGCCAGGGCCGGGACGTGAGCCAGGGTCCGCGCAGGGCCTCGTTACCGACGGCCGGGGCGGGGGCGGCAGCCCGGAGCTCGGGTTCGAGCTCGTGGCCGCCTCCGAGCTGCCCTCGGGCCGCCGGCGGCGCCGCTCCGCGCTGGAGGGGGAGCGTGAGAGCGGACGGCCGGGGGAGTCCGGGCAGGAGCCGGCCGCCCGGCAGAGCACACCGGAGCACGGCTGGGGGGCCGCGGGCGCCGGTCGGCGCGGGCGCGCCGGGCGGGGTGAGGGCGTGGCGGGTGGGCGGGGGCGCGCGGCCGGGGCAGCCCCGCCCGCCGAGAGCACCGACCCGGCGGCCCGGGCCAGGGACATCTGCCTGCGGATGCTCACCGGCACGGCCAAGACCCGCAAACAGCTCGCGGACGCGCTGCGCACGCGCGAGATCCCGGACGAGGTGGCCGAGGAGGTGCTCGACCGCTACGAGGAGGTCGGGCTGATCGACGACGCGGCCTTCGCCGAGGCCTGGGTCGAGTCCCGGCACGCCGTACGGGGGCTGGCCCGCCGCGCGCTGGCGCAGGAGCTGCGGACCCGGGGGGTGGCGGGGGAGCTGGTGGAGCAGGCGGTGTCCCAGCTCGGTGCGGAGGACGAGGCGGAGGCCGCCCGCGCGCTGGTGGAGCGCAAGCTGCGGGCCACCCGCGGGCTGGAGCGGCAGGCCAGGACACGCCGGCTGGTGGGGATGCTGGCCCGGCGGGGATACTCCGAGGGGCTGGCCTTCCGGGTCGTCCGGGAGGCGCTGGGCGAGGAGGACGACGGGTTCGGTGGCCCGGACGGGCCGTGATGACACCCGGTCAGTCCGGCCGGAGGTCAACTCCCGGTCGCATCTTGACCGTTTCGTAACCTGCGCTTAGCCTCGCAATCAGTGAGGGACCATGTCGATCACACCTCGGGGAGTCACGCCCGGAGCCGGTCACCGCTGGTCCCGTGCGGCTTGCTCCACCTGCCGAAGGCCCCGCTGTCGAGGCTGAGAGAGTCTCACCGGTCGGCGTCACACGCCCCGGCAGGCCGCTCACCGCCGTAACAGCAGAGCGCGCAGGGACGGGGAGTGGGCTGGATGAGGATCGCCGCAGGCACCGGATCGGTCGCCTCCCTGCTGCTGGCCGTCGTCCTCGTCGTCGTCCTCGGGCTGACCTGGCTGATGATCCGCCGGTTGCAGGCCGCCCAGCGCCGGGCCACGGCCGAGGCCGCCCAGGCGCGGGCCTGGGCCGAGGCGCAGGCCGCGCAGCTGAAGGCCGAGCTGGACCGGCGGGAGGAGCGGCTCGCCGAGGAGCTCGGGCGGCTGCGCGCCCAAGAGGCCGAACTCGCCGAACGCGCGTCGGAGCTGAGGCTGGCCAGGGAGGAGATCCACACACTGGCGGCGCAGCGCACGGCGGCGCTGGAGCGGGCCGCCGGGCTGAGCGCGGAGCTGGCCCGGGCCGAGCTGGTGCGGGAGGTGGCGGGCGAGGCCAGGCGCGAGGCGGCCGTGGCCGTCCGTGAGATCGAGCGCAGCGCCAAGGCCGAGGGGGAGCAGCGCGCTCGGGAGATCGTGGCGGGGGCGATCCAGCGGGTGGCGAGCGAGCAGACCGCGGAGACGGTGGTGTCGCTCTTCCGGCTGCCCGGCGAGGACATGAAGGGCCGGATCATCGGGCGCGAGGGCCGCAACATCCGAGCCTTCGAGGCGGTGACGGGAGTGAACCTGATCGTCGACGACACCCCGGAGTCGGTGCAGCTCTCCTGCTTCGACCCGGTGCGGCGGGAGGCGGCCCGGCTGACCCTGGAGACCCTGGTCGCGGACGGGCGGATCCACCCGGTGCGGATCGAGGAGGTGCACGGGCGCAGCCGGGCGGAGATCGAGCGGCTCTGCGTCCGGGCCGGGGAGGACGCGCTGCTGGCCGCCGGGGCCGGCGAGATGGCGCCGGAGCTGGTCCGGACGCTGGGAACGCTCAAGTACCGGACGTCGTACGGGCAGAACGTGCTCGGACACCTGGTGGAGTCGGCGCACATCGCCGGGATGATGGCGGCGGAGCTGGGGGTGGACGCCGAGCTGGTGCGGCGCGCGGCGCTGCTGCACGACATCGGCAAGGCGCTGACGCACGAGGCCGAGGGCAGTCACGCCGCGGTGGGGGCGGACTTCGCGCGCCGGCACGGCGAGTCGGCGGAGGTGGTGCACGCGATAGCGGCGCACCACGGCGAGGTCGAGCCGCGGACGGTGGAGGCGGTGCTGACGCAGGCCGCGGACGCCTGCTCGGGCGGGCGGCCGGGGGCGCGGCGGGAGTCGCTGGAGACGTATGTGCGCCGGCTGGAGCGGCTGGAGGAGATCGCGGGGGCGCACGACGGGGTGGCGAAGGTGTTCGCGATGCAGGCGGGGCGGGAGGTACGGGTGATGGTGCAGCCGGAGGTGGTGGACGACCTCGGGGCGCGGGTGATCGCCCGGGAGGTGGCCCGGCAGGTGGCGCGGGAGCTGACGTACCCCGGGCAGATCCGGATCACCGTGGTGCGGGAGAGCCGGGCGACCGAGGTGGCGCGTTGACCTGCTGCCCTGACCTGCTGCCCTGACCCGCCGTGATGACCCGCCGTGATGACTGCCGGGCCTGACGCCCGCGCGCCGTCCCGGCCGTCCCGGTCGGCTCGGGCGGGCGAGGTCAGGCGGCGGGCTCCGGGGTGCTGTGCTCCGGCGTCTGGCTCGGCGCCGAGGCGGTGAGCGAGGTCGGCCCGCCGCGGGCGCCGTCGGCGAGGGACTGGAGGTCGTCCGCGCGGCAGCCGTCGGTGACGCCGACCAGGTGGCCGTCGGGCCGGATGAGCAGCACGGTGTGCGGGCCGGCGGTCGGGTAGTCCTCGGTGACCAGCACTTCGGCGGGCACGGGCAGGGCGCGGGCGACCTCCGCCAGGCGGGGCATCAGGCCGGCGCCCAGCCAGTGCTGGGAGGACCAGACCGCGGTGCCCGGCGCGACCAGCAGCAGCAGGAAGGTCGCACCGAGGCGGGCGTGCAGGAGGTCGGCGTCGCCGTCCATGGTGACGACGGGGACGTCGGACACCAGGACGCCGGGTGCGGTGGCGGGGAGCAGCTCGGTGAGCGAGGTGCCCCGGCCGCTGCCCCGCTGCACCGGCACGCGCCCGGGTACGCCGGAGGGCGCGGCCGGGTACGCCGGGGCGCCGCCGAACCGGCCGGTGCCCAGCTGGCCGTGGGCGAGCAGGGTCGCGTGCTTGCGGAACGAGCCGGTGAGCAGGGCGCGGCGGGTGGCCTGCCAGCCGCGCAGGGGCCGCAGCAGGGGCATGGTCTGGTCGACGGCGCGCAGCCGGGCGCCGACCGCGCCGCGGCGTTCGGACTCGTAGCCGTCCAGCAGGGATCCGCCGCCGCGCGAAGCGAGATGGGGGTCCCCCCGGCCGGAGGCAGGGGGAAGGTGCCAGGCGAGGGCCAGGCGCCAGGCGAGGTTGTCGGCGTCCCGCAGGCCGTCGGCGAGGTTCTGCATGCCGAGGGCGCCGTGCAGGTGGGCGGCGTCGCCGGCGAGGAAGCAGCGGCCGCTGCGGAACCGGGCGGCCAGGCGCTGCTGCGCGGTGTGGTCGGCGGCGGCCAGCAGCTCGTAGCGGGGGAGTTCGCCGCACCAGCCGGTGAGGGTGGCTTTCACCCGGGCGAGCAGGGTGTCGCCGGTGACGATGCCGGGCCAGGTGGCATGCGGGTCGACGGGTTCGGCGGGGGTGGGCCGGCCGGGGGGCAGCCGCCAGTCCAGGCGCCAGAGGCCGTCGGGCAGCGGGCGGGCGGAGGCCTCGCGGTCGCCGCGCCACGGGGGCTCGCGGTGCAGCCTGGCCTCGCCGGCGAAGGGGAGGTCGACCCGGACGGTGGCGACGGCGTGCCGGTCGACGGCGGGGCGGCCGGGGAAGCGGATCTTGAGGAGCTTGCGGACGGTGGAGCGCGCGCCGTCGCAGCCCACCAGGTGGCTGCCGCGCCACCAGGTCTCGGTGCCGTCCTGGGTGTGTCGGGTGCGCACGCTGACGCCGTCGCGGTCCTGTTCGAGCTCGGTGACCCGGCTGAGCGGTACCAGCTTGATCAGCGGGGTCGCGGTGAGGGCGTCCCGCAGGCCGCGCTGGAGGCGGTGCTGGGGCAGGTGCAGGACGGGCGTCCCGTCGAGACCGATGCGCAGCACCTCCTGGCGGCGGCGCCAGATGGTGAAGCTGTCCCAGCGGGCGGCGTCGGAGGTGGCGCGGGTGTAGCCGAGACGGGTGAGGAAGGCGGCGCCGTCGGTGCCCAGGACGAGGCTGCGGGGGCCCTCGGGGCACAGGCCGCTGCCCTCGTCCAGGATGATGCTCGGCACCTCGTGCCGGGCGAGCGCGAGGGCCAGGGCCAGGCCGACCGGCCCGGCCCCGACCACGATCACCGGGTCCACGGCAGGACCTCCGAGCGTGGGCAGGACGACGCCCGGCCCGATGGGTCGTCATATGCCGCGAGGATGGTCCCGGGTGGTGTCACGAAGAGCAATGCAACAGATCACCTGCGTGCCCGTCAAGCAGCGGCCGGTGTACGCCGGTTCGCGCCGCGTCGTCCGCGCGCCTCGATCCAGCGGGCGAGAGCGGTGAGCAGCAGGCACATCACGATGTAGATCGGTGTGATCACCAGGACCACCGGGATGTAGGGGAAGCCCGCGGAGTTGGTCGGCTGGGTGGCGATCTGCTTGCCGATGTACAGCAGCTCGCTGTAGGTGATGATGTAGCCGAGCGAGGTGTCCTTGAGGGTGACGACCATCTGGCCGATGATCGCCGGCAGCATCGAGCGGACGGCCTGCGGCACCAGGATGGTGGCCATCACCTGGCTCTTGCGCAGGCCCAGGGCGAACGCGGCCTCGCTCTGCCCGCGCGGCACGGCGTTGACACCCGACCGGATGATCTCGGCCTGCACGCAGCCGTTGTACAGGGTCAGCCCGAGCACCAGCGCCCACATCGGGGTCTTGATGAAGTACGCGTAGTACAGCGCCACGATCAGGATCAGCAGCGGCATCGCCCGGAAGAACTGCACGATCGCGGTGCACGCCCAGCGCAGCGGCTGGTGGTCGGAGAGCCGCCCGGCGGCCAGCAGGGCGCCGAGGACCAGCGAGAACACGGCGGCCAGGCCGAACGCCTGCAGGGTGGAGAGCAGGCCGTCGACGATCTTCTGCTGGACGTTGGTGTACTGGAAGATGTCCCAGAGCCCGGCGTCGAACTGGCCGTTGCTGCTCAGGCTGTGGAGGACGTACCAGAGCAGGGCGGCGATGCCGAGGACGGCGACCACGCCGGCGATCCGGTAGCGGGTGCGGGCGCGCGGGCCGGGGGCGTCGTACAGGACGCTGGCCGGGGCCGGGCGGACGGAGGTGCTGCTCATCGGGCCACCGCCAGTTGAGTTTCCAGGATGCGGAAGAGCAGGCCGACGACGGCGCTGATCGTCAGGTAGGCGAGGGCCACCCAGAAGAAGATCGCGAAGATCGAGTAGCCCCGCTCCGACAGGGTCGCCTGCACGTGGAACAGCTCGGGCACGCTGAACGCGCCGGCGATCGCCGAGTTCCTCGGCAGCGCGATGAACACGCTGCTCATCGGCGCGAGGACGGTACGGGCCGCCTGTGGCAGCACCACCAGGCCCAGGGTCTGGCCGAAGCTCATGCCCAGGCTGCGGGCCGCCTCCGCCTGGCCCATCGGAACGGTGTTGATGCCCGAGCGCAGCACCTCGCAGACGAAGCTGGCGGTGTAGAAGCCGAGCGCGAACACCGCGAAGGTGAGGTGGCTCAGGTGCACGCCCAGCTGCGGCAGGCCGAACTCGACGGCGAAGAACAGCAGGGTGAGCGGGGTGTTGCGGAAGATGGTGACCCACCCCGTCCCGAACGCGCGCAGCGCCGGGACGGGGGAGACGCGGAAGGCCGCCAGCAGGGTGCCCAGCACGATGGCGAGCAGTGCGCTGAGAGCGCTGAGCTCGATGGTCTGCAGGAAACCGTCGCGGAACAGCGCGAAGTTGCCATTCTCGGACAGTATGCCCATCCGGCGGCCCTCCTCTCGGATCTAAGGGGTGGTCGGGTGCGGATCAGTAGCGGTCGAGCGCCGGGACCTGGGGCGCGGCCGAACCGGACAGGCCGAGCGTCGCGTCGTAGGCCTTCTTCCAGTCACCGTTGTCCTGGTGGGCCTTGATGGCGTCGTTGATGGCGTCGCGGAGCACCTTGTCGTCCTTGTTCAGGCCGACGCCGTAGCTCTCCGGGTGGAACGGCTGCCCGACGACCTTGAGCTTGCCCTTGAACTTGGAGGCGAAGCCCTTGAGGATCGCGTCGTCGGTGGTGACCGCGTCGACCTCGCCGCTGAGCAGCTTCTCCACGCAGGCCGAGTAGCCGTCGAACTGGGTGATCTTGGGGCCGTACTTCTCGATGTTCTTGATCGAGGTGGAGCCGGTCGCGGTGCAGACGTTCTTGTCCTTGGTGGACTCCGGGCCGGTGATGGTGGTGTTGTCCTTGGCCACCAGCAAGTCCTGGCCCGCGACGTAGTAGGGGCCGGCGAAGGAGATCGACTTCTTGCGCTCGTCGCTGATGCTGTAGGTGCCGACGTAGTAGTCGATCTGGCCCTTGGCGATGGAGGGCTCGCGCTGCGAGGAGACCAGCGTCTGCCACGTGATCTGGTCGGGGCTGAAGCCGAGGTCGGCGGCGATCATCTTGGCGATCTCGATGTCGAAGCCGCTGCGGGTGTTGTTGGTCAGGTCCTGGAAGCCGAGGAAGGGCTGGTCGGACTTGGCGCCGATGGTCAGGTGGCCGGCGGCCTTGGCGTCCGCGAAGGTCTTCGAGCCCTCCAGCTTGACGTCGGTCTTCACCGGGTACGTCGGCAGCTGCGGGGCACCGCTGGCGCCGTCGGCCGCGGCGTCACCGGGCGAACCGCTCTTGCCGCAGGCGGCGGTGGCGGTCAGCGCGACGGCACAGAGCGCTACGGCGATGGTGCGACGAGTCCTCATGGGTTGCTCTCCTCGGGCGGTGCCCCGGGTCGACCGGGCGCTGGGTGGGTGAGGTTGCGTGCGAAGGCCGGCGGGCGCGTCGATGCGCCCGGCCGTCGCCGGCACACTGATACCGGGTCAACTCCGCTGTCAGTGCTGGAGGATCTTCGAGAGGAAGTCCTTGGCGCGGTCGCTGCGCGGCGCCGTGAAGAAGGCCTCGGGGGTGTTCTCCTCGACGATGCGGCCGTCCGCCATGAAGAGCACGCGGTTGGCCGCGGAGCGGGCGAAGCCCATCTCGTGCGTGACGACGACCATCGTCATGCCGTCGGCGGCGAGCTGGCGCATCACCTCGAGCACCTCGTTGATCATCTCGGGGTCGAGCGCCGAGGTCGGCTCGTCGAAGAGCATCACCTTCGGGTTCATCGCCAGCGCGCGGGCGATCGCCACGCGCTGCTGCTGGCCGCCGGAGAGCTGCGCAGGGAACTTGTCGGCCTGCGCGCCCACCCCGACCCGCTCCAGCAGCTCGCGGGCCTTGGCCTCGGCCTCCTCACGGGGCACCTTGCGCACCTTGACCTGGCCGAGCACCACGTTCTGCAGCACGGTCTTGTGCGCGAACAGGTTGAAGCTCTGGAACACCATCCCGACCTCGGCGCGGAGCCTGGCCAGCTCCTTGCCCTCGGCGGGCAGCGGGCGGCCGTCGATGGTGATCGTGCCGGAGTCGATCGTCTCCAGCCGGTTGATCGTGCGGCACAGGGTCGACTTGCCCGAACCGGAGGGGCCGATGAGCACCACGACCTCGCCCTGCGCGATCTCCAGATTGACGTCCTGGAGCACGTGCAGCGCACCGAAGTGCTTATTGACGCCGTTCAGTACCACCAGCGGGCTGGGGGAGGCGGTCGAGTCGGTCACGGTCTTGTCCAACATCGCGCCTTGCTCCCTCGTGTCGGCCCCGGGCGAACTCCCTTGGGCGGCAGTGCTGGTGATGCGGTCCCGGGTACCGGGGGCCTGGAGCCGGCGGAGCTCGCAGCCCCCGGTGCCGCGACCATAGAAGGGGTGACGACGCCACGTCAGCCGATCTGAGCGGAACTTGAGGATCACGATCCGGCCACGTGAGCGTTCCCGGAGGTCCACCGGGCGGCCCCGGCCGGGTGTCCGGCCTCGTCGCGCTGGGAAGTCGTACGGGTGCGAGCGGTCCCTGTGGCGCCCGCGCGGTGGCGCAGCCTGGCGCCGCACCGTCCGCTGGCCCATACTGGCTGGTTCATACTGCGCAGGTCCGGGGAGGCCCCCGGCGGGACTCTGCGGGAAGGAGGTAAGGATGCGACTGCTCCTCGTCGAGGACGACGAGCGCGTGGCAGCGGCGCTGGTCGCGGTGCTGGGCCGGCACGGCTTCCAGGTCAGGCACGCCCGCAGCGGGCACGAGGCGCTGGACGCCCTGGTGCCCGACGGCAACGAGCCCTACCGCGTGGTGCTGCTCGACCTCGGGCTGCCCGACCGCGACGGCTTCGAGGTGTGCAGCCGGATCAGGGCGGGCAGCGGCGTGCCCGTGATCATGGTCACCGCACGCGCCGACATCCGATCCCGTATCCACGGCCTCAACCTTGGCGCCGACGACTACGTCACCAAGCCGTACGACATGGGCGAGCTGCTGGCCCGGATCCACGCCGTCGCCCGCCGTGGCGCGGCGCCCGCCGCCGTGGCCGCCCCGGCCGCCACCGACGACGTACCCCCACCCAGGGGCCCGCTGGAGTCCCGCGGCATCCGGATCGACCGCGAGCGCCGCCGGGTCAGCGTGGACGGCCGGGACGTCCCGCTCACCCGCAAGGAGTTCGACCTGCTCGCGCTGCTCGCACAGAGCCCGGGCGTGGTCTACCGGCGGGAGCAGATCTTCAGCGAGGTCTGGCGCAGCGGCTGGGAGGGCAACGGCCGCACACTGGAGGTGCACATCGGCTCGCTGCGCACCAAGCTGGCGCTGCCCGGCCTCGTCGAGGCCGTGCGCGGCGTCGGCTACCGCCTGATCCCCGAGTCCCCGCAGACCCCCCGGCCGCCGGCCGACCCGGCCGACCCGCCGCCGGCCACCCCGGAGATCTGACCGCTCGTGCGCACCCGCCTGCTCGGCATCCTGCTCTCCCTGATGGCCTGCGTGCTGGCCGCCCTCGGCGTGCCGCTGGCCGCCGCCGTCGCGGCCGCCGAGCAGAGCAGGGTGGTGGTCGACCGGATCGACGACGCCGCCCGCTTCGCCCAGGACCTGCCCACCCAGGGCGTGCCCACGGCCGGCGCGGCCGTCAAGGGTCAGCCCGAACCCGCCCCCGGCGACGTCAGCCGGCGCAACGCCCTGCACGCCGAGGTCGCCCGCTACCACGAGCTGTACGGCGTCCGGATCGGCCTCTTCTACCGGGACGGCAGCGCCATCGCCATCGCGCCCGAGAACTGGCGCGTACCCACGGAGGGCCCGGGGGCGCAGGCCTTCCAGGAGGCGCTGGCCGGGCGGCGCAGCCACAACCCGCGCCAGGCCTGGCCGTGGACCCCGGACCGCACGCTCGCCGTCGCCGCGCCCGTCGTCCGTGACGGCGACGTGGTCGCGGTGGTGCTCACCGACTCACCCACCGGCCCGTTGCGTGCCCGGGTGCTGCACCGCTGGCTCTTCATCGGGGCGGGCGAGGCGGCCGCGATGATCGTCGCCGTGCTGCTGGCGACCAGGCTGACGGAGTGGGTGCTGCGCCCCGTCCGCACGCTCGACCGCGCCACCCACGACATCGCCACCGGCCGGATGAACGCCCGGGTGGCGCCCGCCGGTGGCCCGCCCGAGCTCCAGCGCCTGGCAGGCTCGTTCAACGACATGGCGGACCATGTGGTGCAGGCCCTGGACCAGCAGCGGGCGTTCGTGGCGGACGCCTCGCACCAGCTGCGCAACCCGCTGGCCGCGCTGCTGCTGCGGGTCGAGCTGCTGGGCCTGGAGCTGCCCGAGGGGCACGACGCGGAGCTCGGCGGCGTCCGCGAGGAGGGCACCCGGCTGGCTCGGGTGCTGGACGACCTGCTGGGCCTGGCCACCGCCGAGCACGCCCGCCCCGAGCCGGAGCCCACCGATCTCGCGGCGCTGGTGCTGGCCCGGCTGGACGCCTGGCGGCCGGTGGCCGACCAGCGCGGCGTCGCGCTGGGCTGGGAGGGGCCGCCGCTGGCGCTCGGCATGGCCGACCCGATCGGCTTCGGCAGCGCGCTCGACGCGGTGCTCGACAACGCGCTGAAGTTCACCCCGTCCGGCTCCGGGGTACGGCTGCTGGTCGCGGTGCGTCGCCATGAGGTCGCGGTGACGGTCTCCGACGCGGGGCCGGGCCTGACCGAGGAGGAGCTGGCCCGGGTCGGGGACCGGTTCTGGCGCAGCCCCAGGCACCAGAACGTGGACGGCTCGGGGCTCGGTCTCTCGATCGCCCGGACCCTGCTGCTGGCGGGCGGCGGTGAGCTCTCCTTCGCGCCGGTCGAGCCGACCGGGCTGGCCGTCACGCTGGCCGTCCCGCGGCCGGACCGGCCGGACCGGTTCCGCTCGTAGCCTGCTGCCGCGCCTGGTCCGGTGCCGCTCGTAGCCGTTGCCGCGCGCGGCCTCGTTGTCAGGCAGGCTTCAGGGCTTGACCGAGCGGTAGTAGCGCCGGGCGCCCTCGTGCAGCGGGAGCGGGTCGGTGTAGACGGCGGTGCGCAGGTCCACCAGCTGGGCGGCGTGCACCTGGGCGCCGATCCGGTCACGGCTGTCGATCACCGCCCTGGTCATCCCCTGGACCAGGTCGGTGTCCACGTCGTCCCGGGTGACCAGCAGGTTCGGCACCGCGACGGTGGAGACCGACTGCTTCGGCTCGGCGTTCGGGTAGGTGTTCTCGGGGATGGTCGCGGCCCGGTAGGCGTCGGTGCCGCCGCCCTCGACCTGGTGCAGGTTCTCCGCGAGGTCACCGAGCGGCACGACCCGGATCCGGAAGTGCTCGGAGAGGTCCGTCAGGGCGGTGGTGGGCAGCCCGCCGGACCAGAAGAACGCGTCGACGCTGCCGGCCCGCAGCTGGTCGGCGGCCTGGGCGACGCCGAGCATCGCGGGCTTGATGTCGTGGTCCGGGTCGAGCCCGGCACAGGCCAGCAGCCGTCTGGTGACCAGGTTGACGCCGGACAGCTCCTGCCCGACCCCGACCCGCAGGCCCCGCAGGTCGGCGGCCTTCGTCACCGGGGAGTCGGCCGGGACGACCAGCTGGAGGTAGTCGTCGTAGAGCCGGGCGATCGCCCGGAGCCGGTCCCGGCCGGGACCGGTGAAGTCGGCCACGGCGTCGGCGGTCGCCATCGCGAAGTCGTCGCTCCCCGAAGTCACCCGCTCCAGGTTGTCGACCGAGCCCTGCGAGTTGTCCAGCCGCAGCTCCACGCCGGGCATCGCCTCCGCCAGCTGGCCCTGGAGCAACTGCCCGTACCGGTCGTAGACCCCGCGCTTACCGCCGGTGGCAAGGCTCGTCCCGCCCTTCGGGTAGTCCGTGGAGCCCGCCGAGGACAGCCACCAGCCGCCCAGCGCGCCCGCGACCAGGACCAGCGCCAGCACGGCACGCCACAGCCGGCTGTGTGCCAGGGCGCGAGCGGCGGCGCCGACGCGGGAGGGGAGTGGGTAGCGGGCCATGGATGGATAGTGCCAGGCCGACGGGCCCGGCGGGAGTGCCGCGGGCCCACGGCGGCCGCGCGCAGGGTCCGGTCCGGGTGGGCGGTCGGGTGGGCGCGGCCGAAAACACCGTGCGCGCTGCCCTTACCCTGGTCTGTGTGAGCGGTGACAGCGGATTGAAGAGCTACAAGGTCGTCACGTACGGCTGCCAGATGAACGTCCACGACTCCGAGCGCCTGTCCGGGCTGCTGGAGGACGCCGGGTACGTCAAGGCCGACCAGGGCGGGGACCCCGACCTGGTGGTCTTCAACACCTGCGCGGTGCGTGAGAACGCCGACAACAAGCTGTACGGCAACCTCGGCCAGCTGGCGCCCGTGAAGACCCGCCACAAGGGCATGCAGATCGCCGTCGGCGGCTGCCTGGCCCAGAAGGACCGCGACACCATCGTGCGCAAGGCGCCGTGGGTCGACGTGGTCTTCGGCACCCACAACATCGGGCACCTGCCGGCGCTGCTGGAGCGCGCCCGGGTCGAGCAGCAGGCCCAGGTCGAGATCCTGGAGTCGCTGGAGACCTTCCCCTCCACCCTGCCCACCCGCCGCGAGTCCGCGTACGCCGCGTGGGTCGCGATCTCGGTCGGCTGCAACAACACCTGCACCTTCTGCATCGTGCCCGCGCTGCGCGGCAAGGAGGAGGACCGCCGCCCCGGCGACGTCCTCGCCGAGATCGAGGCGCTGGTGGACGAGGGCGTCATCGAGGTGACGCTGCTCGGGCAGAACGTGAACTCCTACGGCTCCGACCTCGGTGACCGCGAGGCGTTCTCCAAGCTGCTGCGGGCCGCCGGGCAGATCGAGGGCCTGGAGCGGATCCGCTTCACCTCGCCGCACCCGCGCGACTTCACCGACGACGTGATCGCCGCGATGGCCGAGACCCCGAACGTGATGCACCAGCTGCACATGCCGTTGCAGTCCGGCTCCGACACCGTGCTGAAGGCGATGCGCCGCTCGTACCGGCAGGAGCGCTTCCTCGGGATCATCCGCAAGGTCCGCGAGGCGATGCCGGACGCCGCGATCTCCACCGACATCATCGTGGGCTTCCCCGGTGAGACGGAGGAGGACTTCGAGCAGACCATGCACGTGGTGCGCGAGGCGCGCTTCGCCAACGCCTTCACCTTCCAGTACTCCAAGCGCCCGGGCACCCCGGCGGCCGACATGGCGGACCAGGTCCCCAAGGCCGTGGTGCAGGCCCGCTATGACCGGCTGATCGCCCTCCAGGAGGAGATCTCCTGGGAGGAGAACAAGAAGCAGGTCGGCCGGACGCTGGAGATCCTGGTCGCCGAGGGCGAGGGCAAGAAGGACGACCGCACCGACCGGCTCTCCGGCCGCGCGCCGGACAACCGGCTGGTGCACTTCACCCGCCCGACCGAGCCCGTGCGGCCGGGTGACGTGGTGACGGTCGAGATCACCTACGCCGCGCCGCACCACCTGCTCGCCGAGGGCCCCACCCTCGCCGTCCGCCGGACCCGGGCGGGCGACGCCTGGGAGAAGCGCAACGCCGCCCCGGCGGCCAAGCCGGCCGGCGTGCTGCTGGGCCTGCCCGGCATCGGCGCCCCGGCGCCGCTCCCGGCCGCGCCCTCGGGCGCCTGCTGCGGGGACTGACACTCGGCGCTCAGGTCGAGGCGCTGTGACGGCCCGGTGGGAAGGCCCCCACCGGGCCGTCGCGCGTGTGCGGGGAGCGTGTGCGCGATGCCCGCCCTCGCGCTGTGGCGGGCCGCTCCGGCGGGGGCCGCCGGCGGATAGAGTGATCGACATGCTCGTAGCCGCCGCCGTCTGCCCCTGCCCGCCGCTGCTGGTGCCGGAGGTCGCCGCCGGTGCGGCGCCGGAGCTGGAGCCGCTGCGTGCGGCCTGCGCCGAGGCGGTGGCCGAGCTGGTCGCCGCGGGCCCCGAGCTGATCGTGGTGGTGGGCACCGGGCCGGAGCCTGACGTCTGGACCGAGGGCGGGGCCGGCTCCTTCCACCGGTACGGCGTGGAACTCGCCGTCCGGCTGCCGTCCGGCGGCGTGGAGGGCCCGGAGCTGGCGCCCTCGCTGACCGTCGGCGCCTGGCTGCTGGAGCGCGCCGGCGTGGCCCTGCCGACGCACGCCTGCGCCGTCCCCGCGGACGCCCCCGCCGACCGGATGCTGGGCCTCGGCACGGGCCTGGCCGGCCTGGCGGACCGGGTCGGGCTGCTGGTGATGGGCGACGGCAGCGCCTGCCGCTCGCTGAAGGCACCCGGCTACCTGGACGAGCGCGCGCAGCCGTACGACGAGGCCGTCGCGGCCGCGCTCGGCGCGGCCGACCTCGCCGCACTGGCCGCGCTGGACGTCACGCTCTCCGCCGAACTGCTGGCCGAGGGCCGGGCGCCCTGGCAGGTGCTGGCCGGTGCCGCGGAGGGCGCCGGGCTCGGGGCACGCCTCGGCTACCAGGACGCGCCGTACGGTGTCGGGTACTTCGTCGCGTCCTGGCGTCAGGAGCCGTAGGAGCCGCAGGAGCCGCAGGAACCGGACGGGCCGCCGACGGCCCCGGTGGCGTCCCGCTCAGGAGGCCGGGCCCTGGCCGTTCCCGTCCCGGGGCGACTGCGGCTGGGACTGCGACGGTGACCTGTGCGCGAAGTCCTCCACGGCGTCCTTGGCCTTGCTCGTCCCGTGTTCGATCTTCTCGCTGTACTTGCCCTTGGTGACCTTGTCGATGGCCTCGCCGGCCTTGTCGACCACGTGCTCGATCTGCTCGCTGTGCCTGTCGGTGAGCTCGCTGGCCTTGTCCTTCAGTTCCCCGGTCTTGACCTTGAGGTTGTCCTTCAGGTTCATGGTGCCCACTCCCTGTCCCTCGCCGCGCCGGCTCACGGCCGGCGCCTGCGCCCGCTCGGCTTGCGCTCCTCGCCTTCACCATTCCCGACCCTCGCGACGCCCGGCGCCGATGCTCTCCGGCACCGGAGTGCCGGCCGTGGAGAGTGTTGAGTGTGGGACGAAAGAGGTGAAAGCACTCATATCCTCCCTCCGTCCGCCCGTCGCGGACCACTGCGGCGGGCGCCGGACCGCCACCGCCGCGCTTTTGGGAGACTGGTGGGGTGAGCAGCTCCCTCCCCACCCCGCCCCGCGTCGTCTCCGTGGTCGGCGCGACCGCCGCCGGAAAGTCCGACCTGGCCGTCGCCATCGCCCGCAGCCTCGGCGGCGAAGTGATCAACACCGACTCGATGCAGCTCTACCGGGGCATGGACATCGGCACCGCCAAGCTCACCATGGACGAGCGGGCCGGCATCCCGCACCACCTGCTGGACATCTGGCCGGTGACCGAGGCGGCCAGCGTCGCCGAGTACCAGCGCCTGGCCCGCGCCGAGATCGACCGGCTGCTCGCCGAGGGCCGCACCCCGGTGCTGGTCGGCGGCTCCGGGCTGTACGTGCGGGCGGCCATCGACGAGATGGAGTTCCCCGGCACCGACCCGGCCGTCCGGGCCCGGCTGGAAGGCGAGCTCGCCGAGGCCGGCTCCGGCGAACTTCACCGGCGCCTGGCCGCCCTGGACCCGGCCGCCGCCGCCGCCATCCTGACCAGCAACGGCCGCCGGATCGTCCGCGCGCTGGAGGTCATCGAGATCACCGGGCAGCCGTTCACCGCCAATCTGCCCGGCAACACCGCCGTGTACGACGCCGTGCAGATCGGCGTCGCCCTCCCGCGGCCCGAACTCGACGAGCGGATCGCGCTGCGGGTCGACCGGATGTGGCAGGCGGGGCTGCTGGAGGAGGTGCGGGAGCTGGAGAAGCTCGGCCTGCGCGAGGGCCGCACCGCCGCCAGGGCGCTCGGCTACCAGCAGGTGCTCGACCACTTCGCCGGCGACTGCACGGAGGACGAGGCCCGCGCCGAGACCGTCCGGGCCACCAAACGCTTCGCCCGCCGCCAGGAGTCCTGGTTCCGCCGGGACGAGCGCATCCACTGGCTGTCCCGCCCGGCCGGTGCCGACCCCGCGGAGCTGCTGGAACGCTCACTCGAGCTGATCCACCATCAGATCTAGCCACGGCGGACGGCGAGATCCGGCCAATCGGCGGTGCAGCTGCGCGCGCAGGTTCCCGTGCAGGACGAACCCGGGGTTACAGGCGGATCACGTCATGGCCACGGATCACCCGCCGACCCCTCCGAGCGCCCTGTCCGCCACCCTGGACATGCCATCATCGAGACAATGGTGGCCGGCCGCGCGGGCCTGCCGCACCGGCCGCAAGTCCGGACTCGTGTCGAACTGTCAGGGGAGGCCGCGTGTCGACGGGTACCGGCCCCGAGACGGAGCAGCGGACGGGCGCCGCCGCAGGCGGCGAGGAGCTGCCCGATCTGCCCATCCTGCCCGGCCTTGACGCGCCGTCCAGCTACGCGATCGCGCTCCCCGCGCTGGACGCCCCCGCCGGGGTGGTGCACGAGCGGGAGATCCGCCCGCGTCGCAGACTCCGCTGGTGGCAGACGCTGCCGATCGCCCTGCTCGCCACCCTCGGCTCCCTGATGTTCGCCTTCCCGCTCGCCTTCGGTTCCGGTGACGGCGGCCCGATGGTCGGCATGCTCGGCCTGCTGCTCACCGCCGCCTCGGTCGGCTGGGGTGCGATGGCCGCCCGGCACGCGGGTTACAAGTGGCCGGGACTGCCCCGCCGCGGCTCCGGGCTCCGGGCCGGCTGGCGGGCCATCGTGATCTACACCCTGATCGCCCTGGCCGCCCTCGCGCTCGCCGTCTGGCGGGTCGCGCACCTGCGCGGCTGACCTCGCGTTCGGTCGGCTGACCACGCGCCCGCCGAGGGGGGACGTGCCGGGACCCGGGTGGTCCGCGCTCCGCCGGGTGGCGGACACCGCCGAGCCCTACCGCGTCCCGCGCGGCCGACCACCCAGCGGACCGCCCCCGCCGACCCCGTCCGGGCTCAGTACCATCGGTGACGTGAGCGAATCCCCGGTGCAGCAGGCCGGCCTCCCCTTCCTCAAGGGGCACGGCACCCAGAACGACTTCGTCATCCTTCCCGACCCGGACGGCGTGCTGACCCTCGGCCCGCGGGCCGTGGCGGCGCTGTGCGACCGGCGGGCGGGCATCGGCGGCGACGGACTGCTGCGCGTGGTGCGCTCCGCAGCCGACCCGGCCGCCGCCGCGCTGGCCGGCGAGGCCGAGTGGTTCATGGACTACCGCAACTCCGACGGCAGCGTCGCCGAGATGTGCGGCAACGGGCTGCGGGTCTTCGCCCGCTACCTGGTGCACGCGGGCCTGGCCGAACCCGGCCCGCTCGCCGTGGCCACCCGGGCCGGGGTGCTGCGGGTGCAGGTCGGGCAGGACGCCGCCGACGGCACGCCCGGTGGGGTCACCGTCGACATGGGCAGGGCCGCGCTGCCCGGGCCCGAGGACATCCAGGTGACGGTGGGGGAGCGGCGCTGGCCCGCCCGCAACGTCAACATGGGCAACCCGCACGCGGTCGCCTTCGTCGAGGACCTCGACCACGCCGGCGACCTGTTCACCGCCCCGCTGACCAGCCCGGCCGGGGTCTACCCCGAGGGCGTCAACGTGGAGTTCGTGGTGGACCGCGGCCCGCGCCACGTCGCGATGCGGGTGCACGAGCGAGGCTCGGGGGAGACCCGCTCCTGCGGCACCGGCGCCTGCGCCGTGGCCGTCGCGACGGCCCGCCGGGACGGCGCCGACCCGGCGGTCACGGGCGAGGCCGTCACCTACACGGTCGACGTGCCGGGCGGCCGGCTGGTCATCACCGAGCACCCGGACGGCCGGGTCGAGATGACCGGCCCCGCCGTCATCGTCGGCGCCGGCGTGCTCGACCCGGGCTGGCTGGCAACCCTGCCCTGCTGACCCGGAGCCTGGGCCACGGGGGCGGCGGCGTGGCTCCACGGCGCCCCCGCCGCCCCGGGATCGCTGCCGGGGCTGGCCCGGGGGCCGGTGCGATGGGGTGGTTTGCCCAATTCGTTCCGTGGCGAATCCCCCCGATCGGGTGATCTCGATGACAGCTGGGAAGCAGCGCGTCGCGGAACGTGTTGTGCTCGGTAGCATGGACCACCGGGTCGGGAGTCGCTCCGGTGATCGCTGCCGGAGGTGCCGATGACCATCGAAGCCGGGCAGCCCGGGACAGGGCAGCTCAGTGCCGGGCACGCGGGTGCCGAGCGGGCCGGTGCACCCAGGCGCCCGCTGGGCGGGCTGGGCCGGGTCGCGCTGGGCCGGGCCGGCCGGGCGGCGCTGCTGGCGACCGGCCGCGCGCCGGTGCCCGACGCCATCGAGCCGATCGTCCAGGCGCACCGCCGCCACCACCCCCAGGCGGACCTGGGCCTGCTCAGCCGGGCGTACCGCACCGCCGAGGCCAGTCACCGCGGCCAGACCCGCAAGAGCGGCGAGGCGTTCATCACGCACCCGCTGGCCGTCACCATGATCCTGGCCGAACTCGGCGCCGGCACCACCACCTTGGTCGCCTCGCTGCTCCACGACACCGTGGAGGACACCGAGGTGACGCTCGATCAGGTCAGTGCGGACTTCGGCCCCGAGGTGGCCTATCTCGTCGACGGTGTGACGAAGCTGGAGAAGGTCGACTTCGGCGCGGCCGCCGAGGCCGAGACCTTCCGCAAGATGCTGGTCGCCACCGGGGACGACGTCCGGGTGATGGTGATCAAGCTCGCCGACCGGTTGCACAACATGCGGACGATCCGTCACATGAAGCCCGCCAGCCAGGTGAGGATCGCCAAGGTCACCAGGGACGTACTGATCCCGCTGGCCGAGCGGCTGGGCATCCAGGTGCTGAAGACGGAGCTGGAGGACATCGTCTTCGCCACCCTCCATCCGGAGGAGTACGCCCGGGCGCGGTCGCTGGTCGCCGCCCACGAGGCCGTCCCCGACGCGCTGCTGGAGCCGTTCGCCGCCGCGCTGTCGCGCCAGCTCGCGGAGGCGGGCATCGCCGCCGAGGTCACCCTGCGGCCCCGGCACTGCGTGTCCGTGCACCGGGTGCTGCTCAAGCGCTCCGCCGCGCCCGGCCCGGACGGGCTCCCGCAGGGGCTGCACCCGGCGGACTTCGGCCGGCTGCTGGTCGTCGTCGAGGAGAACGCGGACTGCTACGCGGTGCTCGGTGAGCTGCACACCTGCTGGCTCCCGCTGCCGGGGGAGTTCAAGGACTTCGTCGCGGCGCCCAAGTTCAACCTCTACCAGTCCCTGCACACCGCCGTCACGGCGGAGGGCGGCGAGGTGATCGAGGTGCTGGTCCGCACCCGGCAGATGCACCGGGTGGCCGAGACGGGAGTGGTCGCGCTGGGCGACCCGCACCAGCCGGGCGGCCAGAGCGCCGGTGACGAGCTGGACCGCACCGACCCGGCGCGCCCGGGGTGGCTGAGCCGGCTGCTGGAGTGGCAGCAGGAGACCCCCGATCCGGACGCCTTCTGGTCCACCCTCACCGCCGATCTCTCCGGAGACCGCGAGATCACCGTGGTGACGGAGGGTGGCGAGACGCTTCAGCTGCGCGCCGGAGCCAGCTGCGTGGACGCCGCGTACCTGCTGGGGGAGGAGACCGGGCACCGATGTATCGGTGCCCGCGTCAACGGCCGGCTGACGGCGCTGTCCACCGTCCTGCGGGACGGCGATGTGCTGGGCATCCTCACCGAGACGGGGCTGTCCGGCCCGGTGCCGGAGTGGCTAGCGCACGCGCGCACGCCCGGCGCGCGGCTGGCGATCGAGCGCTGGCTGGCGGACCATCCCGCCGGGGCGCCCGTGGTGCACACCGGTCGCTCGGCCGACCAGCCGCTTCCCCCGCCGCCGCCGAGCGCCCGTCGCGGGGCGGCGCCGGTGGCCGTCCCCGCGTTTCCCGGGGCGCCCGTGCGGCTGGCCCGCTGCTGCACGCCGGTGCCGCCGGACGAGGTGACGGGCTACCTGATCCGCGGCGGCTCGGTGGCCGTCCACCGGGCGTCCTGCCCGGCAGGGGAGCGGATGCGGGAGGCCGGCCGCGGCCCGCTCACCCTCTCCTGGGTGCCGGACGCGGCGCCGCCCTCGGGGTACCGGGTGACGCTGCGCGCGGAGGCGCTCAACCGCCCCCGGCTGCTGGCCGACCTCACCGCCGCGATGTCCGCCGAGGGGGTCGGGATCATCTCGGCGGACGTCGAGCCCCCTCAGGAGCTCCGGGTCCGGCACACCTACACCATCGAGCTGCCGGCCGCCGCGGCGCTGCCGGTGGTGATGCGCGCGATGCTGCGGGTCTCCGGCGTGTACGACGTCTGCCGGCCGCAGCCCGCGCCGCCGGGCGAGCCGCAGAGCGAGCCGCAGGCCGAGCCGCGGCCGGGGCCGGGTGCGGCGGCGCCGCGATCCGGCGGTGGGAGCGGCGGTGGAAATGAGGATGACCGGCTTGGGCCGGGCGTGCGACCATCATGGGGAATTCACGGCCGGTCCGCGGCGTTCTCTGATCACAGAAGTGTCAGTGGCACCCGCGGTCCCGAGGGGTAGCTCATTCCCCGCCCGTACGGTGAACGGGCCGGCAGCTGGGCAGACTCCATGTGCGGGCCGTCCGACACGGTCCCACACTGGCCACCCTTACCAGCTAGCCAAAGGACAGAATGACCTCCACGTTCGACACCCGCGACCAGGCCGAGGACGCCACCCGGCGCGTCGGCAACCTCCGGGCGGAAGCCCTGATGGACGAGGACCTCGCGGCCATCGACGAGGACCTCGGCAACCACTACGACGGCGACCAGTACGACCGGAGTGAGCGTGCAGCGCTTCGCCGTGTCGCCGGACTCTCCACCGAACTCCAGGACGTCACCGAGGTCGAGTACCGCCAGCTCCGTCTGGAGCGTGTGGTGCTCGTCGGCGTCTGGACGGACGGCACCGTCGAGGAGGCGGAGAACTCGCTGGCCGAGCTCGCCGCGCTCGCCGAGACCGCCGGCTCCGAGGTGCTGGACGGCGTGATCCAGCGCCGTGACAAGCCCGACGCCGCCACCTACATCGGCTCCGGCAAGGCGCGGGAGCTGCGCGACATCGTCGCCTCCACCGGCGCCGACACCGTGGTCTGCGACGGTGAGCTCACCCCCGGCCAGCTGATCCAGCTGGAGGACGTCGTCAAGGTCAAGGTCGTCGACCGGACGGCCCTGATCCTGGACATCTTCGCCCAGCACGCCAAGTCCCGCGAGGGCAAGGCACAGGTCTCACTGGCCCAGATGCAGTACATGCTGCCCCGGCTGCGCGGCTGGGGTCAGTCGCTCTCCCGGCAGATGGGTGGTGGCGGCTCCGGCTCCTCCGGCGGCGGCATGGCGACCCGTGGTCCCGGTGAGACCAAGATCGAGACCGACCGGCGCCGGATCCGCGAGAAGATGGCGAAGCTCCGCAAGGAGATCGCCGACATGAAGAAGGGCCGCGACACCAAGCGCCAGGAGCGCAAGCGCCACCAGGTGCCGTCGGTGGCCATCGCCGGCTACACCAACGCCGGCAAGTCCTCCCTGCTGAACCGGCTCACCGGCGCCGGCGTCCTGGTGGAGAACTCGCTGTTCGCCACCCTGGACCCGACCGTCCGCCGGGCGCAGACCCCCAGCGGCCGGGTGTACACCCTGGCCGACACGGTCGGGTTCGTCCGGCACCTGCCGCACCACCTGGTCGAGGCGTTCCGCTCGACCATGGAGGAGGTCGCCGACGCGGACCTCATCCTGCACGTGGTGGACGGCTCGCACCCCGAGCCGGAGACGCAGCTGGCGGCCGTCCGCGAGGTGATCGTCTCGGTCGACGCACAGAACGTGCCGGAGATCGTGGTGATCAACAAGGCGGACGCCGCCGACCCGCACGTCCTTCAGCGCCTGCTGCGCCGCGAGCCGCACGCCATCGTGGTGTCGGCCCGCAGCGGCCTGGGCATCGAGGAGCTGCTGAAGCTCATCGACGAGGAGCTGCCGCGCCCCGCCATCGAGCTGGCGGCCCTGGTGCCGTACACCAGGGGAGACCTGGTCTCCCGGGTGCACGCGGAGGGTGAGCTGCTCTCCACCGAGCACACCGGTGAGGGCACCCTGCTGCGCGCCAAGGTGGCGGCGGAGCTGGCGGCCGAGCTGGAGCGCTACGCCGTGGTGACCCAGGGCTGAGCGGGCGGTCCACGTAACGGCCGCGGGCCCCGATCTCGGGAGAGATCGGGGCCCGCGGCCGTCGGCATGCCGGAGTCCGGTGGGCCGGTGTGCTCCGCGCGACTACTTGGCGCTCTTGGCGAAGTAGTCGAAGGCGCCCTTGGCGTTGTCCAGCAGCGCCGGGCCCGCCATCCAGGTGGCCGGGTCGTCACCGATCGAGTTGACGCTGATCAGGTTGGCCTTGCCGTCCTTGTTGATGAACCAGCCGCCGCCGCTGGAGCCACCCGTCATGGTGCAGCCGATGACGTACATCGGCGGGCGGGACTTGTCGTAGACGATGCCGGCCGGCTTGGTGGTCGAGTCGCAGTGGTTGAGCTCCATGCCGTCGAACGGACGGTCGGCCGGGTAGCCGTAGGAGAAGGCGGTGGTGACCTGGTCGCGCGGGGCGTTGAACCAGATCGGGACCGAGCCGCCGATGGTCTCCTCCAGCGACTTGCCGCCGCCGGCCTCGTTCACGACCTTGAGGATGCCGTAGTCGTACTGGTTGTGGGCGCCGACGCCGGTCTCCTTCACCCAGGTCGGCGAGACCATGGCGGAGGTGGCCTTCCAGCGGCCGTACGGGGAGACCTGCTCCTCGGTGTACTGCTTGCCCCTGCTGGCCTGGCCGTTCTTGTTGTAGGACGGCACGAAGGTGATGTCCTTGTAGAACGACCCGCCGCCGCCCTTGTGCAGGCAGTGCGCGGCCGTGTAGACCAGGTTGCTCTTGCCGGGGTGCTGCGGGTCGCTCACCACGGTGCCGGAGCACATCGAGTCGCCCTCCGGGGTGGTCATGAAGATCTTGCCGACCACGGCGGTGCTCGGGCTGTACGGGTGTGCCACCGGCTTGGCCGGGATGGCGGCCGGGAACTGGTCCTTCTGCGCGGCGGCGCCGGCCGACTTGGCGGCCGGGGCGGGCATGCCCTTGGCGTTCTCCATCTTCGTGAGGTTCCAGAAGCCCTGGACGACGTCGTTGTTGAAGACGTTCTCGTTGACGAACTTGGCCCAGTCGTCGAGCTTCCAGTTCGCCAGGTCCTGGAGGCTGGTCGGCAGGCCGGCGCCCGGCTGACCGGTCGAGGTGGCGTCAGCGGCGGCGGTGGCCGCGCCTCCGGCGACGTCCGTGCTCTGCTCGGCGTTGTCCGGCCCGCAGGCGGTCGCCGTGAGCGACAGTGCGGTCAGCAGTGCGGCGGAGGCGATCGCGGAGCGCTTGCTGATCGAACTGCTACGGCTGTTGGCTGACATGGTGTCCGTTCCCCGTTTGGTCGTCGTCGGTCGATGCTGCTCGGGTTGGTGGTACTTCGTACGCGCGGCGTGCGCGGATTGGTCTCCCGGTGCCGGAAAGTCGGCGGGTGTGCCCGCTACTTCTTCGAGATGTAGTCGAGCGCCTGCTTGGCGACGGTCTCCAGGTACGGGCCGCTCAGCGAGGTGTGCTCCGACGTGCCGATCGACGTGTTGCTGACCAGCGCGGTCTTGCCGTCCGGCATGGTGGCGAACCAGCCGCCACCGCTGGAGCCCTGGGTCATGTCGCAGCCGATGGTGTGCATCGAGGGCCGCTTGGCGTCGAACGAGAGCCGGGACGGCTTGCCCCCGTCGCACTTGTAGAGCTCCTGCCCGTCGAACGGTTTGACGAGCGGGTAGCCCTGGGCCGTGATGGTGATCTTGTCGCGCGGGGCGTCGAACCAGACCGGCACGGCCGAGCCGACCGTCTCCTCCAGGGACTTGCCGCCGCCGTTCTGGTTGTGCACCCGCATGATGGCGAAGTCGTACTGGCTGGCGGCGTCACCGCTTGGGCCGCCCTCGGCCGTCCACTGCGGCGAGGGCACCACCTTGTCGGCCCACCAGGTGCCCAGCGGTGCCAGCTTGTCCAGCGTCGCCTTCTTGCCGCCGCTGGAGGCGCCCGAGTTGTTGTACGCCGGTATGAAGACCAGGTCCTTGAAGAAGTCGCCGCCCTTGCCTGCGTGCACGCAGTGGCCGGCCGTCCAGACCAGGTTGCTCTTGCCCGGGTGCGCCGGGTCGGCGATCACGGTGGCCGAGCAGTTGCCGCGGCCACCCTCCGCGCTGAAGAAGACCTTGCCGGACGGCTGCTTGGTGTACGGGCGGGGCACCGCGGCGGCCTTGACCGGGGCGGGCTCGGGGTCGGTGACACCGTCCTCCTTGGCCGGCGCGGCCGTCGGCGGCGCGGGCTCGGCCGGCTTGGAGTCGCCCATCTTGTCCGGGTTCCAGAAGTCCTTGATCACCGGGTTGTTGAAGACGTGCTTGGACGCCCAGCTGTCCCAGTCCTCGAACCGCCACTTCTTGAGGTCCTCCCAGTTCTTGGGGAGACCCTCCAGCAGGCTGGTGGGGATGCCCGAAGGCAGCGTCAGACCGCCGATCACACCGCCGCCGGAGGTTGCGGAGCCGGTCGCGGCGGCCGGGGTGGCGCTCGGCGGTGGAGCCGCCTTCGAGCCGCTCGGGTCGTCGGGTCCGCAGGCGGACGCGGTCAGGAGGACAGCGGCGGCGACGGCCGCGCCGACTGCGGTACGACGCGCGCGGACCGACCCGGAGGCCGCCCCCTGCACGCGGTCGACTGATCGGCGGATCGATGACATGAGCTGCGCTTCCCCCTGATCCTTCGCTTCCGCGGCACCATCCGCGGCTGCTGCACCCTGCGATTCTCCCATTGGCCATCAGGACGAGGGTGGTGGCCCCCTGGTTGCGGTCCCTGAGCGACAGTCATCACTTCGTGACGGGCGACCGAGCGCGGCCGTGATCGGCGGCCCGCTGCCGCGCCGGACGAGGGCGAACTTCCCTCCTGCGGGTGAGGAACCGCTGGTCTTCCACTCCAACGAGTGAGCCGTCCTTGTGATCACCCGTCAGGGATAGGTAACCCTTACCTGAGGCCCCGACGAGATCCGCCCGCCGAGCGGTCCGCCGCCGCCGCGCAGTCCCCAGCGCCCCAAGGAGCAGCCTTGAGCACCGCCCTCACCGGAGCCCCGCCCGCCGCCCCGTGCCCGTCGGCCCAGGCCGGGCACACCCTGCCGGCGCCGGCCAGGCCGGAGCCGGTGCAGCTGGACCGGTTGCTGCATCCCGATCCGGCCATCGCCGCCGAGCACGCCGCCCTGGAGAACCTGCTGCGCTGCTGGGCCCGGGAGACCGGCGCGACCCCGGGGACGGACGGGCAGCTGCACATCCCGGTGCTCGGCGGCGCGGCCCGCCTGACCACGTCCGTCCGGCACTGGTCCCCCTGCGGGTGGCACCGCTTCGGCGCCGCCACCCTCGCCGGCGCCGACGGCGCCGACGGCGCCCCGGTGGACCCGGTCACCGTGGCCGCGCTGCTCGCCGCGGCCGCCGCCGACCGGCCCGACCCCGGCCGGATCGCCGACCTGACGGCCCGGGTCGCCGACTCGGTGATCCGGACCACCGACATCCTGGCCTACCGCAGGCAGGCCGGAGCGCGGCCGGCCTCCCCCTTCCTCAACGCCGAGCAGGCCCTGCTGCTCGGCCACCCGCTGCACCCCACCCCCAAGAGCCGCGACGGGCTCGGACCCGCGCAGAGCGCCGCCTACTCCCCGGAGCTGCACGGCTCCTTCCAACTCCACTGGTACGCGGTCGACCGCGAGCTGCTCGCCACCGGATCCGCGCTGCCCGAGAGCGCCGAGACGATCACCGCCCGGCTGCTCGGCGCACCCGGCCTGCTCCCGCCCGGCACCGCCGCGCTGCCCCTGCACCCCTGGCAGGCCCGCGAGCTCGCGCTGCGCCCCGCCGTCGCCGGCCTGCTCGCCGCCGGCCGGCTGCACGACCTGGGCCCGCACGGCCGGCCCTGGCACCCCACCTCCTCCGTCCGTACGGTCTGCCGGCCCGGCAGTCCGTGGATGCTCAAGCTCTCGCTGGGCCTTCGGATCACCAACTCCCGCCGGGAGAACCTGCGCAAGGAGCTGCACCGCGGCCTGGAGGTGCACCGCCTCCTGGAGTCCGGCCTCGGCACCGAGTGGCGGGCCGCGCACCCGGGCTTCGACATCGTCCGCGACCCCGCCTGGATCGGCGTCGACCTCCCGGCCGGCACCGACCCGAGCGGCCTGGACACCGTCCTGCGCCGGCAGCCGTTCGGCCCGGACGAGCGCGCGCTCTGCGTCGCCGGACTGGTGGCGGAGCGGCCACTGGGCGACGGCCGCGAGCAGCCGCCCGCCCAGCCGTCGTCCCAACTGGGGGACACCCTGCGCACCCTGGCGGCGCGCTGCGGCCGCCCGCTGCCCACCGTCGCCACCGAGTGGTTCCTGCGCTACCTGGACGCCGTCGTCCTGCCCGTGCTGTGGCTGGACGGCCGGGCCGGCATCGCGGTCGAGGCCCACCAGCAGAACAGCCTGGTGCTGCTGGACGCCGAGGGCTGGCCGGTCGGCGGGCGCTACCGCGACAACCAGGGCTACTACTTCCGCCGTAGCTGGGCCGAGCGGCTGGACGCCCGGCTGCCGGGCATCGGATCGGCCAGCGACACCTTCGTCGAGGACGAGGTGGTCGACCACCACTTCGTCTACTACCTCGGGATCAACCACGTGCTCGGCCTGATCGGGGCGTTCGGCTCGCAGCGCCTGGCCGACGAGACGGTGCTGCTGGCGGCCCTGCGCCGGTTCCTGGCCGGGCCACGGGTGGCGGCCACCGGATCGGCACTGCCGGCCCGGCTGCTGGACTCGCCGTCCCTGCCCTGCAAGGCCAACCTGTTGACCCGGCTGCACGGCATGGACGAGCTGGTGGGCCCGGTCGCCACCCAGTCGGTGTACGTCGACATCCCCAACCCGGTGGCCGCCGTATGAGGCCGGCCGCCGGCACCCGGGCGCGGATCGCCGCGCCCCGCGGCCCCGCCGACCTGCTGGACGGCATCGCCCGCTGGGGCACCATGCCGACCGACGCGGGCGACTTCCGGCTGCGCCCGGTGCGCCTGCCCGCCGACCTGCCCCTGCTCGTCGACTGGATGAACGATCCGGAGGTGGCCGCGTTCTGGGAGCTCGACGGGCCGCCCGCCACCACCGAGCAGCACCTGCGCGAGCAACTCGACGGCGACGGCCGCAGCGTGCCCTGCCTGGGCCTGCTGGACGGCACCCCGATGAGCTACTGGGAGGTCTACCGGGCCGACCTCGACCCGCTGGCCAGGCACTACCCGGCCCGGCCGCACGACACGGGGGTCCACCTGCTGCTGGGCCCGAGCCGGGCCCGCGGCCGGGGCCTGGGCAGCACGCTGCTCGCCGCGCTGGCCGAGCGGATCCTCGACGTCCGCCCGCGCTGCCGCCGCGTGGTCGCCGAGCCGGACGTGCGCAACCTGCCCTCCGTCCGGGCCTTCGAACGGGCGGGCTTCCACGTCGCAGCGGAGCTGGACCTGCCGACCAAGCGCGCCGCCCTGATGATCCGCCCACGCCGGGCCGTCCCGGGCCCCGCCGACCCGCGCGCGGCCGACGCACGCCCGGCCCGTCCGGGCCAGGACGACCCGCGCGCGAACCGTCAGCGGGGGCAAGACCCGCTGCCTCTCCCCTAGGACACCCTCTTCCTCATGCCCCTCCCCACGGACAATCCCCCTGGCGAGACCTACGACCTGCTCGGCGTCGGCATCGGCCCGTTCAACCTCTCGCTCGCGGCGTTGGCGGACCAGGTCGCCGGTCTGTGCACGCTGTTCTGCGACGCCCGGCCGGAGTTCCGCTGGCACCCGGGCATGCTGGTCGAGGGCGCCAGGATGCAGGTGCCCTTCCTGGCGGACCTGGTCTCCCTGGTCGACCCCACCAACCCGTGGTCCTTCCTCAACTACCTGCGCGAGCAGGACCGGCTCTTCCCCTTCTACTTCGCCGAACGGTTCCAGCTGCCGCGCCGCGAGTACGACCACTACTGCCGGTGGGCGGCCGAACGCCTGCCCGGCTGCCGGTTCGGCACCGAGGTGACGGCCCTGGACCAGGCCGGCGGCCTCTTCCGGGCCGAGCTGCGGGACACCGCCACCGGCGCCACGACGGCCGTCACCGCCCGCAACGTCGTGCTGGGCGTCGGCACCCGGCCGGTGCGCCCGCAGGCCTTCGCCGCGCTGGAGGGCCACCCGCGGGTCTGGCACTCGGCCGACCACCTGGAGCGCCGCCGCTCGCTGGACGGCGCCGGGGACATCACCGTGGTCGGCTCGGGCCAGTCCGGCGCCGAGGTCTTCCTCGACCTGCTGCGCGGGCGCGGTGGCGACGGCACCCGGCTGCGCTGGCTCACCCGCACCCGCGCGCTCGCCCCGATGGAGTACTCCAAGCTCGGCCTGGAGCACTTCACCCCCGACTACACCCGCTACTTCCACGGCCTGCCGGGCGCCGTCCGGGACGAGCTGGTCGCCGCCCAGTGGCAGCTGCACAAGGCGGCCAGCGCCGAGACCCTCGCCGAGATCCACGACCACCTGTACGAGCGGACCATCGGCCGCCCGCAGGCCGAGGACACCATCGAGATCACCCCCGGCACGGCCGTCACCGATGCCACGGCCGGCCCGTGCGGCGGCCTCGAACTGCGCTGCCGGCACACCGACTCCGGCGCCGAGCACGTGCTGCGTACGGATGCGGTGGTGCTCGCCACGGGGTACCGGGCCGCCCGGCCGGCCGCGCTGGAACCGCTGGCGGACCTGATCGACTGGGACGAGGCCGGCCGCTACCAGGTCGACCTCGACCACCGCGTCGCCACCAGGCCCGAGCTGACCGGCGGGCTGTACGTCCAGAACGCCGAACTGCACACGCACGGCGTCGGCACGCCCGACCTCGGGCTCGGCGCCCACCGGGCCGCCGTCATCCTCAACGCCGTGACCGGCCGGCGGATCCACCGGCTGCCGGGCCGCACCGCCTGGACGAGCTTCGCCCCGCCCGCGCAGCCGGGACCACCGGCCCGAGCGGCCGCACCTGCCGCGCCCGCCTCATCTGCCCAACCCGCCCCACCTGCCGTAACCGTCGGCGCCCCCGTGCCAAGCGGAACATCCGTGCCACCCGGCGATCCCGGGCCGGCCGGAGCCTCCGTGATCACCGGAACCCCCGCGACCCCCGGAAGCCCCGCGGCCACCGCCGCAGGCCTTCCGCGACCCCAGGAGTGGAACCGTGCAGCAGCCGCCAGCCGCTGAGCCAGCGCTGTACCTGCCCCCGCAGCTCACCCCGGAGCACTGGCAGCGGGCCGGCCGGGCCATGCTGGCCAAGATGCTCGGCGAGTTCGCCTACGAGGAGCTGATCACCCCCGAGCCGACCGGCGAGGACGCGGCGTCCCCCAGCCCGTCCGCGCCAGGCCCGTCCGCCTTCGGCGCGGGCCGGACCGGCTACCGCCTCGTCCTGCCCGGCGCCGCCGACTACCGGTTCGCCGCCCGCCGCGGCGCCTACGGCAGCTGGCAGGTCGACCCGGCGTCGATCAGCTGCACCCGCGAGGACGGCCTGGACCCGCTGCGCTTCGTCCAGTACGCCAGGCACCGCCTCGGCCTCGGCGGCGACACCACCGGGCACCTCGTCCGCGAGCTCACCGCGACCCTGCTCGCCGACGCCCACCAGCTCGCCACCGCGCCGACCGCCGCCGAACTCGCCGACCTCAGCCACACCGACCTGGAGGGCCGCCAGGGCGGCCACCCGTGGATCGTCCCCAACAAGGGCCGGCTCGGCTTCTCCGCCACCGACGCCGCCCGCTGGTCACCGGAGGCCCGTACGCCCCGGCCGCTGCCCTGGATCGCCGTCCACCGCCGGCTCGCCAGCTACCGCGGCGTGCCCGGCCTGGAGCGACCCGAACTGCTCTACCGGCGGGAACTGGACGACCCCGACGCGCTGCGCGCGGTGCTCGGCGACGCCGCCGAGGAGTACCTGCTGCTGCCCGTCCACCCCTGGCAGTGGGACGAGACCGTGGTGCCGCTGTTCGCCCCCTGGATCGCGAGCGGCGAGATCGTCCCACTGCCCTGTGACGGCGACCTGAGACTCCCGCAGCAGTCCATCCGTTCCTTCTTCAACATCACCCGGCCCGAACGCTGCACCGTCAAGCTGCCGCTGGCGATCCTCAACACCCTGGTCTGGCGTGGCCTGCCCACCGAGCGCACGCTCGCCGCCCCCGCCGTGACCCGCTGGATCCACGGGGTGCGGGACGGAGATTCGTTCCTGCGCGACGAGTGCCGGGTCATCCTGCTCGGCGAGATCGCCTCCGTCACGGTCGACCATCCGCTGTACCGGGAGCTGCCCGAGACGCCCTACCAGTACAAGGAACTGCTCGGCGCGATCTGGCGTGAGCCGCTCGGCCCCTTCCTCGACCCCGGCGAGCGGGCCCGCACGCTGGCCGCGCTGCTCCAGACCGGCTCGGACGGCCGCGCGCTGGCCGCCGAGCTGATCACCCGCTCCGGCCTGAGCCCCGCCCGCTGGGTGGCCCGGCTGTTCGCCGCCATGCTGCCGCCGCTGCTGCACTTCCTCTACCGCTACGGCACGGTCTTCTCCCCGCACGGTGAGAACGCCATCGTGGTGTTCGACGCCGACGACGTCCCGGTGCGCCTCGCCGTCAAGGACTTCGTCGACGATGTGAACCTCAGCGACCAGGACCTGCCGGAGCTGCGCGACCTCCCCCCGGAGATCAGCGGCGTGCTGCTGCGCGATCCGCCGGACTTCCTCTGCCAGTTCCTGCATTCCGGGCTCTTCATCGGTGTCTACCGCTATCTCGCGCCGCTGCTCGAACAGCAGCTCGCCCTGTCGGAGGCCGAGTTCTGGGCGCTGCTGCGCGCCGAGATCCTGCGCCACCAGGCCCGGTTCCCCGAGCTGGCCGAGCGCTTCGAGCTGTTCGACCTGTTCAGCCCGGCCATCGACCGGCTCTGCCTCAACCGCAACCGGCTGCTGCTCGACGGCTACCGGGACCGCCCCCACCGTCCGCACGCCGCCGTGCACGGCCAGGTCGAGAACGCACTGCACCCCGGCGTGCTGGCGGCGATGCCGGGGGCGGTGCCCCCGGCCGGAGAACGGGGAAGGGGCCGGATTGTCACCACCGCGCCGTAGGGTGGGAGCGTCATGACGAACGACTCCGAACCCCAGCAGCTGCCCGGCGACGACGCCGACGCAGCGCCCGCCGCCACCGGCCGGGCCCGCCTTCCCGAGCTGCTGCACGCGGCGGTGGCCGCCGTCGGCGGCGTCGAGCGGCCCGGCCAGGTCCGGATGGCCGAGGCCGTGGCCGACGCCGTCGAGCACGGCGAGCATCTGCTCGTCCAGGCCGGCACCGGCACCGGCAAGTCCCTCGCGTACCTGGTGCCCGCGCTCGCGCACGGCGACCGGGTGGTGGTCGCCACGGCCACCCTCGCGCTCCAGCGCCAGCTGGTGGAGCGGGACTTGCCGCGCACCGTCGAGGCGCTGCACCCGGTGCTGCGCCGCCGCCCGCTGTTCGCGATGCTCAAGGGCCGCTCCAACTACCTCTGCCTGCACCGCGCGCACGAGGGCACCCCGAGTGAGGAGGGTGAGGGCCTGTTCGACCCGGTCGACGCCCTCGGCGGCCCGACGGGCAAGCTCGGCCAGGACGTCCTGCGGCTGCGCGAATGGGCCGACGAGAGCGAGACGGGGGACCGCGACGACCTGAGCCCCGGCGTCTCCGACAAGGCCTGGGCGCAGCTCTCCGTCACCTCCAAGGAGTGCCTGGGCGCCTCCAGGTGCGCGTACGGCCAGGAGTGCTTCGCCGAGAAGGCCCGCGAGCGGGCCAAGCTGGCGGACGTGGTGGTCACCAACCACGCGATGCTGGCGATCGACTCGATCGAGGGCGCGCCGGTGCTGCCGGAGCACGAGCTGCTGATCGTCGACGAGGCGCACGAGCTGGTGAACCGGGTGACGGGCGCGGCCACCGCCGAGCTGACGGTGGGCTCCGTCAACCGGGCGGTGAAGCGGGCAGCCAGGCTGGCCAACGAGAAGGCCGTGGACGCGCTGCAGGCCGCCGCCGAGAGCTACCACGGCCTGATGGAGACGGCCCAGCCCGGCCGGGTCGAGGAGTTGCCCGAGTACCTCGGCTACGCCGTCACCGCGATCCGGGACGCCGCCCGGCAGGTGATCACCTCGCTGGGCGAGACCAGGGACAAGGCGCTCACCGACGAGGACGCGGTGCGCAAGCAGGCGATGGCCTCCGCCGAGACGCTGCACGAGACGGCCGACCGGCTGCTGTCGGAGTCCGCGTACGACGTGGTGTGGATCGAGCGCAGCGACCGCTTCGGCCTGGGCACGGCCTCGCTGCGGGTCGCCCCGCTGAGCGTCTCCGGGCTGCTGCGGGAGAACCTCTACCGGGAGCGCTCGGTGGTGCTCACCTCGGCCACCCTCAAGCTCGGCGGGGACTTCAACGGGGTGGCCGCCTCGGTCGGGCTGCCGGGGGAGGGCCGGCTGCCGGACGAGCGCGCCCCGCAGGAGCCCGCGCCCGAGCAGGGCGAGGACATCCCGCCGTACTGGCGCGGGATCGACGTCGGCTCGCCGTTCGCCTACCCCAAGCAGGGCATCCTGTACGTCGCCAGGCACCTGCCGCCGCCGGGGCGGGAGCCCGACCGGCCGGAGATGCTGGACGAGCTGACGGAGCTGATCGGTGCGGCGGGCGGCCGTACGCTCGGGCTGTTCTCCTCGATGCGGGCCGCCCAGGCGGCGGCCGAGGCGCTGCGCGAGCGCCTGGACAACCGGATCCTGCTCCAGGGCGAGGACACCCTGGGTGAGTTGATCCGGGAGTTCGCCGCCGAGCCCGAGACCTGCCTGTTCGGCACGCTCTCGCTCTGGCAGGGCGTCGATGTGCCCGGCTCCGCCTGCCAGTTGGTGGTGATGGACCGCATTCCGTTCCCGCGCCCCGACGACCCCCTGATGAGTGCCAGGCAGAAGGCCGTGGAGGAGGCGGGCGGCAACGGCTTCATGGCCGTCGCGGCCACCCATGCGGCGCTGCTGATGGCGCAGGGCGCGGGCCGACTGGTGCGGGCGGCGGACGACCGGGGAGTGGTCGCGGTGCTGGACCCGCGGCTGGCGACGGCCCGCTACGGCGGCTTCTTCCGCTCCTCGATGCCGGAGTTCTGGTACACCACCGATCGCAACCAGGTGCGCCGCTCGCTGGCCGCCATCGACGCCTCGGCGCCGGAGCCCCGGCCGGTGGCCAGGCGCGCGTGAGCCGGGCCGGCCAAGGCCCGGCTCACGGCCGAGGCGCGGTCGGGAACGACAGAGGGGGCTCCGGCGGGACGAACCGCGGGAGCCCCCTTCATCTGGGGTCTCGGCTTGGCCTCAGCCGAGGTTCGGCTGACGTACAGCCTGAGTTCCAGGCCCGAGCTTGGGGCCCGACCACCAGGGCTGAGCCATCAGCCGGCGGCCGGGGAGCGGCCGCGCGGTGCAGCCGGCTGCGGCTGCGGGGGCGTCAGAGGCGGCGCAGGACGGCGACCACCTTGCCGAGGATGGTCGCGTTGTCGCCGTTGATGGGCTCGTACGCCGGGTTGTGCGGCATCAGCCAGATCCGGCCGTCCTCCCGCTTGAGCCGCTTGACGGTCGCTTCGCCGTCGATCATCGCGGCCACGATGTCACCGTTCTCGGCGACCGGCTGGCGGCGGACGGTGACCCAGTCGCCGTCGCAGATGGCGGCCTCGATCATCGAGTCGCCGCGTACGGTGAGCGCGAAGAGCTCCCCCTCACCGACCAGCTGACGGGGGAGCGGGAAGACGTCCTCGACGGTCTGCTCGGCCAGGATCGGACCGCCGGCGGCGATCCGGCCGACCAGCGGCACGTAGGAGGTGGAGGGCCGGCCGGCCGTCTCGGCGGTGTTGGGGCGGGCCACCTCGACACCGCGCACCTCGTAGGCGCGCGGGCGGTGTGGGTCCCGGCGCAGGAAGCCCTTGCGCTCCAGGGCCATCAGCTGGTGGGCGACGGAGGAGGTGCTGGACAGGCCGACGGCCTGGCCGATCTCACGCATGCTCGGCGGGTATCCGCGGCGCTGGACCGAGTCCCTGATGACCTCGATGACCCGGCGCTGGCGTTCTGTCAGCCCGGCCTCGTCGGTGCGGATGCCGGGCGGGCGGCCCGGGAGGGAGCGGGTGGGGGTCTGCTGGCCGAGGCCGTCGTCCGGGATCGGGGAGTGCTCGAGCACCTGGTCGGGGACGCGGCCCGTGGCGGCGGCCTGGCCGACGAGGCGGTGTTCTTCGCTACGGTCCATGCTGTGGTCCACACTCTGCTGGATTGTGGTGCGCTGCCCCACCTTGAGCTGGGAGTGTTCCTGCACCGGGATGGTGTTGCTTTCGATCGTGTTCACGGCGGCCCCTCTCGACGGATGTCCTCCCCTTTTCCAGCCCAACGGCACCGCCTATCGAAAGGTTGCGCCAAACACACGTTCGAGTGAATTATTCGGGAGTTGACTGACTCGATCAAGGCTTTGTTGTACATCGATTAAATGTTCGACTCACGCAGTCTAATCCGTGTCGACACGCCTGGGGTCGAGCCTCCCTCAAAGACCTAGATCTAGTGGCTACAGTGCTCCCCGGAGCCCACAAGTTGTGGTTGGCCGCCCGGTCGGGTTGTCGAAGCCGGGCTCTCATCGCATAGACTCGACCGGTCCGCACGTCACGCCAGGGAGGGACTCCTCAGGTGCACTGCCCCTTCTGCCGGCACTCCGACAGTCGCGTCGTCGACAGCCGCACCACCGATGACGGCAGCTCGATCCGCCGTCGCCGGCAGTGCCCCGACTGCAGCCGCCGATTCACCACGGTGGAAACGGCAGCGCTGATGGTCATCAAGCGCAGCGGCGTCACCGAGCCGTTCTCCCGGGAGAAGGTCATCTCCGGCGTCCGTAAGGCCTGCCAGGGCCGTCCGGTCACCGAGGACGCCCTCGCCCAGCTCGGCCAGCGGGTCGAGGAGTGCGTACGCGCCAGCGGCAGTGCCGAGCTCTCGACGCACGACGTCGGGCTGGCCATACTCGGTCCACTCAAGGACCTCGACGTCGTCGCCTACCTGCGCTTCGCCAGCGTGTACCGGGCGTACGACGGACTCGAGGACTTCGAGGCGGCCATCGCCGAGCTCCGCACGGAGCGGCCCTTCGCCACGGAGGACACCGCGCCCGTGCCGGCCCCCGCGGCCGCGCCCTAGCGGCAGCACCCAGCACCAGACCGACCCGTAGCACCACCCCAGCAGCACAACCGGGCCCCGCGGGGACCACGCACGCCCGAAATCGGCGCGCAGAACACTACAGACCGTGCGTGAGCGACCGGCGACTCCGGCCTGCCCGCACACCAGGAAGAGCGAACGGGCACCCGGAAGCAATGGGGTGCTCAGGGCGTTTGCCCAGGAGGAGGAGAAGAAGTGACAGACACGACGAGCGGTTCCGCACGCGGGTCGAAGTCCGACAAGGCCACGAAGGGTGCCGCCAAGGCCCCCAAGGGCGGTCTGCGGATGGAGCGCATCTACACCACCCCTGGCGTCCACCCCTACGACGAGGTCAGCTGGGAGCGCCGCGACGTCGTCATGACCAACTGGCGCGACGGCTCGATCAACTTCGAGCAGCGTGGCGTGGAGTTCCCGGCCTTCTGGTCGGTCAACGCGGTGAACATCGTCACCTCCAAGTACTTCCGCGGCGCGGTGGGCACCCCGCAGCGCGAGTGGAGCCTCAAGCAGATCATCGACCGCGTGGTGCTCACCTACCGCGCCGCCGGTGAGAAGCACGGCTACTTCGCCACCCCCGACGACGCCGAGATCTTCGAGCACGAGCTGACGCACGCCCTCCTCCACCAGGTGTTCAGCTTCAACTCGCCGGTCTGGTTCAACGTCGGCACCAAGCAGCCGCAGCAGGTCAGCGCCTGCTTCATCCTGGCCGTCGACGACTCCATGGAGTCGATCCTCGACTGGTACAAGGAAGAGGGCATGATCTTCAAGGGCGGCTCCGGCGCCGGCCTGAACCTCTCCCGGATCCGCTCCAGCAAGGAACTGCTCTCCTCCGGCGGCAACGCCTCCGGCCCGGTCTCCTTCATGCGCGGCGCCGACGCCTCCGCCGGCACCATCAAGTCGGGCGGCGCCACCCGTCGCGCGGCCAAGATGGTCGTGCTGGACGTGGACCACCCCGACGTCGAGGCCTTCATCGAGACCAAGGTGAAGGAGGAGGAGAAGATCCGCGCCCTGCGCGACGCGGGCTTCGACATGGATCTCGGCGGGGACGACATCACCTCCGTCCAGTACCAGAACGCCAACAACTCCGTCCGGGTCTCCGACGAGTTCATGACCGCCGTCGAGAACGGCACCGAGTTCGGCCTGCGCGCCCGGATGACCGGCGAGGTCATCGAGACCGTCGACGCGAAGAAGCTCTTCCGCAAGATGGCCGAGGCCGCCTGGGCCTGCGCCGACCCGGGCATCCAGTACGACTCGACGATCAACCACTGGCACACCTGCCCGGAGTCCGGCCGTATCAACGCGTCCAACCCCTGCTCCGAGTACATGCACCTGGACAACTCCAGCTGCAACCTCGCCTCGCTCAACCTGATGAAGTTCCTGCGCGACGACACCGCGTCCAACGGTGGGCAGGGCTTCGACGCCGAGCGCTTCGCCAAGGTCGTCGAGCTGGTCATCACCGCGATGGACATCTCCATCTGCTTCGCCGACTTCCCCACCGAGAAGATCGGCGAGACCACCCGCGCCTACCGCCAGCTCGGCATCGGCTACGCCAACCTCGGCGCCCTGCTGATGGCCACCGGCCACGCGTACGACAGCGAGGGCGGCCGCGCCCTGGCCGGCGCCATCACCTCGCTGATGACCGGCACCGCCTACCGCCGCGGCGCCGAGCTCGCCGGCGTGGTCGGCCCGTACGACGGCTACGCCCGCAACGCGGCCCCGCACCAGCGGGTCATGCGGCAGCACGCGGACGCCAACGCCGCCGCCGTCGCGGTCGATGACCTGGACGCCCCGGTCTGGGCCGCCGCCACCGAGGCCTGGCAGGACGTGCTGCGCATCGGCGCGCAGAACGGCTTCCGCAACGCCCAGGCGTCCGTGCTCGCCCCGACCGGCACCATCGGCCTGATGATGGACTGCGACACCACCGGCGTCGAGCCCGACCTCGCCCTGGTCAAGTTCAAGAAGCTGGTCGGCGGCGGCTCGATGCAGATCGTCAACGGCACCGTGCCGCGGGCGCTCAAGCGCCTGGGCTACCAGCCGGAGCAGGTCGAGGCGATCGTCGCCCACATCGCCGAGCACGGCAACGTCGTCGGAGCGCCGGGTCTGAAGACCGAGCACTACGAGGTCTTCGACTGCGCGATGGGCGAGCGGGTCATCTCGGCGATGGGCCATGTCCGGATGATGGCCGCGATCCAGCCGTGGATCTCGGGCGCCATCTCGAAGACGGTCAACATGCCGTCCTCCGCGACGGTCGAGGAGGTCGAGGAGATCTACTTCGAGGCTTGGAAGCTGGGCGTGAAGGCTCTCGCCATCTACCGCGAGAACTCGAAGGTCGGCCAGCCGCTCTCGGCCAAGAAGAGCAGGGACGAGGCGAAGGCCACGGAGATTGCGGCCGCCGTCGAGAAGGTGATCGAGTACCGCCCGATCCGCCGCCGCCTGCCCAAGGGCCGCCCCGGCATCACCACCTCCTTCACGGTGGGTGGCGCCGAGGGCTACATGACCGCCAACTCCTACCCGGACGACGGCCTCGGCGAGGTCTTCCTGAAGATGTCCAAGCAGGGCTCGACCCTCGCGGGCATGATGGACGCCTTCTCCATCGCCGTCTCGGTCGGCCTGCAGTACGGCGTCCCGCTGGAGACGTACGTCTCCAAGTTCACCAACATGCGCTTCGAGCCGGCCGGCCTGACCGACGACCCGGACGTGCGGATGGCGCAGTCGATCGTGGACTACATCTTCCGCCGCCTGGCGCTGGACTTCCTGCCGTTCGAGACCCGCTCCGCCCTGGGCATCCACTCGGTGGAGGAGCGCCAGCGGCACCTGGAGACCGGCTCCTACGAGCCGCTGGACGCCGAAGAGCTCGACACCGAGACCCTGGCCCAGTCCGCCCCGCGCGCCGTGGAGCCCACCGCGCCGGCCAGGCCGGCCGCCGTACAGGCCCCCAAGCCGGCCCCGGCCCAGGCCCACAACTCCACCGAACTGATGGAGATCCAGCTCGGTCTCAACGCCGACGCGCCGCTCTGCTTCTCCTGCGGCACCAAGATGCGCCGCGCCGGCAGCTGCTACCTCTGCGAGGGCTGCGGCTCCACCAGCGGCTGCAGCTGATACCGGGCGGAATTGCGTTGGATGCAACATCCGACGTAGTCCGCACGGGTAGCTGACCAGCAGCTCACGAAGGGGACCGGCCGGAGGCCGGTCCCCTTCGTCGACGTCGCCCCGCCGGGCGCCCTTCTCCGGCGACCTGCCCGCACCGGTCCTCGCGAGCATCCTCGGACCGCACCCCAACACCGCCGTTCGCTGGGCCGGGTTCGCCAAGACCTCCTGGGCCGACTACCCGGCCGCCCGGGCCCGTGACATCCGGACAAGTTCGGGCAGGGCCACCCAAGACGGAGGCACTCGCTTCCTCCACCAGGTAGAAACGCGACTGACAACTGCTGCTGACTCCGAAACCATCAGGCAGCGACTACAGAACCGCATCGGCTGTCCCTCCGCGTCGTCGTGCCACTACTCGGAACCAGGCAGGCCAGCGTGGAATGCCGACCGATCGTCGACGGACGAGACGTCCTGACCGACGTGTTCGATGAGGGCCCAGCAGCGGACCCAGGCGCGCCTCACGGCCGAAGATCCCCGCGAGGTCGCTGAGGTCTGCGCAGGCTCGAAGGAGCTCGCCGACCAGCTCGGCTACCCCTGGCCTGGGCCCCGACGACGCGCGTGAGGAACGGGCGGGGCGAGGAATGCGACACCCCGGGAACAAGTGATCTCCGCCAGTAGAAGCGCGCAGCCGTAGCGACTACGGCACCCGGCGGGTCTGACCTGATTCGCCGGTACCGAGGGAGGGCGTGGGCCATCGGCCCGCGCCCTCCCTTCGTGCGCTCCGCGGGACTCCGGCGAGGCCTCGTTGTCAATCAGGGTTGACAGCCGAGTGGTGTCAACCTAGGTTGACATTATGAGCGAGAGCAAGGAGCTCGCGGCAGCCGCGAGCAGTCGTGACCCCGCTGTCGGGTTGAGGGCGGTCCGTGCGCTGCGTGATCTGGCGGACCGCCTGGAGGATCTCCAGGTCGGGAACGCGCGTGGCCTGGGCTGGTCGTGGCAGGACATCGCGGTGTGCCTGGGCGTGAGCCGGCAGGCGGTCCACAAGAAGTACGCCCGGCGTGAATTCGGGAAGGACGGAGGCTGAAGGATGTTCGAGCGATTCACCACGGCCGCACGGGATGTGGTCGTCCGGGCGCGCGAGGAGGCGGGCGAACTGGGGCATCGCGGCATCGGCACCGAGCACCTGCTGCTCGGTGCGCTCCGCCACCCCGAGGACCCGTCCGCCGCCGTCCTGGTCGAGGCCGGCCTGGACCACGCCGCCGCGCGGGCCGCCGTCGTCCGGCGGCTCGGCAAGGGTGACGACACCGAGGTGCTGGCCGCGATCGGGGTGGACCTGGACGCCGTCCGGGAGGCGGTCGAGGCCGCGTTCGGGGAGGGTGCGCTGGACGCCCCGGCCGAGCCCGAGCGGCGCCGGCGGGGCTGGTTCAAAAGCGACGGCGGCCGGAGCCCGTTCAGTGCGGCGGCGAGGAAGACCCTGGAACTGTCGCTGCGCGAGTCGATCCGGCTGGGATCCGGGAACATCGCCGTCGGGCACATCCTGCTCGGGCTGCTGCGGGAGGGGGAGGGGCTGGGGGCGCGGGTGATCGCCGATCACGGCCTGGACGCGGCGGCCGTCCGGCGGGCGATCGAGAGCAAGCTCGGCTGACGGCTGACGGCTGACGGCTGACGGCTTACGGCGGGCCGGGCTGAGGCGGCCCGGCTCCGGTCCCCGTGCTTCGCGTACGACGGCCGTGCGGTTCGGGTGAAGGCCGCGCGGGCGTCCGCGGCGGTGGGTGGCGCCTGACGGCGGTGAGATGTGTGAGCAGCGTGAACGTCCCAGGACTGATCGTCAACTCGCTGATCGGTGCTCTCCGGTGAGTGGATATGATCGCACGACCGCGTGTATTGATCAGTCAGCCCGAGGACGCCCCAGCATCCGCCGGGTGGTCGCGCGCTGTCCGCCACCCTGCCGTCGACGCCTGCTGCCGAGGACCGGATTGATGAGAGCACGCACCAGCCCAGCCGGCGGGCCGCTCCTGCGGCCTGCCGTGCGGACCGCAGCCCTGACGGTGGCGGCGGTGCTGCTCGCCGGTGTTGCCGGGCCGGTGGCCGTCGTCCGGGCGTCGGCCGCGCACCAGCCGCTGACGGTCGCGGCGGTCTGCGCCGTCGTCGTCCTGTGGTGCATAGCCGTCGGCCTCGCCGCCGTCGGCGCCGAGCGCGCCCGCAGGCTGGCCGCCGGGCTGGCGGACAGCCAGGCCGAGGCGTCCACCGCCTGGGCCGACGCCGCCGCTGCCAGGGCTGAGGCCACCAAGGCCAGGGCCGCCACCGAGGCCGCCCGGGCCGAACGGGACGCCGCCCGCACCGAGTGCGAGACCGCCCGGGCCGAGACCGAGGCGGTGCGCGAGGAGCTGGCGCAGGCCAGGGAGCAGGTCGAGGCCGAGCGGGCCGAGCGGCTCGCAGTCGACCGGCTGGGCGAGGAGGTGCTGCCCGCCCTGGTGAAGCGCCTGCGCGACGGAGCCTCGGTGGAGACGGTGCTGGCCGACCACCGCGCCCACCCGCAGGCCGCCCTGTTGCGAACCGTCGCCGAGGAGATCGGCCGGGGCGAGCGGCTGCGGTTGGCCGCGCTCGCGGTCTGCGCCACCGCGGCCGGCCGGGTCCAGGCGCTGGCGACCAGCATGCACGCCGAGCTGCGCGAGATGCAGCACCGGCACGACGAGGAGGTGCTCGGCGACCTGCTGAGCCTGGATCACTCCACCGCGCAGGCCGGTCGGATGGCCGACAGCATCGCGGTGCTCACCGGCGCACGCTCGGGCCGCCGCTGGACCAAACCGATCGGCGTGGAGTCCGTCCTGCGCGGCGCGCTCGGCCGGATCGGCGCCTACCAGCGGGTGCGGCTGCACAACGCCAGCTCCGCCGCCGTCGCCGGGTACGCCGCCGAGGGCGTCATGCACGCGCTCGCCGAACTCCTGGACAACGCGACCAACTTCTCCGCCCCGCCGGGCGAGGTGCACGTCTACGTCGAGGAGGTGAACGCCGGCCTGGTGATCACCGTCGAGGACGGTGGGCTGGGCCTCAGCGACAACTGGCTGCGCCGGGCCGAGCGCGCGGTGGGCCCCGAGTCGCTGGACCTCTCGCTGATCTCGGCCGGCACCCGGCTCGGCCTCGCGGTGGTCGGGACGCTGGCCCGCAAGTACGGCCTACAGGTCTCCTTCAGGCCGTCCTCGCGCGGCGGTACGGGGGTGGTGGTGCTGATCCCGGAGCAGCTGATCACCCACCCCGAGCAGGCGGTGGCGACGCCCGCTCATGCGCCGGCCCCCGAGTCCGCAGCGGCTGATCCGCACTCGGCGCCGGCCCCCGCCCTGACCAGCGCGCCCGCCGGCACCGGGCCGGCCCTGATCTCCGGCGCGCTGCCCGCGTCGGCCGCACTGCCCGCGTCCACTCCCGCGCCCGTCCGCGCGGCGGTCGAACGCAGGTCGGTGGAGCGCGCGCCCGAGGCCGTCTCCGACAGCGGGTTGCCGCAGCGGCGCCGCGGGCAGACCCTCGCGGCCGCCACCCAGCAACCGGGCACCCAGCAACCGGCCACTCAGCAATCGGCCACTGAGCCTGCGGCCTCCGCCCGGGCCGACGCGGCGAGCGCCGCCGCCCGCTTCGGCGCCTTCCGCAAGGCTCTGCGGAGCGCCCAGGACACCCCCGACGATTCCCCCGTCTCCCCGAAGGACGACTCCCGATGAGCAGCGCAACGGACCGTGATCTCGACTGGCTGTTGGAGAACCTGCTGGCCGCAACCCCCGGCGCCCGGCACGCCCTGGTGCTCTCGGCGGACGGCCTGAAGCTCTGCCACACCGCCGGCCTGAGCGTCGATCAGGCGGACCAGCTGGCCGCGATCGCCTCGGGGATGCAGAGCCTGGCGCACGGCGCCTCGATCGAGTTCGGCGACCGCAGCGGCGGCGTACGGCAGTCGATGACCGAGTTCCACGGCGGGATCCTGTGCATCGTGGCCGCCGGTGAGGGCGCGCACCTCGCGGTCGTCACGGACGACGACGCGGACGTGGGCGTGGTGGGCCACAACATGCACGGCCTGATCGAGCAGATCGGCGCCTACCTGAGCGCCCCGCCGCGCGAGGACGCGGCCGGTGCCCCGACAGCGGGTGCCCCAGGCCCCGGTGACCCGACCGCCGACGTCCCCGCCCTGACATGAGCGGGCGGCCGGTGCTGCCGGGCCGTGACGAGGACCCGGACCGCCTCTACACCGTCACCCGGGGGCGCAGCCGACCGCCGGAGAACGCCTTCGACCTGGTCACGCTGATCGTCGCGGAGCGTGAGCCGACGGCCGGCATGCAGTCCGAGCACGCCAGGATCCTCGGCATGTGCGCCGCGCCGGTCGCGGTGGTGGAGATCGCCGCGGTGCTGGGGCTGCCGGTGTCCGTGGTCAAGATCCTGCTCGGCGACCTGCTGGAGAGCGGGCAGATCACCGCCCGCCACCCCCGGTTCGCCCCCAGCAAGGCCCGGTTGCCGGACCTCGACACGTTGAAGCAGGTGCTGCATGGACTCCAACAGCTCTGACCGGGCCGCCGCGCCGTCCGCCCCGGCCGCCCCGCTGCGCAGCACGGCCGACAACGGTCTGAAGATCGTCGTGGTGGGCGGGTTCGGCGTCGGCAAGACGACGCTGGTCGGCGCGGTGAGCGAGATCCGTCCGCTGAACACCGAGGAGACCATGACCAGGGCCGGCGAGGGGATCGACGATCCCTCGGCGGCCTGGGGCAAGCGCTCCACCACCGTGGCCTTCGACTTCGGCCGGATCACCCTCTCCGCCCGCAACGTGCTCTACCTGTTCGGCGCCCCCGGGCAGGAACGCTTCTGGTTCCTCTGGGACCGGCTGTTCAGCGGGGCGCTCGGTGCGGTGGTGCTGGTGGACACCCGCCGCTTGGAGGAGTCCTGGTACGCGATCGACCGGCTGGAGCACCACGGCACGCCGTTCGTCGTGGCCCGCAACAACTTCGGTGAGCCGACGCACAGCCTGCAGCAGGTGCGGGACGCCCTCGACCTGCCCGCCGACGTCCCGCTGGTGGACTGCGACGCCCGGGACCGCGAGTCCAGCAAGCAGGTGCTGATCGAGCTCGTCCGCCATCTGCAAGGCCTTGCCGAGAAGGAGAGCACCTCGTGACCGAGCCCGCCGTCAACCCGCCGCCGGGCTGCCCGGCGCACGCCGGGGCCACCCCGCTGTACGGGCCGCGCTTCCAGACCGACCCGGCCCAGCTCTACCGCGAGCTGCGGGCCGCACACGGCCCGGTGGCGCCGGTCGAGCTGGCCGGCGGGGTGCCGGCCTGGCTGGTGATCGGCTACCGCGAGCTCCAGCAGGTGACCGGGCAGCCGCAGCTGTTCGGGCGGGACTCGACCCGGTGGAACGCCTGGCCCTCGATCCCCGAGGACTGGCCGCTCCGCCCGATGATGACGCCCGCGCCGTCGATCCTGTACGTGGAGGGCGCCGAGCACCGGCGCCGTGCGGAGGCCATCGGCGACGCGCTCACCGAGGTGGATCCGTACGAGCTGCGCAAGTACTGCGAGGAGATCGCCGACGCGCTGATCGACGAGTTCGCCGGGCGGGGTGAGGCGGATCTGGTGGCCGAGTACGCGCACCGGATGCCGCTGCTGGTGCTGTGCCGGATGCTCGGCATCAGCGAGGAGCAGGCCCCGGCGCTGATCAAGGGTCTGCTGGCGATGCTCGACGGCGGCCCCGACGCGCAGGCCGGTGCGCAGCAGCTGATGGCGGGCATGCAGGCGCTGGTGGAGGCGAAGCGGGACTCGCCCGGTGCGGACGTCGCCTCCCGGATGCGGGCGCACCCCGCCGGGCTGAGCGACGACCAGATCATGCGGGACATGCGGGTGCTGCTGATCGCGGGCCACCAGCCCTGCGCGTACTGGATCTCCAATGCGCTGCGGCTGATGCTCACCGACGAGCGGTTCGCGGCCTCGCTGTCGGGTGGACGGCGCAGTGTCAGCCAGGCGCTGAACGAGGCGCTCTGGGAGGACACCCCGACGCAGATCTTCGCCGGGCGCTGGGCCACCCGGGACACCCAGCTCGGTGGTCAGCGGATCGCGGCCGGCGACATGCTGCTGCTGGGCTTCGCCGGGGCGAACTCGGACCCGTCGGTGCGTCAGGCGGGCGGGGCGCCCGCCGAGGGCAACCGGGCGCACATGAGCTTCTCGTACGGCGAGCACGGTTGCCCGTTCCCCGCGCAGGAGGCGGCGGAGGTGATCGCGACCACGGCGATCGAGGTGCTGCTGGACCGGCTGCCGGATCTGCGGCTGGCGGTCGCGGAGCACGCGCTGGTGTGGCGTCCGTCGGCGTGGGTGCGCGGGCTGGTGGCGCTGCCGGTGTCGTTCACGCCGGGGTACGTGGCCGGCTGAGCCGGGCCCGGACCTCCTGACCGTCGTAAACCTGAAGGAGCCTGCCGATGACCGTCCCCCGTGTCCCGAGCGTCCCGAGCAACCTGGGCGAGCCGACTGGACCAGGTGCGCCGAGTGCGCCGAGTGGCCTGGGCGCCCTGAGCGATCCGAGCGCCCCGGGTGGCGTGCGTGATCCGAACCCGCGGATCGTCCTCGACCCGCTGGCGCGCGACAACGCGGCCGAGGGTGCGCTGCTGCGCGCCGCCGGCGCGGTGGTCCCCGTCGAGCTGCCGGGCGGGGTCTCGGCCTGGGCCGTGGCCCGGCACGCGCAGGCGCGGGAACTGCTGACGGACTCCCGGCTGGTGAAGGACGCGGCGCACTGGGCGGCGTTCCAGCGCGGTGACGTGCCCAGGAGCTGGCCGCTGATCGGCCTGGCCGTGCCCGGGCGCAGCATGGTGACCACGGACGGGGCGGAGCATCGGCGGCTGCGGGCGCTGGTGGCGCAGGCGTTCACGCCCCGCCGGGTGGAGCTGATGCGTCCCCGGGTGGAGGAGATCACCGCCCGGCTGCTGGACTCGCTGGCGGCCGCGCGGGAGCGGGAGGTGGACCTCAAGACCGAGTTCGCGTTCCCGCTGCCGATGACGGTGATCGGCACGCTGCTGGGTGTGGACGAGGCGGACCACGCGTATCTGCGCGAGCTGTACGAGCGGTTCTTCGGCAGCAAGCCCGACCCGGCGGGCATCCAGGCGACCATCGCCGCGCTGAACGCGTTCGTCGACGACCTGGTGGCGCAGCGCAGGGCGGCGCCGCAGGACGACCTGACCAGCGCGCTGCTGGCGGCCGCGGTGGAGGGCGGCGCGCTGACCGACGCCGAGGCGGCGGCGACCCTGCGGGTGATCATCGCGGCGGGCCACGAGACGACCGTCAACCTGATCAGCAACGCCGTCCGCGCGCTGCTGGCGCACCCCGAGCAACTGGCGCTGGTCCGCGCCGGCGAGGTGTCCTGGGACGCGGTGGTCGAGGAGTCGCTCCGCTGGACGCCGCCGACCAGCAACTTCCTCTTCCGGTTCACGACGGAGGACGTCAAGGTCGAGGACGTGGTGATCCCCGCGGGCGAGCCGGTGCTGATCTCGTACAACGCGATCGGCCGGGACCCGGCGCAGCACGGCATCACGGCCGAGGTGTTCGACGTGACCCGTGACCCGATCCGGCACCTGTCGTTCGGTCATGGTCCGCACGTCTGCCCGGGCTCGCCGCTGGCCCGGCTGGAGGCCGCAGTGGCGTTGCCGGCGCTGTTCCAGCGCTTCCCGGACCTGGCGCTCGCCGTGCCGGACGGTGAGTTGCAGCCGAGCCCGTCCCTGGTGGTCAACAGCCTGCGGGAGCTGCCGGTCCGCCTCGGCGCCGCGCGCTGAGCCCCGAGGGGCCGGCTCCGCCCTGCCTCGCCCGCCCCGCTCGCAGACCCCGCTCGCAGACTCCGCTCCGCCCCGTCCCGCCGCCGGTGTCCATGTCCACGGCGGGGTGGGGCACCTCGCGTTCACGCACGGTGAGCCGGCCGCCGAGGGCGGCCACACGGTCACGACCTGCCCCCTCCGATGACGGTCGAACGAACACCTTGGCGGCGGGTGGCGTGTGGGTTAACGTCTTCAAGCCAGCCGTCGCTGGATACAACTCGATCTCCGGTACAGCGCAGTGTCGTTCTGTCTTATTGCTGGCGTTCGCCGCCCTGGCAAGGAGGACCGCATTGACTTCCACCCCGATCGTGACCGAGGGCTGCCGATGAGTGCCCGCCGACGCCTGCTGGTGGTCCCCGCGGCCCTGGCCCTGCTGCTGACCGCCGCCTGTTCCAACAGTTCCGGCGGCTCGGGCGGCGGCTCGGGCTCGGCCGCCGCGCTCACCGGCGACTGCGCCGCGTACCAGCCGTACGCGGGTCACTCGGGGACGAAGGTGACGATGTTCGCGTCGATCCTCAGCCCCGAGTCCGACAATCTGGAGAAGTCCTGGGCCGACTTCAGTAGGTGTACGGGCATCAAGATCAGCTACGAGGGTTCCAACGACTTCGAGTCCCAGCTCCCGGTACGGGTGACCGGCGGCAACGCGCCGGACTTCGCGATCATCCCGCAGCCCGGCCTACTGGCGCAGATGGTGAAGACCGGCAAGGTCGTGAAGCCGCCGGCCGCGACCGTCGCCAACGAGGAGAAGTGGAGCCCGGTCTGGAAGACCTACGGTTCCGTCAACGGCACCTTCTACGCGGCGCCGATGAGCGCCAACATGAAGTCCCTGGTCTGGTACTCGCCGAAGACCTTCGCGCAGGCCGGCTACGCCGTGCCCAAGACCTGGGCGGACCTGATGGCGCTCAGTGACAGAGCCGCCAAGGCCGGTGCCGGCAAGCCCTGGTGCGGCGGCATCGCCTCCGGCACCGCCACCGGCTGGCCCGCCACCGATTGGCTGGAGGAGGTCGTGCTCGGCTCCTATGGCGGTGAGGTCTACGACCAATGGGTCAACCACCAGGTGAAGTTCGGCGACGAGAAGATCACCACCGCGATGCAGACCGTGGCCGGCTGGATGCAGAACCCGGCCTGGGTCAACGGCGGTTACGGTGACGTGAAGTCGATCGCCACCACCACCTTCCAGGACGCCGGGGCGCCGATCCTCACCGGCAAGTGCCTGATGCTCCAGCAGGCCTCCTTCTACAAGGCCCAGTGGCCCGCCAACACCAAGGTCGCGCCGGACGGCGACGTCTTCGCCTTCCACCTGCCGGCGGTGAACCCCGCCGTCGCCAACCCCGTCGAGGGTGGTGGCGAGTTCCTCGCGGCCTTCGCGAGCCGCCCCGAGGTACAGGCGGTGCAGAACTACCTCTCCAGCAGCGACTGGGCCGGCAGTCGGGTGAAGACCGCCACCGGCTGGGTCTCCGCCAACCAGGGCGTCGACAAGAGCCTCTACACCGACGCGATCGACCGGCTCTCGGCCGACGCGCTCACCGACCCCGCGGCGACCTTCCGCTTCGACGGTTCGGACCTGATGCCGGCCGGCATCGGCGCCGGGCAGGAGTGGAAGTCGCTGACCGCCTGGTTCGCGGAGGGCCAGTCGATCCAGAAGGTCGCCTCCGACATCGACGGCGCCTGGCCGCAGTAGCGCGGGCCGGACGCCGCCGGGTGCCCGCGGCCGCCCCGGCGGGCTGCCACCCGCCGGGGGCAGCCCGGGGGCAGCCGTCCTCACCCGAGGGTGCCGGCTCGCCGGCAGCGACCGCCCTCCTCCCGGTGACCCCAGGAAGGGAACAGCCATGTCCGCCACCAGCGTGCTGCTCGCCGACGGCGCGTGGAGCGATGCGACCGTCAAGCTGGGCAACAGCCTCGGTGCGATCGCCGGCTTCCTCGGCATCCTGCTGCTGGTCTTCCTCGCCGCAGGCCGCGCCTCCGGCCGGATCACCCGCCCGTTGGCCGTGGCCGTCTTCCTCGGCCCGGCCGTCCTGCTGCTGATCGTCGGCCTGGTCGCACCACTCGTCCGCACCCTCTACCTGAGCTTCTACAGCGACGACAGCAGCCGCTTCGTCGGCGGCCGCAACTACGGCTGGGCGCTGACCAACGACTCCGTCCACCATGTCCTGCTCAACACCCTGATCTGGCTGGTCGTCGCGCCACTGACCGCGACCGCCCTCGGCCTGGTGCTCGCGCTGCTGGTCGACCGGATGCGCGGGCAGGCCGTCTACAAGTCGCTGATCTTCATGCCGATGGCGATCTCGCTGGTCGGCGCCAGCATCATCTTCAAATTCGTCTACGAGGCCCGCGACGCCTCCCAGCAGCAGATCGGCCTGCTCAGTCAGCTCGCCATCACCCTGGGCTGGGAGCACCCGCCGAACTGGATGCTCACCCAGCCGCTGAACACCTTCCTGCTGATGGCGGTGATGGTCTGGGTACAGACCGGCTTCGCCATGGTGGTGCTCTCCGCCGCGATCAAGGCCATCCCGGACGAGGTGACCGAGGCAGCCAGGCTGGACGGCGCGGGCGGGCTGAAGCTGTTCTGGTTCGTCACCGTGCCGATGATCCGCACCACGGTGGTGGTGGTGCTCACCACCGTCATGATCACCACACTGAAGGCCTTCGACATCGTCCGCACCATGACGGGCGGCAACTTCGGCACCCAGGTGCTCGCCAACGAGATGTACTCGCAGTCCTTCGTGCAGTTCAACACCGGGCGGGGCAGCGCCCTCGCGGTGATCCTCTTCCTCGCGGTGCTGCCGCTGGTGGCCTACAACATCGTCCAGCTGCGTAAGGAGCGTGCGGTCCGATGAGCAAGCCAGTGGACACCCCGCCCGCGCCCGCGCCCGCGCCCACGCCGGCGGACGCCCGGCCTCGGCCCGCCGGCGGGGGGCCCGTGCGCCGCGCCTTCAGCAGCCCGCTCGCCTCGGTGTTCGTGATCGTGGTGACGGTGCTCTGGACCGTACCCACCCTCGGCCTGCTCGCCACTTCGCTGCGCCCCAAGCAGGACGTCGCCGCCAATGGCTGGTGGAACGTGCTGGCGCACCCCGACCTCGGCCTGTCCAACTACCACACGGTGCTCTTCGAGGGCGGCTTCGGCGTCAGCGGCGGCCTGCTGCCGTACCTGGTCAACTCACTCGCCATCAGCGTCCCGGCGACCGTCTTCCCGCTGGTGCTGGCGGCGATGGCGGCGTACGCGCTGGCGTGGGTGCGCTTCCGGGGGAGCGACACGGTGTTCTTCGTGATCTTCGCGCTCCAGGTGGTGCCGTTGCAGATGGCGCTGATCCCGCTGCTCCAACTGTTCTCCGGCGGTGCCCACCTCGGGTCGCTGACGCTGATTCCGGCGCTGGACCTGAGCGGGACGTACGCGCCCGTCTGGCTGGCGCACACCATGTTCGCCCTGCCGCTGGCGACCTTCCTGCTGCACAACTTCATCTCCCAGCTGCCGCGCGACCTGATGGAGGCGGCGGTGGTCGACGGCGCCTCGCACTTCAAGATCTTCCGGTCGATCGTGCTGCCGCTCTGCACCCCGGCGCTGGCCTCGTTCGCCATCTTCGAGTTCCTCTGGGTCTGGAACGACCTGCTGGTGGCGCTGACCTTCGCCGGCGGTACGCCGGAGGTCGCGCCGATGACGGTGCGCCTGGCCCAGCTGTCCGGATCGTTCGGCGGGCGCTGGGAGCTGCTGACGGCGGGGGCGTTCCTGTCGATCGTCATCCCGCTGGTGGTGTTCTTCAGCCTCCAGCGCTTCTTCGTCCGCGGGCTGCTGGCCGGGTCCGTCAAGGGCTGACCCGGGTGGCGCGGGCGGGCAGGCGCGGGGGCCCGGGCGGGGGCTCGGCCAGGCGCGGTCAGGCGCGCGATTGTGTCGATTCCGAGGACACGATCACCCCGCAGCCGGTACACCGTTAGGGGCAGTTCGCCGAAGCAGCGGTGGGGGCGGTCATGGGGTTCAGAACAAGACTCGCGGGTCTGGTGGCGGCTCTGATGGCGGCGGCGGCCCTGGTGGCCACCCCGGCGCAGGCCGCCACCGCGACCCTGGGCAACACCTCGGTAGGGGCCTCCACCGACTCCGACGACTCCAACTACCTCAACGCCTCCCGCTACGTCACCGGCGCCGCCGGCGGCACCGTGAACAGCGTCAGCGTGTACCTCGGCGCGGTGGGCGCGGCCCCGAACAACCAGTACCAGGTGGCGATCTACCGTGACAGCGCCGGGAAGCCGGGCGCCCTGCTGGCCGCCGGTGCCGGCGCCACGCTGACCGCCAACAGCTGGAACACCGCACCGCTGACGGCCACCCTCAGCCCCAACACCCCCTACTGGCTCGCCTACAACAGCAACGGCGCCAGCGGGGCGGTCAACAACCTCAGGTACAGCCCCGGCGGCACCAGCGTCTACGGCAACGGCGGCTCCCCGTACGGCAGCTGGCCCGCGAACTTCGGCGCGGCGACCTCCAGTGGCCTCAGCTTCTCCATCTACGCCACGTACACCCCGGACGGCAGCACCGGCACCCCGCCGCCGGGCGGCGGACCGGGCGGCGAGGGGCCGATCCTGCTGGTCGGCGGCGCCGCCAACCCGTACACCCGGTACTACGCCGAGATTCTCAGGGCCGAGGGCCTCAACTACTACCGCACCACCGACCTGTCCGCGGTGACGAGTGCCGTGCTCGCCTCCTACGACGTGGTGCTGCTCGGCGAACTCCCACTGACCGCAGCCCAGGTGACCATGCTCACCACCTGGACCAACGGGGGCGGGCGGCTGATCGCGATGCGACCCGACAAGCAGCTCGCGCCGCTGCTCGGGCTGAGCCCCACCGGCGGCACCCGCTCGGACGCCTACCTCAGGATCGACACCTCCGCCGCCCCCGGCGCCGGCATCACCGGCGACACCATGGGCTACCACGGCCAGGCCGACCTCTACACCCTGGGCGACGCGGCGGCGGTCGCGAGCCTGTACGCCGACGCAGGCACCGCCACCGCCAACCCCGCCGTCACCCTGCGCACGGCGGGCAGCGGCCGGGCCGCCGCGTTCACCTACGACCTGGCCAAGTCCGTGGTGCAGACCCGCCAGGGCAACATCGCCTGGGCCGGACAGCAGCGCGACGCCACCGACGGCTACGAGGCGAGCGAGATGTTCCTCGGCACCGGCGGCCAGCCGGACTGGAACAACCTCGACAAGGCACTTATCCCGATCGCCGACGAGCAGCAGCGGCTGCTGGCCAACCTGATCACCCTGATGGACTCCGCGAGGAAGCCGCTGCCCCGCTTCTGGTACTTCCCCCGGGACGTCAAGGCGGTGGTGGTGATGAGCGGCGACGACCACGGCATCGGCGGTACGGCCGGGCGCTGGGACGGCTACATCGGGCAGAGCCCGCCCGGCTGCAACGTCGCCGCCTGGGAGTGCGTGCGGGCCACCTCCTACCTCTACACCGACGGCCCGCTGACACCGGCCCAGGCCCAGGCCTACTCCGACCAGGGCTTCGAGGTCGCCCTGCACGTCACCACCAACTGCCGCCCGTGGGGCAGCGCCGGCGCACTCCAGGGCATGTACGCCGACCAGCTCGGTGCCTGGAAGGCCAGGTACCCGACCCTGCCGACCCCCGCGAGCAGCCGCACCCACTGCGTGGAGTGGGACGACTGGGCGACCCAGGCGAAGACCAAACTGGCCAACGGCATCCGGCTGGACGAGGACTACTACTTCTACCCCTCCTCCTTCACCCGGGACCGGCCCGGCTACTTCAACGGCACCGCCCAGATCATGCGGTTCGCCGACACCGACGGCAGCCTGATCGACGAGTACCAGGCGACCACCCAGCTGACCGACGAGTCCGGCCAGTCCTACCCCGCCACCATCGACACGCTGCTCGGCGCCGCGTACGGCAGCCAGGGCTACTACGCCGCGCTGACCGCCAACATCCACACCGACTACGCGGCCTCCGACGCCTCCGACGCCATCGTGGCGGCCGCCAGGGCGAAGGGCGCGCCGGTGGTCTCCGGCCGGCAGATGCTGACCTGGCTGGACGCCCGCAACGGCTCGGCGTTCAGCAAGCTCGCCTGGAGCGGCAGCTCGCTGACCTTCGACATCACGGGCGGGGCGAGCGGTCTGCGGGCGATGCTGCCGCTCTCCTCCGCCGCCGGGACTCTGGCCGGCATCTCCACGGGCGGTCACCCCGTCGGCTACCGGGTCGAGACGATCAAGGGCGTGGCGTACGCGTTCTTCGACGGCGCGGTGGGCTCGTACACCGCGACGTACGGCCAGGACACCACCGCGCCGACGGTCACCGGGACCTCGCCCGCGACCGGCGCGACCGGCGTCCCCGCCGGCACACCCGTGCGGTTCAACTTCAGCGAGCCGCTGGACCGGGCCACCGTCACCGCCGCCACGGTCACCCTGCGCACCACCGGCGGCCAACCGGTCAACGGCACGGTCGGGTACGACGGCGCGAGCAGCAGCGCCGTGTTCACCCCGGCCGCGCCGCTCGCCCTGACCACCGGGTTCACCGCCACCGTGCAGGGGGTGCGGGACGCCGCGGGCAACGCGCTGGCGAGCCCGTACAGCCTCTCCTTCACCACCGGCGGGGCGCCGCCGCAGACGCTGGGGAACACCGCCGTCGGCACCCTGATCGACGACACCGACTCCCACCACCTGAACGGCAGCAGAGTCACCACCGGGCCCGCCGCCGCGCCGCTCACCTCGCTCAGCGTGCACGTGGGCCCGGTGAGCCCGGCGCCCGACAACCAGTACCAGCTGGCCGTCTACACCGACGTCGCGGGCTCACCGGGGGCGCTGGTGGCCTCCACCGGCAGCGGCGCCCTGACCGCCAACGCCTGGAACTCGCTGCCGGTGAACGTCACGCTGGCCGCCAACACCGCCTACTGGCTGGTCTACAACAGCAACGGCAGTGGCTCGCAGGTCAACAACATGAACTACGGCGCGGGCGCACAGGGCCAGGGCGCGTACAGCAGCGGCGGGGTGCCGTTCGGGACCTGGCCGGCGAGCTTCGGGCCGGCGGTCAAGGACCGGCTCGTGTACTCGCTCTACGGCTCGTACTGAGCCGCGCGGGGCGGCGCCGGGCGGCTCAGGCGACCGGCCGCCGCCCGCCCGTTCCCCGCGCTGCGCCGGTCCGTCCCTCGCGCGCCGTCGGCACTGTGTGCTCCGGCCCCTGACGCGGCGTTGACCAGGGGGTTTCCCCGGGAGTTGCCCCCGGCGTTGTGTCACAACTCGGTGACACAACCACTCCGAGCCGGATTTGAACCTGTTCAGAACGATCGTGATGCCCGTAGAGTCCTCGTCGTGCCGCGGCGCCTCTTCGCGCCTGCCGGCGGGCTGCCCCCAGGGCGGTTTCCGTATGCCCACCCGACCTCTGAGGGGGACTCATGTCCGGAATGTCCACACCCGCAGCCCCGCCGCCACCGGCGTCTGCGGCGCCCGACCCGTTCCGGGCGCCCATCGTGGAGAAGCGCAGCCTGCTCACCGGCACGGCACCCGACCGGCGCGCCGCAGCCACCCCCCGGGTGCTGCTCGCGGCCCTGGCCGCCGGGGTGGCCACCGCCTGGACGATGGGCGACGGACTCGGCGCCAACCTGCTGATCTGCGCTCTCGTCGGGGCGGTCGCGGCCTCCCTCGCCGCCTGGTCGGCGGGCCGCCGGCTGCGGCCCTGGACGGTGGTGTGGAGCGTGCTCGCCCTGGTCCTGCTGGTGGTCCCGGTGATCTACGAGGCCGGCTGGCCGACGCTGCTGTCGGTGGCCGCGGCCGTGGCGCTGACCTCGCTCGCGCTGCACGGCGGGCGCCGCTGGACCAGCATGCTGCTGCCGCTGCCCGCCGTCCTCTGGCAGCTCGGTCCGTCGGTGGTGTGGGCCCGGGAGGGCCTGAAGGGCGGCAACTACCCGGCGACGGGCAAGGTCCTGCCGGTCATCAAGGCCGTCGCCGTGGCGGTGCTCCTGCTGGCGGTCTTCGGCTCCCTGTTCGCCAGCGCGGACGCGGCGGTCGCCGACATCATGGAGAGCCTGACCCCCTCCTTCGACGGCGGCGACCTGCCCCGGCGCGCCCTGCTGCTGGCACTGGGCACCGTCACGGCACTGGGCTTCGCGCACATGGCGGCGGGCCCCCGGCGCTTCGACCGCGCGGTCACCAAGCCCGGCCCGGAGCGCGGCCGCCTGGAGTGGGCCCTCCCGCTGGCGGCGCTGAACCTGATGTTCGCCGGCTTCGCGGTGGTGCAGCTCGTGGTGCTGGTCGGCGGCCCCGAAGCGATCATGAAGAACACCGGGATGAGCCGCTCCGAGTACGCCCGGCAGGGCTTCTGGCAGCTCACCGTGGTGACGGTGCTGACCCTGATCGTGGTGGCCGTGGCCAAGCGCTGGGCGCCCCGGACGACCCCCGCCGACCGGCGGCTGGCCAAGACGCTGCTCGGCTCGCTCTGCGTGCTGAGCCTGGTGGTGGTCGGCTCGGCGCTGCGCCGGATGCAGTTCTACGTGGACGCCTCGGGCCTGACCCAGCTGCGTCTGTGGGTGCTGGTGGTGGAGATCTGGCTCGGTGTGGTCTTCCTGCTGCTCATCGCGGCCGGCGCGCTGGGCCGGGCGTCCTGGCTGCCGCGCGTGGTGATGCTGAGCGGCGCGCTGACCGCCGCGGTGTACGGGCTGATGGGGCCGGACGCGATGATCGCCGAACAGAACGTGGCCCGCTTCGAGCAGACCGGCCAGATCGACCTGCGCAACGTCCGCGACCTCTCGACCGACGCGGTACCGGCACTCGACCGGCTGCCCGAGGACCAGCGCACCTGCGCGGTGGAGCTGATCTGGTACAGCGTCGGCGGGGAGCCGGCGCCGTGGTACGGGAGGAGCATCTCGCAGGACCGGGCCTGGGAGATCCTCAAGTCGCGTCCGCCGGGGCAGCGACCGGGTGAGGCCTGTCGGCGCGCTGGGCTGCACGACTACTACTCGGGTGGGTACTGACCTGGGCTCGGGCGGGTACTGCCCGAAGCGAAACGGTGCCGGCCGGCTGCCTTGGATGGCTGCCAGCCGGCACCGTGCGTGTTCCGTGCGTGTTCCGCGTGTGCTGCCGGGGTCGTTCCGGGCGTGCTGGTCGTCCCCGTGCGTACTGCGTTCCGTGCGCGCTGGTGGGGCGGCCGTCAGAGGACGGCGCCCGCGGCACCATCGGTCGGCAGGTCACTCGCCTTCGCCTTGATCGCGAAGACGGCCACCAGCAGGGCGACCCCGGCCATCGCGGCGCCGGCGATGAAGCCGTGCGAGATGCCGTACGCCAGCACCTCGTTGGCCCAGTTCGACCCGACGGGAAGCTCGTGCTTGCTGAGGAACTCGGCCTTCTGCTCGGGCGTGGCGCCGGCCATGAAGGCAGGGACCTGCCGGGTGGCCTCCTCGCGGGCGGCGGTGGCGAAGACCGTGGTCAGGATCGACAGACCGAGCGAACCACCGATCTGCTGCATCGAGTTGAGCAGGCCGGAGGCCGCGCCGGTGTCCTCTCCCGCGACACCCGCGACGGCCAGCAGCATCACCGGTACGAAGATCAGACCCATGCCGAAGCCGAACACGACCGTGGGGCCGAGCACCCCGTCGAGATAGCCGCTGTCCGCGCTCATCTGGGTGAGCCAGCTGAGGCCGGCGGTCACCAGCACGGCGCCCGAGACCATGAACGGCTTGGGGCCGTACTTCACCTGGAGGGTGGAGGCGATCTGCGCGGCCACGATGATCGAGGCGCTGATCGGCAGGAAGGCGAAGCCCGCGCGCAGCGGGCTGTAGCCCAACGGCCCCTGTACGAACAGGGTGATGTAGAAGAAGATGCCGAACATGGCCGCGGCCAGGCAGAGCATCATCACCAGGCCGCCGGTGCGGTTGCGGTTGGCGAACAGGTGCAGCGGGGTGATCGGCTGGGCGGTGCGCCGCTCGATCACCAGGAACGCGGCGACCAGCAGCACGCCGACGGCGAAGGACCCCAGCGTCAGCGGGTCCGACCAGCCGTCCGACGCCGCGCGGATGAACCCGTACACCAGGCTGACCAGGCCGACGGTCGAGGTCAGCGCCCCGGGGATGTCGAACCTGCCGGCCCGGCGCTCGGACTCGGCGATGTAGCGCGGCGCGGCGAACGCGATCAGCGCGGCGATCGGGACGTTGACGAAGAACACCCAGCGCCAGTCCAGGTACTCGGTCAGCAGACCGCCGGCCAGCAGGCCGATCGCGGCGCCTGATCCGGCCACCGCCGAGAAGACCCCGAAGGCCTTGTTGCGCTCGGGCCCCTCCTCGAAGTTGGTGGCGATGAGCGCGAAGGCGGTGGGCGAACAGATCGCGCCGCCGATGCCCTGCAGGGCGCGCGCGGCCAGCAGCATCTCGCCGTTCTGGGCCAGGCCGCCGAGCAGAGAGGCGAAGCCGAAGAGCAGCGTGCCGGCGATGAACACCCTGCGCCGCCCGAGGATGTCCCCGGCCCGGCCGCCCAACAGCAGCAGGCCGCCGAAGGTGAGCGTGTAGGCGTTGATCACCCAGGACAGGTCCGTGGTGGAGAAGGCGAACTGGTCCCGGATCTGCGGGAGTGCGATGTTCACGATCGTCGCGTCGAGGACCACCATGAGCTGGGTGGCCGCGATCACCGTCAGGGTGATGGCCTTGTTCCTGGCCTGGCCGTCGGGTGGTGAGGTGTGCTTGCTGAGAGTGTCTGAGATAGCCAAGATGTGCCCCCTGCTGGCTATTGCTTTGTATGCTGCCGGCCGGCCCCCGGGCGGTGTGCCGCGCTGCGGCCGCAGGCTATGAAGGAACGCAACCGTTCACTAAAGTGGACGATAGCGGCTGCGTGATTGTGAACGCAAGCGTTCTCTAGGGTTGGTGGCGATGGATCAGATGATTCGGCGGACAGGCGCGGCGGATGGCCACGCGGCCCGGGCGCAGCAAGCGAGTTGCTCGCTGAGGTCCGGTGTGGCCGAGGTGTTCGCCAGGCCGGCGCGCCGACGAGGCAAGGAGCTGGAGCGCGCGATCTTCGACGCCACTCTCGACCAGCTCACCTCCGGCGGGTACGCGCGACTGACGATGGAAGGCGTCGCCGGTGCGGCGCGCACCGGGAAGGCCGCGCTGTACCGGCGTTGGACATCGAAGGTCGAACTGGTCCTGGACGCCCTGGACTCAACTCTCCCACCCTTTACCGACATCCCCGACCTCGGGTCCGCCCGCAGCGAGTTCGTGCAGCTCATCGACCGTTTCATCGAGGCGCTCAACTCCCGTGCGGGGGGCGCGATGCATGCCCTGATGTCCGAACTGGAGCAGGAGCGGGCCGGAGTCTTCCGGGAGTTCGTCATCGAGCGGGTGGTCGACCCGGCCAAGTGCGCCACCTCGGGCATCCTGCGGCGGGGCGAGGCGCGCGGTGACGTCCGCCCGGGCGTGGCCGGGTCCATGGTCGTCGACGTCGCGCCGGCGATGCTGATGTACCAGTGGAAGATGTGCGGCGGGACGCTGGGCCCGGGGTTCACTGCGGAGCTGGTGGACGAGGTGCTGCTGCCGCTGGTGCGAAGCTAGCGGGTGCGGGTGCGGGTGCGGGTGCGGGTGCGGTGCGGTGGCTGACTGGTCCCGCTTCGCCCCTTTTGCTCCTGTCCGGCCGTCCGCCGTGGGGCTTGTGCCGTGGGGCTTAGGCTGGAGGCAGCCCTAGCTGAACGGACAGACCGATGCCCTACGTCCCCCCGACCCACTCCGTCGAGCGCTCCCTGCGTCGCGCCGGGGCGAAGCTGGTCGCCGGTCTCGACGAGGTCGGGCGTGGAGCCTGGGCCGGTCCGGTCACCGTCGGCGCGGCGATCACCGGGCTGCGCAGGGCGCCCGAGGGGCTCACCGACTCCAAGCTGCTCACCGAGCGCCGCCGCACCGCACTCGCGCCGATTCTCGTGGACTGGGTCACCGCGTACGCCCTCGGCCACGCCTCGGCGCAGGAGTGCGACGAGCTGGGCATGACGGCGGCGCTGCGGCTGGCCGCCGTCCGGGCGCTGGAGGCCCTGCCGGTGCGGCCCGACGCGGTGATCCTCGACGGCAAGCACGACTACCTGGGCGGCCCCTGGCAGGTGCGCACGGTGATCAAGGGCGACCAGTCCTGCGTGTGTGTCTCGGCGGCCTCGGTGCTGGCCAAGGTCCACCGCGACGGCATGATGGCCGAACTCGGCCTGGATCACCCCGAGTACGGCTTCGCCGAGAACGCCGGCTACCCGTCCCCGGTGCACCGCGCGGCGCTGGAGGAGCACGGTCCGACCGAGCAGCACCGGCTGTCCTGGGCCTACCTCGACGGACTGCCGAAGTGGCGCCACCTCAAGCGCGAACGACTGCCCCTCGCCGGGGCGGACGAGCAACTGACCCTCGGGTTCTGACGGATCGTCCGCTCACTGCGGGCCGGGGCGGGCAGGTGGCCTGATGTCCACGGGGTGGCGCCCGGGGGTGGGTCGTGGGTCTGTGGAGTGTGGAGCGTGTGGCGTGCGGTGCTCAAAGGGTGGGGTGCCCGTGCGCAGCCGAACGCCATTTGATAGATATCCGGGTATGCCTGTCTTCCCCGAGGAGCCGGAGATTCACGAGAGCATCCCGGGCCCCGGCGTTCCCTTCCCCCGCGAGTCGGACGCACAAGCCCTCCGTACGCCTGCCGCCGGCAGCGCGTCCCCCGTTGTCACCCCGAAAGCCGTCCCGGCCGTCCCGGGGCCCCGCCCCGCGCCGCCGCGCCCTGCGCCGCCGCAGGCCCGGCGGCCGGTGCCGTCGCCCCGGCCTGCCCCGGCGCCCAAGCCGGGCCCGGGCCCACGCCGCCAGGCGCCGGCCGTTCGGTACGTCGCGGCCGGTGTCCGCGACGCGCTGGAGCGCGCCGACGAGGCCGTGGACCTGCTGCTGGAGTCCGGCCGCCCGCCGGGCGAGGTGCTGGTCCTGACCGTCGGCGCGCCGCACCCGTGGCAGCAGCACGAGCTCTCCTTCGGAGAGGAGCGCTACTGGGCGCAGCTCGCCGAGGGCGGCGACGTGTTCTACGCCGACGCGGCGGCCGCACTGGCCCGGTCGGCGCGGCGTGAGGTCGTGGTGCTCGTCGTCAACGACGGCGCCGGGACGCGGGCGGCGGACGCGTACCGCGGAGCCCTCGGCCGCGCGGGCGAGCTGCTGGTGGTCTGTGGCGAGGCCGATCTCGTCGGTGCGCCGGGCGGGCCGGGCAGCCGCGCCGTCCTGGCCTGATCGCGCCGTCCGGACGCCGGCGTCCGGACGGCCGTGCTGGCCCGTGCGGCGGCGCCCCGGGGCGCCACGGCGCGGTCCGGCGCCGTCCGGGTCTCCGCCACCGGTTGCCGTCTGTGGCCTCCCGCCCCAGGCGCCTCACGCCCGCTCGTCATACCCGCTCGTCGTGCGTGCTCGTGCGCCCGCTCGTCCGTGCTTCGCAGCGCCGGCATCCCGGGGGATCCGGCGCTGTGGGCACGGTCAGCGTGCGGCGGTCCGTCTGGCGGGCTCGATGGCCGCCATCCGGGCCGGTCCCCAGGGGCGTTCGGGCGGCTGCGTCTCGCGGGTGGTCCGGGTGGGCAGCTCGGTGACGGTGTGGAGCGGTCCGTCCGCCCAGGATCCCGCGTGGGGGTCGCGCCCGCTGCGGCCGTCGCCCAGGGTCTGCCAGCCGGTCGGGGTGAGCGCGATGTACGAGCCGCAGCGCAGCCCGTGCAGGGCGGCCGCGTCGCGCAGGGCCCACATCCACGCGCCGTCCTGTTCGGTCCAGCCTGCGGCGCCCTCCCGGCAGCGCAGCAGGACGGCGGTGCGGCTCGGCCGGGCCAGCCGTAGGTCGTGCGGGGTGATCAGGCGCAGTTGGGCCAGCAGTGCGTTGCGGTGCTGCCATCCGTCGAGGTGGTGCGGCCGGGGCGCGAAGGATGCCGAGGCCGTGACGGACTGCTGGGCGTCCAGTACGGCGACGATCACCGTGCCGGGCTGGGGCAGATGACGCTGGTGCAGCTCCGTGACGAACTCGCGTGGTTCGGCCAGCAGTGGTACGCCGGAGGCTGCCCAGGTCTCCACGTCGAGGACGCGTCTGCGATTGGCGCTCCGGGCGAGGGGATGCTGATCTTGGTCGTTACCGTTGATCACGATCCTCCTTTCCCGAGCCACCGGGCGCGCCGGCGTGTGAGTACGCCGAAGGCGGGTCCGTCGGACCGGGCTCGGGGTACCGCCCAATTCTCGCGTTAAACGGGTCGGAGCGGCAATGATGAAATGATGAACGTCGCCCGGAAGTCGACGTTCTGCCGCATATATGCCACTATCGCTCAGCCGTCAATCCGCCGTGACCTGATCAGACGTACAAATGTGCGAAGAGGGTTGGCTCCCCACGCGAAGCAGCCGCCACACCAGCAACATCTCCCGGCCTGGCGCGCACTGCCCGCGCTGCGCCGCGCTTCCTGCGCAAGGCCCGTGCACCCATCGATCCCGGTGGATCCCCGTCCGTTCCGCCCCCTCTCCGTCCAGTCCCTCTCCCTGCGGCGCCTTCCGCCCGCCTCCTCCCCGCCGGTCTCCTCCGCTCCTGCGCCCGTTCGCTCCTCCTCCGGCTCTCCCGCGCCCGGGCTCCCCTCGCTCGTGGAGCAACCGCCTCACCCGGCTGATGCCGCGCCCGCCCGCAGCGGAGCCGGTGTCAGCCCTGGACGGCCAGCACCAGCGGCAGCACCGCGGCGGCGCCCGCCCTGCGCAGCAGCCGGGCCGCCACCGTGACCGTCCAGCCCGAGTCGACCGAATCGTCGACCAGCAGCACGGGCCCAGCCGCGGCCGCCACCGCGGACTGCACCTCGGGCGGCAGCACCAGCGCCCCCGCGAGTGAGTGCAGCCGCTGCGCGCTGTTGCTGCGCGCGCCGTGCGGGGGCCGGCCGGCCGCGTACTCGACCCGCCCGAGCATCGGCAGCCGCCCGATCGTCGCGATCTGCGCCCCCAGGCTCTCCACCAGCTGCGGCCGGGTGCTCGAAGCCATCGTGATGACGCCGACCGGCCGCTCCGATCGGCTGCCCTCGGATGTCTCCGGGCCGGCCCAGCCGCCGGGGCCGCGCGCCCAGTCGGCCAGCACGGCGACCAGCGCGTTCATGACGTCGGACGGCACCGGTGCGTCGGGCGCCTGCTCGGCCAGCATCGCCCGCAGCCGGTTGCCCCAGCCGATGTCGGAGAGCCGGCCGAGCGCCCGCCCGGTCTCGGCCTGCTCGCCGGCCGGAATGCGGCCCTTGAGCGGGACACCGAGCGCGTCCATGCCGGTCGGCCAGAGCCGCCGCGGCTCGAACGTCACGCCCGGCCGGCCCAGGGCCGCGCGGGCCGCGTCCAGCGCCTCGGCCGAGACGTCGGCGGTGTGCCGGGGGCCCGCGCAGTTGTCGCAGCGGCCGCAGGGGGCGGCCTGCTCGTCGTCCAGCTGTCGGCGCAGGAACTCCATCCGGCAGCCGCCGGTGGAGGCGTACTCACGCATCGCCCGCTGCTCGGCCTCGCGCGAGGCGGCGACCTTGGCGTACCGCGCGGTGTCGTACGCCCAGCTCTCGCCGGTGGACGTCCAGCCGCCCTTGACCCGCCGGACGGCACCGTCCACGTCCAGCACCTTCAGCATCGTCTCCAGCCGGGCCCGGCGCAGATCGACCCGTGGCTCCAGCGCGGCGGTGGACAGCGGCCTGCCCGCCTCGGCCAGCGCGTCGATCGTCCGGCGGACCTGCGCCTCGGGCGGGAAGGCGAGCGAGGCGAAGTAGCGCCAGATCGCCTCGTCCTCACGGCCGGGCAGCAGGAGCACCTCGGCCCGGTCGACCCCGCGCCCGGCGCGGCCGACCTGCTGGTAGTAGGCGATCGGGGAGCTCGGCGAGCCCAGGTGCACCACGAACCCGAGGTCCGGCTTGTCGAAGCCCATGCCGAGCGCGGATGTGGCGACCAGTGCCTTGACGCGGTTGGCCAGCAGGTCTGCCTCGGCGGTGCGGCGCTCGGCGTCCTCGGTCCGGCCCGAGTACGAGGCCACCGTGAAGCCCCGTTCGCGCAGGAACGCGGTGACCTCGTCGGCGGCGGCCACCGTGAGCGTGTAGACGATCCCCGACCCGGGCAGCCGGTCGAGGTGGTCGGCCAGCCAGGCGAGCCGGTGGGCGGGGTCGGGCAGCGAGAGCACACCCAGGCTGAGGCTCTCGCGGTCGAGCGCTCCGCGCAGCACCAGCGCGCGCTCGTCGCCGCTGCCCGTGCCCAGCTGCTCGGCGACATCGGCGGTGACCCGGGCGTTGGCGGTCGCGGTGGTCGCCAGCACCGGGACGCCCGGCGAGAGGTCGGCGAGCATGGTGCGCAGCCGCCGGTAGTCGGGGCGGAAGTCGTGGCCCCAGTCGGAGATGCAGTGTGCCTCGTCGACGACCAGGAGGCCGGTGGAGGCGGCGAGCTTGGGGAGCACCTGGTCGCGGAAGTCGGGGTTGTTCAGCCGCTCCGGGCTGACCAGCAGGATGTCGACGGCGCCGGCCGCCACCTCGGCCTGGATCGCGTCCCACTCGTCGGTGTTCGCCGAGTTGATGGTGCGGGCGTGGATGCCCGCCCGGGCGGCCGACTCCACCTGGTTGCGCATCAGGGCGAGCAGTGGGGAGACGATCACGGTGGGGCCCGCACCCCGGCCCCGCAGCAGTGCGGTGGCGATGAAGTAGACGGCGGACTTGCCCCAGCCGGTCCGCTGCACGACCAGCGCCCTGCGGTGGTCGACGACCAGTGCCTCGATCGCCAGCCACTGGTCCTCGCGCAGCGTCGCGCCGGCTCCGGCGAGCTCGCGCAGCACGGCCTCGGCCCGCGCCCGGACGTCGGCGCGGTGGGCGGCGGTGGTGCCGGAGTCGGTCGCGTGGTGGGTCTCAGGCTGATCCATGCGTCCATGTAACCCCGAGGGACCGACAAACGACGAACGAGCGCCTGCGGTGCGGGCTCCCGGAGGGCGGCGTGCATGGCCAGAGATAGTCCGAAGAGAATCTGAATTACCGTCAGAACTGCTCCATGTGAGTGACTTTGCTGTCACTCGGGAGAGTGAACGATATTCACAGGCCGGGTTTATCCACAGGCTGGAGATAATTTCTGCCGGCGAATTCCGCGTCCGGCATTCTTCCGTCCATGAACGACGAGCGAGACATTTCGCAGCCCGGCGGTCCGATCCCCGGCCACCCGCCGGTCAGAATGCGTGGCCCCGGCGACATGGCGGAGGCGCTGCCCTACCTGATGGGCTTCTTCCCGGACGACAGCATCGTCGCGGTCGGCCTGCAGGGCACCGACCTGCACCAGGGCGGGGTGATCCGGATCGACATCCCGGAGAACCCGGCCACCTGGCGGCGCGTGGCCACCGAGACGGCCCGCCTGCTCCTGCGGCTCTCCGAGCAGCGCGACCGCCGCCCGGCACAGGTGCTGCTGTACCTGTGCCGCGATCCGCGGGAGGGGGGCGGCCCGCAGGTGCTCGACGGGCTCAGACCGCTGGCCGACGCCTTGCGCGCCGCCTTCGAGGGTAGGGGCGTGAAGGTCAAGGAGTCGCTCTGCATCTCCGACGGCCGCTGGCGGTCCTTCCTCTGCCGGGGCGCGGACTGCTGCGCCCCGACGGGCAACCCGATCCGCTCCGTGGCCGGTCCCGGGCCGGTCGCGGTGGCCGCGACCGTTGCGGGGCTGGCGCCACGCGGCAGCCGCCGGGCGATCATCGCCGGGCTGGCCCCGATCGGGCCGCCCGGGGCGGACTCCCAGCGTCGGGCCATCGCCCGGGCGGCGGCCCGGCACCGCCCGGGCGGGGGCGGCCCGGCACTGACGCCCGAACGGGCGGCGGGCCTGCTGGAGCGGGCCATGGCGGAGTTCGCCGCCGGCGCGCGCGAGCTCGACGAGCAGCGGGCGGCGCTGCTCCTCCTCGCACTCCAGGACAAGCGCACCCGCGATCGCGCCGCCGAGTACGCGGAGCCCGCCGAACTCGGCCCGGCCCAGCGGCTGTGGCGGTTCCTGGCCCGACGCTGTGTACCGCCCTTCGAGAGCTGCGCGCCCGCGCCGCTCACCCTGCTGGCCTGGGTCTCCTGGCTCGCCGGGGACAGCGCGACGGCCCGGGTGGTGCTGGCCCGCGCGCTGGATCTGGACCCGCACTACCTGCTGGCCCAGCTGCTGTACGAATCGCTCAACGGCGGGCTGGCGCCCGACCTGCTGCTGGCGAGCGTGCGGGCCGAGCGGGCCGGGCGGGCCGCCAGAACGTCTCCCGGTCCATCCCACCGGTCCGAGCGGCCGCCGTCCGCCTCGTCCGCCACGTCCACGCCCGCCGAGCCACCCGCGCCCGCCGACCCCGTCGGGAACCCACCCGGCGACGCGCCGGCGCGTAGCCGGCCGCCGGGCAACGACGAGGCCGACTGCGGGGCCGCCGGCGTTGCGGCGCCCGATCCGCAGGGGCCGCCCGAGCCGGGCCAGCCCGCAGCCCGTTCCGAGGATGACCGCAGGCCGCCACCCCGGCGCCGCACCAGACTGCGCCGGCGGGTGCGCCGGGCCGGCGGTGCCAGGGCGGCGGCCCTGACCCCCGAGCAGACGATCGGATCGTGACATGCGCGCCACCACACTGCCCGCCGAACCCGGCGCCGCCCGGCGATGCGCCGGAGCGCGTCGCCTGCCCCCGGAGTGGAGCAGGAGCCACAGTCGTCGTCCGACCACCCGCCCGAGCGCACGGCGGCGAGCCGCGCCCGCTCCCGGGCCGGCCTTCACACCCGGCACAGGGCGGCCGCGCCGCCCCGGCGAGGCGCTACACCTCGCCGCGCGCCATCGCGATCAGCCGGTCGAGCACCTTTCCGCCGCTCACCCGCAGCCCGTCGTGCTCCCACTCGTTGGTGATCCACGTGCGAAGCCCGCGCACCGCACGCGCCGTCTCCAGCGAGTCGGCGGTGTCCACGTACATGTCGTCGTGGTACACGGCCGCCATCACCGGCACCTCGTTGGCCGCCAGGCGCTGCGGGTCGTAAAGGTCGGGCCAGTCGGTCCGCTCGGCCAGCAGCTGGGCCACCTCTCGGAGCGGGCGCAGCGCGGGGTCGGTCTCGAACATCCAGGGGTAGATCATCTCCCCGGTGAACAGCACCGGAGCCCCCGACTCGAGCGCGGCCTCGGCGTCGAACTCCGCGAACTCCTTGCGTACCCGCTCGGCCGCCCACGCCGTGCCCGCCGGGTCCACCGACCGCTGCCCGTAGATCGACTCGTGCAGCACCGCGTACAGCGGGCCCTCGACGAACGACAGCGCGGCGTGGACGCCGGCCAGGAACGTGTCCGAGAGCTCCGGCCCGGCCGCGCCCTCGATCCAGGCCTCCTCCAGCAGGTAGTGCAGGCTGTCCGACCCGTTGCCGCGCCCGAGCATCATGCCCAGGGACTGGAAGGCCTGGACGGTGAGCAGCCCGCCGTCCGGGAGTACGGCGGGGGAGTCGCCCAGGTACGCCGCGATCCGTCGCACCGCCGCCACGTCCTGCGGGTAGCGGGCGTAGTGCGCCTCGTTCTTGCGCACGACCCGGGGGTACGCCGAGCGGTAGACGTCCTCGGCCGAGCTGCGCAGCCCTGCCAGACCTCCGGTCACGAAGGCCTCGCGCAGCCCTTCCGGCGCCAGCGAGAGGTAGGTCAGCGTGCAGAAGCCGCCGAAGCTCTGCCCGAGCAGGCTCCACCGCCGGTCCTCGCCCAGCAGCCGGCGGCGGATCAGCTCGGCGTCGCGCACGATCGAGTCGGCCCGGAAGTGCGCCAGGTAGTCGGCCTGCTCCCGCGGCCCGCCGTGGCGGGCGAGCGTCTGCCGGTTGGCGGGCGTGGACCGTCCGGTGCCGCGCTGGTCGAGCAGCAGCACCCGGTAGCCGTCCAGGGCGCGCACCAGCCAGCCGTCCCGGCCGAGCGGGCGGCCGGCCTTGCCACCGGGGCCGCCCTGCAGGAAGAGCAGCCAGGGCAGGTCATCGGCCTCCCGGCCGCAGGCCACCACCTCGCGCGCGTACACCTCGATCTGCTCGCCCTCCGGGGCGGCGTGGTCGAGCGGCACGTGGAAGACGTGATCGGTCGTGACAATCCCGGGCAGCCGGCTGGCGGTGGACATACAACTCCTCGGTATCTGCTGGTCACAGCTGTCGCGCCGCCGCTCACGGGGTTGCCGGTGCCGACGCCGGGACTCCCGCACCGTATCCTGGCGGCGGTCGGGCACCGCCTCGCCGGGTGCCGGACACCGGCCCTGACGCGACGGCGCACACGGCCCCCGAGCGGTGGGTGCCGGCCGGCCGGCGGGGCAGGCTGTCGGCGTCGGATTTCGCCGGGCGGGTACCGAGTCGGGTGTCACGGCGTGACCTGTCGCGGGTCCCGGGCGTTCATCCTGCGGGATGCCGTGCCGGGGCGGTGGGCCGTGCCGTCGTCCGTGCGCGGGTGTTCGGGCGGCGTGGCCACCCGGCACCCCGGGGCGATCACGGCCGGGCCGTGCGGCCGGCGCCGGCCGGTGCCGGTCCCGGTGCACATCGACCGAGCCCGCACCGGAGGCCCCGCGAGCTCTCGGCCACGGCCTGCCGGCCGGTCCGAGCGCACAGCGGGCCTCGCGGGCCCACCGGCTCACGGGTCGGGGGTTTCAGGAGTCCACGGGCCCACCGGTCCAAGGCTCCGCAGAGGCGTGGACCTACGAGCCGGCCGGCCCATCGGCCCGGCCGGGGCCCACCGGCCTGGCCGGCCCTGTGCGCAGGACCGAACCCGCCTGGCGGGAGGTCAGCAAAGGACCGACGGGGACTCCTGCCGGCCCAGCACCACCAGAACGCGATCGAGCACGCGCGCGGCCGACCGGCCTGACCGGCCACCGGACCGCCGAGGGGAGGAGAGTCCGGTGACCGCCATGAGGCCACCACAGGCCGCGCCGGCCGAGAGTGTGGTCGGCGCACCGAGACCAGCCGCACGGCCCGACCAGGCCCACCCGGGCCAGCAGCGCCCGATGGCGCCGCCGCGGCCGCAGCCCGCCGCCGCCCACCACACCATCCTCTGCGTCAACGCGCCGGCGATGGCGGCCTCCGGCCCGGACGGACAGCTGCGCGGCCACGGCCTGCACGGCTTCTATCGCTCCGGCATCCGGGTCGTGGCACGGATGGAGCTGAGGCTGGGCGGGATCGAGCCGCTGCCGCTCCAGGGCACCCTCACCTCGGCCGCCGAAGCGCGGTTCCTCGGCGCCGTCCGCCTCCCCGGCGACCCGGACCCGGACCCGGCGCTCACCGTGGAGCGGCTTCGGCACGCCGACGGCGTGGAGACCGTGACCGTGCGCAACACCGGCGCCCGCCCGGCCCGCCTCCCGCTGGAGCTGGCCCTCGGCACCGACCTCGGCCCGGTCGCCGAGATCGCCGCCGGCCAGCGCTCACCGGACCTGCCCTGCCAGGTGCAGTCCGCCGGACTGCGCTGGGCGAACCCCGCCCACAGCGCGACCGTCACCGCAAAGCCTTCGCCGCACGCCGTCCTCGCCGGAGCCGGCGTACTGCGCTGGGACTTGGAGATCCAGCCCGGCGCCCGCTGGTCCGTCGAGCTGCGTACCGAGCTGGAGAGCGCGCTGCCCGGCCCCCGCCCCCCGGGCGGCCGGGGTGCCGGAGTCCCGCTGCCCTGGTCCGAGCCGAACGTGCGGTGCGACGACCACCGGGCCGAGCTGCTCGTTCCGCGCTCGCTGGACGCCCTGGCCGGGCTGCTGCTCGCCGACCCCGACCGCCCCACCGACCTCTACGCCGCCTCCGGCGCCCCCTGGCGCTTCGGCCTCGCCCCGGCCGACGCACTCTGGGCGGCCAGACTGACGCTGCCCCTGGGCACCCGGCTCGCGGCGGGGACGCTCCGGGCCCTGGCGCGCCGTCAGCAGATCGCCACCGGCCCCGGTCAGCACACGGAGGGCCTGCTCCCGGGCGCCATGCGGCACGCCGGCCCCGATCTTCCGCCCTCCTGCACCGCCACCGAGGCCACCCTGCTCTTCGTCACCGTGCTGGCCGAGGCCTGGCGCTGGGGGCTGCCCCGGCAGGAGGTCGCGGAGCTGCTCCCGGCCGCCGAGCGGGCACTCGCGGCGCTGCGCGGCGGCCTGGTCGAGGGCTTCGTCACCGACCTGAGCCGCCCGGCGGAGGAGCGTGCGGCGCACCCGCCGGCGGCCCGCAGCGATGTCCAGGCCCAGGCCCATCGGGCCGCGCTGCACGGCGCGGAGCTGCTGGCGGCCTTCGGCCGGCCGGGAGCGGAGGAGTGGTGCGGCTGGGCGGCCGCACTGCGGGCGCGCTTTCGTGATCAGTTCTGGATCGACGACCTGTCAGGCGGGCGGCCGGCGGCGGCGCTTGCCCCGGGCGGCCGCCCGATGCCCGCGGTGACGGCCTCGCTGGTCCACCTGCTCGACCTCGGCCTGGCGGCCGAGGGAGAGCTGCACGAGGGCCTGCTCGACCGCGAGCAGGCCCGGGTCCTGGCCCAGCGGCTGGCGGCTCCGGAGCTGGACTGCGGCTGGGGCCTGCGCACGCTCAGCGCCAAGTCCGCCCGGTTCAACCCGCTCGGCCACCGCAGCGGAGCCGTCCGCGTCCACGAGAGCGCCCTCGCGGTGGCGGGCCTGGCCGACGCCGGCTTCGAACGCGAGGCGGGCGCCCTGCTGGAGGGGCTGCTCGGCGCGGCCGCGCACTTCGACGGGCGACTGCCCGAGATGTACGCGGGGGAGCAGCGGGTGGCCGGCTGCCCACCCGTGCCCCATCCGGCGGCCAGCCATCCGGCGGCCGTTTCGGCGGCGGGCGCCGCGCACGCGGTGTTCGCGCTGGCCGGGGTGCGGCCGGACGTCCCGGCCGGGCGGGTGCTGGTCCGTCCGGCGAGTACGGCTCCGCTCGGTGAGCTGGAGCTCACCGGCCTGCGGGTGGCGGGCGAGCCGTTCTCGGTCCGGGTGAGCCGGATCGGCGTCGCGGTGGTGGAGGAGGCGTCCGGCGCGTTGCAGCTCGGCGCCCGCTGAGCCCGGGGGCGCGGCCCGGTCCGCCGCGCCCACCACCTGCTGGGCCCTACCCGCCACCCGCCCACCACCCGTCACCGGCCGCGTGGCACACCCCGGCACGGCGTCTGGAAGGCGGCCGGCGCAGGCAGCTCCCTAGACCTCCGAGGCCGGGCGCGTCGTCGGCCTGTGCTTATCGTCAGAGAGACGACTATGATCGGCGTCATGTCGCGTTATGACCCGTCAGCCTTCCCCCCGTTCGCTGTCACGGTCGACCTGGTGGTGCTGACGGTGCGGGACCACGCGCTGTGTGCACTGCTGGTGCGACGTGGCGAACCGCCCTTCCAGGGGTACTGGGCGCTGCCCGGTGGCTTCGTCCGCCCGGACGAGGGCCTCGCCGAGGCCGCCTCCCGCGAGCTCGCCGAGGAGACCGGCCTGCGCGCGCACTCGGCCCCCGGCCACGGCTCGGCGGCTGCCCACCTTGAGCAGCTCGCGACCTACGGCCACCCGCAGCGGGACCCGCGGATGCGCGTCGTCAGCGTCGCCTACCTGGTGCTCGCGCCGGACCTGCCCACGCCCCGCCCCGGCGGGGACGCCAGCAGCGCTCGCTGGGCGCCGGCGGCGGAGCTGCTCGGCCAGAACCCGGCGGACGGCGTGCCGCTCGCGTTCGACCACGGCCTGATCCTCGCCGACGGCGTCGAGCGTGCCCGCTCCAAGATCGAGTACTCCTCGCTCGCCACCGCGTTCTGCCCGCCCGAGTTCACCGTCGGCGAGCTGCGCCGGGTGTACGAGGCGGTCTGGGGGGTGGCGCTCGACCCGCGGAACTTCCACCGTAAGGTCACCGGCACGCCGGGCTTCCTGCTGCCTTCCGGCGGTACCACCACTCGTCAGGGTGGCCGCCCGGCGCAGCTCTTCACGGCCGGTGGCGCCACCGTGCTCAACCCGCCGATGCTCCGCCCGGACTCCTGACCACCGTGGGCCCGGAGTCCTGACGCCGGGCCCACGGACTGTAGCCCGGTCAGCTCGCAGGCCCCGGCCCGAGCCCGGGCCACGGCCCGACGGCCCGGCCGCGACCCCGCCCGCCCGATCGATCCCGGGTCGGATTGTCCCCTGATCGGGTGAGGTGTGCGGGTGGGCTGCCCGTGCCGCTCCCGTAATGCCCGAAATCTCCATGGCGGAGACCTAGTGTGCTGGCGCGGGACGGACGGTGACGATCGACGTCGCGCAGACCGGGCCGGCCGAAGGCATGGGAGCGCCAGCGATGATCCAGAGCACCGGACTGACCAAGATCTACCGCCGAGGTCGCCCCCCGGCGCTGTTGGACCTCACCTTCGACGCCAGGCCCGGCGTGGTGACCGCCCTGCTCGGCCCGGAGAACTCGGGCAAGAGCACCGCGCTGCGGCTGATGCTCCAACTCGAACGCGGTCTGGGCGTCGCCCTCTTCGACGGCCGCACCTACCGCCGCCTGCGCCGCCCCGAGCGCGAGGTCGGAGTCGTCCTGCATACCCCCCGGAGCATGGGCGGCCACCCCGGCCGCAAGGCCCGCGGCCACCTGCGGATGCTGGCAGCCGCCGTGGGCGTGCCGGCCGGCCGGGCCGACGAGCTGCTGGAGCAGACCCGTCTCGCGACCGTCGCCGACCACCGGCTCCGCTCCTTCTCACCGGGCATGAGCCGCCGGCTGGCCCTGGCCGCCGCCCTGCTCGGCACTCCGGGCACCCTGCTGCTGGACGCGCCGACCGAAGGGCTCTCCCCCCGGAACGTCGAGTGGTTCCACTCCTTCCTGCGCTCCTTCGCCGTCGCGGGCGGGACGGTCCTGGTGACCACCCGGACCCCGCAGGAGGCCGCCCAGCTCGCCGACCGGGTACTCACCCTGGACCAGGGCAGGCTCGTCACCGACCAGCCGGTCGCCGAGTTCCGCCGGACGAGGCTCCGCCCCGAGGTGGCGGTGCGCGGCCCCCAGATGGCCAGGCTCGCCGATCTGCTCATCGGGCAGGGCGCCCAGGTCCGCCGGGACGGCGGGGCGGGCCTCGCCGTGGTCGGGATCGGGCGCACCGAGATCGGTGAGCTCGCCTACCGAAACGGCATCCTGCTGCACGAGCTCTCCGACCGCGCGGTCGAGCAGCCCGCACCCAGAGCGACCCTGCCGAGCTCCTCGGGCCGCTCCGGCCACGTGCAGGTCAAGCGCGCCACCATCGTCGGCCAGAGCCCCGGCCCCGCGCCGGCCCCCGCATCGGCCACTGCCGCCGCGCCTGCCGCGCCGGCCCCGACGCCGGACCGTGCGCTCCGATCAGGCGTCGCCGCCTCCGCCTCCGCCGCTCCCGCCGCTCCCGCCACTCCTGCCGTCTCGGGCAGGGAAGGGGCGGCGGCTCTCCCCGCCAAGCGGGCCCACGCACCCGGCCTGCCTCGCGCCGGTGAGCTGTCCGGAGGCGGTGCCCACACCGGTCGGTCCGCCGCCCGCAGACCCTCCGCCGGCCTGTCGGCCGCGCTGTCCGCCGTCCGGGCGGCCCTGGTGGACCCTCCCGGCGACGACCACGACCCGGCCGAGCAGCCCGAGGAACACCGGCCCGCCGCGGGTTCCCGCCACACCGCCGGCGCCCACCGGACCCCGGACGCCCCGCCCGCCGCCGGACGGTCGCAGCGGCCCGAGCCCCTTCCGCTGTTCCGGGACGAGCCGACCATCGTCCTGAACCCCGTCCCCCGGCCCGTCACCGGGCCCGACCACCGGAGCGAGTGACCCCGTGCGCGTACTGGCCTACGAGCTGCGCCGACTGCGCGGCCTCCGCTCGACCTGGATCCTCCTCGCCGGCGTGCTGCTGTGTGACGCGGCCGTCGCCGCCCTGCTCACCCGCCAGCTGCCGGCCGGGCAGCTCACCGCACCGGACGCGGTCCGCTCGCTGACCGCCGCCGTGCCGCTGCTCCCACTGCCGATCGCTGCCCTGGGGGCGGGTGCCCTGGGGGCCCTCTCGTACGGGCACGAGGTCCGCCACCCGGGTCTCCCGGCGTCACGGGTGCCCTACCTGCGCCGGGCACGGCTGCTGCTCGGCAAGCTCGCCGTGACCGGGGTGCTGTCCGCGTTGCTCGCCGGGGTCACGGTCCTGCTCGACGCCGTGGTGACGCGGTTCGTGGCACTGCCCGGGGTGGACACCTCGCGGGTCTTCTCGCCGGGCTCCGTTGCCGCGGCCCTGGGCGACGCCGCCCGGCACCCGTCGGCCACGCTCGGGGCGCTCGGGGCGCTCGGGGTGTTCACCGCCCTGGTCGTGGGAGCCGGTGCGACCGGGGTGCTGACGGCCTCGCTGACCCGCAGCGCGACCGCCGGGTTCCTGCTGCTATGTGCCGTGCCCGCGCTGTTCGACTCCGCCCTGGCGCTGCTGGTACGCCGCGCCGGCGCGCACTGGGCCGCCCATGCCTCCGAGCTGCTTCCCGCCCGGTACGGCTACCAGTGGGCGTACGGCGCCCGCCCGGCCGCCGCCGGCGCCGCGGCCCCCGTCCAGGCCGTCACCGACGCGCTCGGCCTCACCGGCCAGGTGCTGGGCGCGGCCCTGGTGGCCCCGGTGGGCGTGCTGCTGCTCCTGTGCCTGCTGGTCCAGACCCGGCGGCGCGAGCTCTGATCGCGGGCTGCGGCGGGCGGTGGTGACCGTGCCTTGTGACCGTGGGTGGTGACAGCCCGTTGCGAAGATCGACAAAGAGTGGCCGAAATAAGCGGTTCTGCCTGATAAGAAGTCAATTATCCAGTCGCGGGCGATCACCCTTTCGTGTGCTTTTCACGAGAATCCTCAAGCTGGGCTCTCCGATCGCCGACAAAGGACCTGTGAGTACCCTTGCGCACCCCACCATGACCTCCGCCCGCCCCGCCGAAAGCGGCCCCCAGGGCCCCGGTGAGTTGGACCGATTCTCCTACGCCGACCGGCCGACCCCGCCCGCACCCCGCTGGGAGGGCACCGAGTCCGACCTCGTCCGGGTCGGCCGCAAGACCACCAGCAGCCGTGGCCGCGGCCTGCACGGCCAGCTGGTCCAGCAGCTCGGCCAGATGATCGTCTCCGGTGACCTCGGCGCCGACCGCCCGCTCGTGCCGGAGGAGATCGGCCAGCGGTTCGAGGTGTCCCGCACCGTCGTCCGCGAGTCGCTGCGTGTCCTGGAGGCCAAGGGCCTGGTCAGCGCCCGGCCGAATGTGGGTACCCGGGTCCGCCCGGTCGCCGACTGGAACCTGCTCGACCCGGACATCATCGAGTGGCGTGCATTCGGCCCGCAGCGTGACGAGCAGCGCCGGGAGCTGTTCGAGCTCCGCTGGGCGATCGAGCCGCTGGCGGCCCGCCTGGCCGCCGGCCACGGCCGCGAGGACGTCCAGCACCGGCTGGTCGAGCTGACCGAGATCATGGGCCACGCGACTTCGCAGGCCGATCTGGTCACGTACACCCGGGCCGACGCCGAGCTGCACGTGCTGGTCCTGCAGATGGCCGGCAATCGGATGCTGGAGCACCTCTCCGGGATCGTCTCCGGCGCCCTTCAGGTCTCCGGCGGCCCGGCCACCTCCTGCGAGCGCCCCTCGGAGTCCTCGGTCAGCCTGCACGCCCGCCTGGTCGACGCCCTCGGCACCGGGGACGGCACCGCCGGCGAGGCCGCCATGCGCGCGCTGCTCACCGTCCACCCGGAGGTCGAGCCCTCGGTCCCGGCCCCCCGCGAGCACTGAGCGGGCACCCGACGGACCGAGACGGGACCGCGATCCGATGGCCCTCCGGCTGCCCCACACGGCGCAGCCGGAGGGCCGTGTCCGTGTCCGGGCGCAGCCCCGGGAAGCACCGCCTGGGCGACACGGCACACCGAGCCAGCAGGACAGGCAGGACAGGCAGGGCGGCCAGGACGAGCACCACCAGGACGAGCAGGACCACCGTGACCAGGATGAAGACCGGCGTGACGGCGGCCACGACGTGGGCCGTGACCGGCACCGCAGCTGCACGTGGCACGATGGGAATCAGCGCGGAGGGCAGCCCCGGGAGCAACGCCGGGGGAGGGCCGGGAGGGGCCTTGGGCCGCGCGCGCCGGACGGTGTGACCCGCGACACCAACGGCATGCGTAACACTTGACGGGTAGCAGCGATGTGTACGGAGCGGAAGCAACTCCGGAATACGACCACCATGTCAGAATGCTGTGTTGGTCTGCGGCGCTGCTGCCGTCCTGCAAACCCAGTCCTCAAGCCCGAGTCGGTCGGAATCGACGCCGCGCGCTGCCGTGCGTGATCCTTCCCCGCCCCCTCGGGCGGCCCGGTACGGGTTCGAGTCCACTCATCGTCCGAGAGGTTGTTCGTGTCGGCCAGCACATCCCGTTCGCTCCCCCCCGAGATCGCCGAGTCCGCGGCTTTGCTGGCGCTCATCGAGCGGGGCAAGGCCCAGGGGCAGATCGCCGGTGACGACGTGCGTCAGGCTTTCGAGGCGGACCAGATCCCGGTCACCAAGTGGAAGAACGTCATGCGCAGCCTCAACCAGGTTCTGATTGAGGAAGGGGTGGACCTCATGGTCAGCGCGGCCGAACCGGCCGGCGCCAAGCGCAAGAGCGTCGCGGCCAAGAGCACCACCAAGCGCACCGCCACCAAGGCGGTCACCACTCGGACTCCGGCCGCCCCCACCAAGCCCCCCGTGCGGATCGCCCCCGGCGCGCCGGTCAGCCCGGCCGCGACCGTCGCCGTGAGCACGGTCTCGGCCGAGGTCACGGTCGAGGAGACCGTCACCCTCGCCGAGGCCAAGGCCCCGGCCAAGAAGGCCGCTGCGCCGGCCAAGAAGGCGGTGGCCAAGAAGGCCGCCGCCCCCGCCAAGAAGACCGCTGCCAAGAAGACCACCGCCAAGGGCGGCAAGGGCGACGAGGACGCGGGCGGCGAGGAAGAGCTGCTCGAGGACGTCGCGCTGCCGGGCGACAAGGCCGGCGAGGAGGCCGAGCCCGAGGAGGAGTCGCAGGGCTTCGTGCTCTCCGACGACGACGAGGACGACGCCCCTGCCCAGCAGGTCGCCGTCGCCGGCGCCACCGCCGACCCGGTCAAGGACTACCTGAAGCAGATCGGCAAGGTCCCGCTGCTCAACGCCGAGCAGGAGGTCGAGCTCGCCAAGCGCATCGAGGCCGGCCTCTTCGCGGAGGACAAGCTCAGCGCCGCCGACAAGCTCGCCCCCAAGCTCAAGCGCGAGCTGGAGATCATCGCCGAGGACGGCCGCCGCGCCAAGAACCACCTGCTGGAGGCCAACCTCCGTCTCGTGGTCTCGCTGGCCAAGCGCTACACCGGCCGCGGCATGCTGTTCCTGGACTTGATCCAGGAGGGCAACCTCGGTCTGATCCGCGCAGTCGAGAAGTTCGACTACACCAAGGGCTACAAGTTCTCCACGTACGCCACCTGGTGGATCCGTCAGGCGATCACCCGAGCGATGGCCGACCAGGCCCGCACCATCCGTATCCCGGTGCACATGGTCGAGGTCATCAACAAGCTGGCCCGCGTCCAGCGCCAGATGCTCCAGGACCTGGGCCGCGAGCCCACCCCGGAGGAGCTGGCCAAGGAACTCGACATGACCCCCGAGAAGGTCATCGAGGTCCAGAAGTACGGCCGCGAGCCCATCTCCCTGCACACCCCGCTCGGTGAGGACGGCGACAGCGAGTTCGGTGACCTCATCGAGGACTCCGAGGCCGTCGTCCCGGCCGACGCGGTCAGCTTCACCCTGCTCCAGGAGCAGCTGCACTCGGTGCTGGACACCCTCAGCGAGCGCGAGGCGGGCGTGGTCTCGATGCGCTTCGGCCTGACGGACGGTCAGCCGAAGACGCTGGACGAGATCGGCAAGGTCTACGGGGTCACCCGTGAGCGCATCCGCCAGATCGAGTCCAAGACGATGTCCAAGCTGCGCCACCCGTCCCGTTCCCAGGTGCTGCGCGACTACCTGGACTAGCGGTCCCCGCGACGCCCGGTGTCGCACCGAGGAGGCCCGGAGCCATGCTCCGGGCCTCCTTTCGTCATTGCGGGGGAAGTCCTTTCGCTCGTCCGGGTGTTCCGCGCGCGAGGGAACGTGGCGGGGTGTAGTCGATCAACTACGCTGTGCCGGTTGCCTGCCGCCGAATCAACCTGGAGACACGGTGCCGCCCACCCCTGACCTGCTGGACGCCCCGTCTGCCACCCGGCCTCGGCGCACCCGCCGCCGAGTGGCCGCGCTGGCGCTGCTCGTCGCACTGCCGGTGCCACTGGTGGCGCTGGGGCCGGCCTCGCCCGCCGAGGCGCAGCGCCGGATCATCGGCGGCACGCCGGCCAGCAGCGCGGCTCATCCGTGGGTGGTGGCGCTGGCCAGCAGGCAGCAGTTCGGGAGCGCCCGGTCCGGCCAGTTCTGCGGCGGCGCGCTGGTGACGCCGACCAGGGTGGTCACCGCCGCGCACTGCTTCTACGACGAGGGCACGGGCCGCCGGGTGGACCGCCCGGGACTGCGCGTCCTGGTGGGGCGGGAGGATCTGACCGGCCGGGCCGGGAGCGAGGTGGAGGTGGCTGCGATCTGGGTTCACCCCGCCTACTCCTTCAGAGCCAACACGGACGATGTGGCGGTGCTCACCCTGGCGAAGTCGCAGGGCTCGCGGCCGGTGATCCCGCTGGTCGGCCAGGGCGAGACCGAGTCGTACCGGCCGGGCACGCGCTCGCAGGTCTACGGCTGGGGGGACACCGTCGGGAACGGTCACTACTCGCCCACGCTGCGTGAGGTGGACGTGCCGGTCATCTCCGACGAGACGTGTGGCCGCGCCTATCCGGGCGGGTCGCAGGGCAAGTTCGACGCCCGGAGCATGGTCTGTGCCGGTGAGGAGAAGGGCGGCAAGGACGCCTGCCAGGGTGACAGCGGTGGGCCGATGGTGGTCGAGGGCCGCCTGGCCGGGCTGGCCTCCTGGGGTACCGGGTGTGCGGAGGCCGCCCACCCGGGTGTCTACACCCGGATCGGGGCGGTGTCGGACGCGGTGCAATCGGTCCTGTGAGTACGGTGACGGCCATGCGGCCCGCGCAGGTCCGCAGGCCCTGACCGCCATGACCGAGCCGACCGCCATGACCGAGATCACCGGGTCCGCGGCGGTGACGGCCGTGGCAGCCGGGGTGTTTGGGCTCCGACGCGCTGTCAGAAGGTGACTGCGCCGTCACGCGCAGTCCGGGAACGTCAAAGCCGGACGACCGGCCCCTGGCTGGGGCCCGTCGTCCGGCTCTTCGGACCGTGCCGGATGGGCAGACCGATACAGCTCGTGCGCGGAACGCTTGTGATCAGCGCTCGTCGTCGGTGGCCGTGGCGGTGGTGGCGGTGGTGAGACGGCCGCTCTCGTCCTGTATCTCCACGGCGATCTTCTTGAGCTCGGGCTCGAACTTCCGGCCGTGGTGGGCGCAGAAGAGCAGCTCTCCGCCGCTCGCGAGTACGACGCGCAGGTAGGCCTGGGCGCCGCACCGGTCGCAGCGGTCAGCCGCGGTCAGCGGGCTCGCAGGTGTCAGAACAGTAGTCACGTCGCCTCTTCTCTAGCTCGACGAGCTGTCGTACCAGGGTCAACATCCAACCAGGCCGAAAACGTTCCCGCTCGTGGCTTTTCTTCTTTGAGGATTCTGCATGTTGTGTTGATGAGGACGTGCCCCGGGCGTCGGTGGTTCATGCGTACCGAATCCCAGGATCCGCCTGTCGCTCGAACGTCCGATCGGGGCGAGGTTCGAGGTCCGCGTAGCATAATCCTCTGCTGGGTTGGAGCATAAGCCCCGTCCCAAGCACCGGTAGCCTGCATCACGGCAGTTCCAGGCCCTGCACTCCACCCTACGGTCCGCCAGGACCGCTGATTCCGGGAGGAGATGGCGCTCCTGCGGCTCCGTGCCCGGCGGAGAGCTTGTTCGCGCAGCGCGTACACGCTGCGCGGGGCCGGCCCGCCGTGCCAACGGCCCCGGAGCGGGACGTGTGCGTACCGGACGGAGGGGAGCGCACACGCAGTGGCACGACTGTCGGCCCGGTGTGATGCACTGGGTGACGCACTGGCCGGGCCGGATGTGACCGACGAGACAGAACTTCACTGAGGAGAGCACAGCGTGAGCGCCGAAACGACCGTGCCGTCCGCCCTGCTGGCCGGCGACGACGGGTCCAACTACACCGCTCGGCACCTGCTCGTCCTGGAGGGGCTGGAGGCGGTCCGCAAGCGCCCGGGTATGTACATCGGCTCGACCGACAGCCGGGGCCTGATGCACTGCCTGTGGGAGATCATCGACAACTCGGTCGACGAGGCCCTGGGCGGCCACTGCGACCGGATCGACGTCCTCCTGCACGAGGACGGCTCGGTCGAGGTCCGAGACAACGGCCGGGGCATCCCGGTGGACGTCGAGCCCAAGACCGGCCTGTCCGGCGTCGAGGTCGTGATGACCAAGCTGCACGCCGGCGGCAAGTTCGGCGGCGGCTCCTACGCGGCCTCCGGCGGCCTGCACGGCGTCGGCGCCTCCGTGGTCAACGCCCTCTCCGCCCGCCTCGACGTCGAGGTCGACCGAAACGGCCACACCCACGCGATCAGCTTCCGACGCGGCACCCCGGGCATCTTCACCGAGCTCAGCCCGGACGCGCCGTTCGAGCCGGCCAACGGCCTGACCAAGGCCCGCAAGGTCCCCAAGGCCCGCACCGGCACCCGCATCCGCTACTGGGCCGACCGGCAGATCTTCCTGCGCGAGGCCAAGCTCTCCCTGGAGCACCTGCACAACCGCGCCCGCCAGACGGCCTTCCTCGTCCCCGGCCTCACCATCGTGGTGCGTGACGAGCGGCTGACGGAGAGCGAGAAGGTCGAGGAGTCGACCTTCCGCTTCGACGGCGGCATCGGCGAGTTCTGCGAGTTCCTCGCCCCGGACAAGCCGGTCTGCGACGTGCTGCGCCTGCGCGGCGAGGGCACCTTCAAGGAGACCGTCCCCGTCCTGGACGAGCTCGGCCACATGACACCCACCGAGGTCACCCGCGAACTCGGTGTCGACATCGCGCTGCGCTGGGGCGCCGGCTACGACACCACCCTGCGCTCCTTCGTCAACATCATCGCCACGCCCAAGGGCGGCACCCACGTCACCGGCTTCGAGCGCTCCCTCGCCAAGACCGTGAACGAGGTGCTGCGCTCCAGCAAGCTGCTGCGGGTCGCCGAGGACGACATCACCAAGGACGACGCGACCGAGGGCCTCACCGCCGTCGTCACCGTCCGGCTGGCCGAGCCGCAGTTCGAGGGGCAGACCAAGGAGGTGCTCGGCACCTCGGCGGCCAACCGGATCGTCGCCGCCGTCGTCGCCAAGGAGCTCAAGGCGTTCCTGACCTCGGCCAAGAAGGACGAGAAGCTCCAGGCCAGGTCCGTGCTGGAGAAGGTCGTCGCGGCCGCCCGGACCCGGGTCGCCGCCCGCCAGCACAAGGAGGCCCAGCGTCGCAAGACCGCGCTGGAGACGTCCTCGCTGCCGGCCAAGCTCGCGGACTGCCGCAGCGACGACGTCGAGCGCAGCGAGCTCTTCATCGTCGAGGGAGACTCCGCGCTCGGCACCGCCAAGCTCGCCCGCAACTCCGAGTTCCAGGCCCTGCTGCCGATCCGCGGCAAGATCCTCAACGTCCAGAAGGCCTCGGTCTCGGACATGCTCAAGAACGCCGAGTGCGCGGCCATCATCCAGGTCATAGGAGCCGGCTCCGGGCGCACCTTCGACATCGACCAGGCCCGCTACGGCCGGGTCATCTTCATGGCCGACGCCGATGTCGACGGATCGCACATCCGCTGCCTGCTGCTGACGCTCTTTCAGCGGTACATGCGTCCGATGGTCGAGCAGGGCCGGGTCTTCGCGGCCGTCCCGCCGCTGCACCGGATCGAGCTCACCAACCCCAAGCGCGGCCAGGAGAAGTACCACTACACCTACTCCGACGCGGAGCTGCGCAGCACCCTGCTGGAGTTCCAGCGAAAGGGGCAGCGCTGGAAGGAGCCGGTCCAGCGCTACAAGGGCCTCGGTGAGATGGATGCCGACCAGCTGGCCGAGACCACGATGGACCCGCGCCACCGCACCCTGCGCCGGATCAACCTCGGCGACCTGGAGCAGGCCGAGAAGATCTTCGACCTGCTGATGGGCAACGACGTCGCCCCGCGCAAGGAGTTCATCGTCGACTCCGCGGCCACCCTGGACCGCTCCCGCATCGACGCCTGACGCCCATCGACGACTGAGGGCCCCTCGGCGTCCGGGAGCCCTGGCGAGGTGGGGGGGGGGGGGGGGGGGCCCCGCCCGGGGGGCCCCCCCCCCCCCCCCCCCCCCACCCCCCCCCCCCCCCACCCCCCCCCCCCCCCCCCCCCCCCCCCCCCCCCCCCCCGGGGGCCCCCCGGGGGGGGGGGGCCGCGGGGGGGGGGGGGGGGGGGCCCCCCCCCCCCGGGGCCCCCCCCCCCCCCCCACCTGCTTCAACCCCCGCTCCGATCACCCGTTGCCCGGCGATCCGTAGCGTCGTGGAGGTCAGCAAACCCCACGTCAGGTACGGAGATCCTCCGATGAGCGGGCTCGTCAACCTCCTTCTTCCCATCGCGGTCCTCGCCCTGGTCGTACGCCGTCAGCTTCGCCCGCAGCGGCTCGACACCGAGCGGCGCTTCTGGCTGGTCCCGTTGATCCTGGGCGGCTGCGCCCTGCGCGACCCACAGCTGGTCGACCCCGGCCGCGTCGGCCCGGCCGTCGCCCTGCTGGCCGTCGCCCTGCTCGCCACGCTCGCGATGGGATGCGTCTGGGGCTGGACGGTCCGGCTCTGGTGCGACGACGAGGGCACTCTCTGGGCGCGGGGGACGAAGGCCACCGCGGCCGCCTGGGCCGGCCTGATCGCCGTCCGGCTGGGCGTGTACGGCGTCGGCCGCGCGCTGCACATCGACCAGGGTGGCGCCGGGCTGCTGCTCGGCCTCGCGATCCTGCTGCTGGTCAGGGGCGCCGTGGTGAACTGGAGGGCGCGCGAGCTGGGCACGGCCCGCCCCGCCCCGGTCCTGCACTGACCGGCGCCGAGCCGACCGCTACCCGAGGGGCCGCCCGAGGCGCCACCCCGAGGCGCCACCCCGAGGCGTCGCCGAGCAGACCCGTCCGAGACCGGCCGGGCACGAGGAAGGACCACCCGTGGCATTGGAGACCTGGACCCGATGGCCCTCCCGAGAGGGGCTTGCCAGGGAGCGGCTGAGCGGGGCGAGGCTGGTGCTCTCCTGGCTCTCCCGGGCCGCGCTGCTCGCGCTGCTGGCCTGGGGCACCTACTCGCGCGGGGCCTACACGGGCTGGGGCGCGACGGCGGCCGCGCTCGGGCTGGCGGCCACGGTGGCGCTGGCCGCCGGCTACCTGCGGGCCGGCCGGGAGCAGCAGCTGTGGCCGGCCCTCGCCCTGGCCGCCGGCCTGCTGGGCACCGCCTGGACCGCCGAGTGGGGGCAGGCCTACATGCTGGCGGACTTCACCTGGGGCGGCCTCGGCCTCACCGCGCTGGTCCGGCTGCCCTTCGCCGCCGCGGTGCCGGTCTGGGCGGCGGCGTTCGGCTCCTACACCCTCGCCAGCTGGGAGAGTTGGCTGGCCGTCTCGGCCACCGTCGGGGGGCTGACCCTGCTCGGCTACCTGCTGCGGCTGGACGCCGAGTCCCGGGGGGCCGCCGTCCGGCTGCTCCGGCAGGAGCGCGCCGCCAGGTCCGCCGAGGCGGAGAGCGCGGCGCTGGCCGAACGGGCCAGGATCGCCCGGGAGATCCACGACGTGCTCGCGCACAGCCTCTCCGCGCAGCTCGTCCATCTGGAGGCGGCCCGGCTGATGCTGGACGCGGGCACCGACCGGGCCCAGGTTCGCGAGCGGGTGGTGGCCGCCCGCCGGATGGCGCAGGACGGGCTGGTCGAGACCCGGCAGGCGCTCTCGGCGCTGCGCGGGGAGTTCACCCCGGTCGGCGAGTACCTGGTCGAGCTGACGAGCCGTGAGCACGCCGTGCTCACGGTGGAGGGTGCGCCCAGGCCGCTCGCCGCCGAGGCCGGGCTGGCGGTGCGCCGCACCGCGCTGGAGGCGCTGACCAACGTACGCAAGCACGCGGCCGGCGGCGGGTGCACCCTCGAACTGCGTTACCTGGCGGACGCGGTGGAGCTGGAGGTGTGCAACACCCGGGCCCCGCGCGGCGAGGCGCCCGGTCCGCTGGCGGACAGCGGCAGCGGGTACGGTCTGCTGGGGATGCGCGAACGCGCGGAACTGCTCGGCGGCAGCCTGCTGGCGGGCCCCGAGGACGGAGGATGGCGCGTGCTGCTGCGGGTGCCGGCATGACCGGGCAGGACGGCGGGGCGCAGCCGCCCGCCGCCGGGGCGGCGCCGACCAGGGTGCTGGTCGCCGACGACCAGACCGTGGTGCGCGAGGGCATCGTGATGCTGCTGGGGCTGCTCCCGGGCATCGAGGTGGTGGGCGCCGCCGCCGACGGCGAGGAGGCCGTGCGGCTGGTCGAACTGCACAGCCCCGACGTCGTCCTGATGGACCTGCGGATGCCGCGCTGCGACGGGGTCGAGGCCACCCGCCGGATCCGCACCGCCCACCCGGGCACCGAGGTGGTCGTGCTCACCACCTACGCAGACGACGACTCGCTCTTCCCGGCCCTGCAGGCGGGCGCCCGCGGTTACCTCACCAAGGACGCCGGCGGCGAGGAGATCGCCCGGGCCATCACCGACGTGCGCTCCGGCGCCGCCGGACTCTCGCCGCAGATCCAGGCCAGGCTGCTGGAGCACCTGTCCGCCCCGCCGCCCAGGCCCGCGAACACCCGGCTGCCGCACGGCCTGACCGCCCGGGAGGCGGAGGTGCTGGCGCTGATCGCCGAGGGCCTGTCCAACACCGAGATCGCGCAGCGCCTGTACGTCAGCCCGGCGACGGTGAAGACCCACATCAACAACCTGTTCGCCAAGACGGCCGTCCGGGACCGCGCACAGGCCGTCGCCTACGCCTACCGGCACGGCATCGCGCCGATCTCGTAGTACCGCTGCCGGCGGGGCTTCGCGACGCATCGTCACCTCATTGAGTGAACGTATCTGCGATCCGGCTCGCGGGTGTGCGCAGACGACCATTCTGGTCCGGTCCGAAACGTGTCCGGCCCAGGAGCAGCAGTGCGACCACAGCACCCGAGCAGTGCCGACCAGGGGGAACGGTTCGACTGGTGGGCCGGAAGGCCCGGGCGGCCGGGCGGCCCGGTGCCGGCGGCCCGTCCAGCGGAAGACGCCGCACCGGCCGGACCGGCCACGACCGTGGTACCGGGCGCCACCTCGGTACCGGCCACCCCGGCCACGACCGCGGTACCGGCCGGGCCGGGCGCGCCCGCCGCACCCCGCCCGGCGGGCGGATCCGTCACCGACTCCGCCCAGGTCTACCGGGCGGTCCAGCGCAGTGCCGCCTTCCAGGACATCCGCCGCGGCTACCGGGCCTTCGTCTTCCCGGCCGCCGGCGTGTTCCTGGGCTGGTACCTGCTGTACGTCGGTGCCCAGGCCGCCGCCCCCGCCCTGATGCGCCACCGGGTGGCCGGCCCGGTCAACGTCGCCTGGCTGCTCGCCCTGCTCCAGTTCGCCTCGACCTTCCTGCTCACCTGGCTGTACGCCAGGAACGCCCGCACCAGGCGCGACCACGCCGCGCTGGAGCTGCGCTGGGACACCCAGGACCAGCTCCGGTGAGGGCCGCCACCCCGCTCCCGGGCCCCGCTGACGGCCAGCACCACGGCCTGGCCGTCACCCTGTTCGCCGTCGTCGTGCTGATCACCCTGGCGATCACCCTGTGGGCCGGCCGCCGCGGCCAGGCCGCCGAGGACTTCTACGCGGGCGGCCGCGACTTCAGCCCCCTTCAGAACGGCTTCGCCCTCTCCGGCGACTATCTCTCCGCCGCCTCCTTCCTCGGCGTCACCGGCCTGATCGCGCTCTACGGCTACGACGGCGTGCTCTATCTCATCGGCTTCCTGGTCGCCTGGCTGGTGGTGCTGATGCTGGTCGCCGAACTGGTCCGCAACGCCGGCCGCTACACCCTGGCGGACGTGCTCGCCCTGCGGATGAACCACCGCCGGGTCCGCGCGGCGGCCGGCAGCGCCAGCGTCGTCGTCACCCTGCTCTACCTGATCGCCCAGATGGTCGGCGCGGGGAGCCTGGTCGCCCTGCTGCTGGGCACCGACAGCGGGCAGGCGAAGACCTGGACGATCGTCGGCGTCGGCGCACTGATGATCGTCTACGTCACCGTCGGCGGCATGAAGGCCACCACCTGGATCCAGATCGTCAAGGCCTTCCTGCTGATCGCCGGCTCGGTGCTGCTCACCGTCCTGGTCCTGCTCCGCTTCCACGGCGACCTCGCCGAGCTGATGCGCTCCGCCGCCCGGCACAGCGGCGCCGGCCGGCGCTACCTGGAGCCCGGCCTCAGGTACGGCACGGGCCTCGGCAGCCGACTCGACTTCTTCAGCCTGGGCCTGGCCCTCGTCCTCGGGACGGCGGGCCTGCCGCACATCCTCTCCCGCTTCTACACCGTGCCCACCGCCCGCGCCGCCCGGCGCTCCACGATGTGGGCGATCGGCCTGGTCGGCTGCTTCTACCTGATGGCCATCGTGGTGGGCCTGGGCGCCACCGCCCTGGTCGGCTCGGCCGCCGTGCGGGCCGCGAACCCGGCCGGCAACACCGCCGTCCCGCTGCTCGCCATGGACCTGGGCGGCGGCGCGGGCAGCACCGGCGGCCTGGTGCTGTTCGCGCTGATCTCGGCCATCGCCTTCGCCACCATCCTCGCCGTGGTCGCCGGGCTGACCCTCGCCTCCTCCGCCGCCTTCGCCCACGACCTGTACGCCCGGGCCTGGCGCCGCCCCGGCCGACGCGCGGTGACCGAGCGTCAGGAGGTGGTTGCGGCCCGGACCGCGGCCGCCGTGATCGGGGCGCTCGCCATCGTGCTCAGCCTGTTCGCCCAGCAGTTGAACGTCGCCTTCCTGGTCGGCCTGGCCTTCGCCGTCGCCGCCTCCGCCAACCTTCCGGTGCTGCTCTACAGCCTGTTCTGGCGGCGGTTCACCACCCGCGGCGCCCTCTGGTCGGTGTACGGCGGGCTGGTGCCCGCCCTGCTGCTGGTGGCCTTCTCACCGGTGGTCTCCGGCAGCCGCGCGGCGCTCTTCCCCGGGGTGGACTTCCACTGGTTCCCGCTGGAGAACCCCGGCTTGGTCTCCATCCCGCTGGGCTTCCTGGCCGGCTGGGTCGGCACCCTCACCTCCCGGACGGCCGCGGACCCCGACTGCTACGCCGAGCTGGAGGTCCGCTCCCTCACCGGCACGGGCGCCGCCTGACACCCCGCGCCCCGTGACCCGCGACCCCCGACCCGCGGCGCGGGCCCGGAGTCCCGGTACGGCCCGTCGGCCGTCCGGCCGCCGAAGCCTGTCGGAAGGAGGCCTGCGCGGCGGCCGCGGCGGCGGACGAGTTCGCCGAGCTGCCCGGCGAGCCGGTGGGCGGTGCCGGCGGCAGCGAGTAGACGTTGCCCGGGCTGACGATCTCCGTGATCGCCCGGCCGAACAGCGTCGACGGCTCCGACCCCTGGAACGGGACATCCGTGTTGGCCAGCACCACCAGCGTGGCCTGCGACGACGGCAGGTACAGCACCAGGCTCTGGTAACCCGGCAGCGAGCCGTTGTGCCCGATCCACCCGTGGTTGATGAACAGTCCCAGCCCGTAGCTCGTGCCCGGCAGCCCGGTGGGCAGTGCCCGCAGCCGCTGCGCCTGGGTGGCGGGGCTGAGCAGGGTGCCGGTGGCCAGTACGTCGGCCCACGTCTGCATGTCGTCGAGCTGGGAGATCATCGCGCCGGCCGCCCATGCCCAGGACGGGTTCCAGTCCGTCGCGTCGACCGTCTCGCCGTTGGCCGTCTGGTTGGTGTACCCCTGCGCGTGCGGGGCGGGGAACGCGGCATCGACGGGGAAGACGGTGTGGGTCAGACCCGCGGGCGAGAACACCTCCTGCTGAAGGAAGTCGCCGAGCGGCCGGCCACCGGCCTTCTCCACGGCGAGCCCGAGCAGCACCGTGTTGGTGTTGGAGTACTGGAACTGCGTACCGGGCTGGAAGCCGGACGGGTGCCGGAAGGCGTACGCCAGCAGCTCCTGCGGCGAGAACTGCCGGTCCGGATTGCTGATCAGCGCGTTCTGGAAGTCCGGGTCGTTGGAGTACGAGTACAGGCCGCTGCGCATCTCGGCGAGCTGACGCAGGGTGATGCCGTCACCGCCGGGCACGCCCTGGACGTACGCCGAGATCGGATCGTCCAGCTGCATCCTGCCGGCGTCCACCAGCCGCAGGACGGCGGTGACGGTGAAGGTCTTGGTCTCGCTGCCGATCCGCATGTTCAGCGCGGTGCTCATGGGCGTGCCGTCGCTCTGGTTCGCGACACCGAACGCCTTGACGTACCGCTCGCTGCCCGGCACCGACACGCCGACGATCACGCCGGGGACGGCGGCCTGCGCCAGCACCCTGGTGATCGCGGCATCGAGACGCGCCGTCACGGCGGGGGTCAGCGCCAGCGCCGGCCCGCCGCCCGAGGGCGCTGTCGGGGCACCGGGGGAGGCCGAGGCCGAGGAACCGGTGGAACCGGTGGCGGTGCCGTCGTCCACCGGTGTGACGACGGCGGGGGCGGCCGTCGGCGCCGGAGAGCCCGCGCAGCCGGCCGCCGCCAGCAGACCCACCACGGTGAGCGCGGCCACGCGGACCCGGCGGCGCGCCGTGTGCAGAGGACGAAGCTGCGGTGTTGGCGCCATGTCGAAGTGCCTCTCTTGGCCGCGCGTGGACAGCGGCCCGGAACCCGCTCGGCGGGAGGAACGGGAGGAAGGTGTCAGCTCCCGCCAACGTAAGCGGCTGCCCGGGAGCCCGCGACGCCAGCGCCCGTGGACGGACCCGTTCGGATGGCCCGCGCCGCCGGGCTGCTACGGCCGGGCCCCAGCGGCCGGGCCCCTACGACCAGGCCCCGCGCCGGACGCACCAGCCCGTCCGCCCGGCCCCGCACACGGAAGGCGCGGCGTCAGCGCGGCCCGGCGGCCGGCAGCAGGTAGCGGTGCTCCGGTCGGCCGGTGTCCCCGTACCGCAGGCTCAGCCGCAGCCGGCTGTCACGCTCCAACTGCTTGAGGTAGCGCTGCGCGGTGGAGCGGCTCAGCCCGGTGGCGTCCGCGACCTCCTGCGCGGAGAGCGGCCGGCCCGCCCGGCGCAGCACCCCGAGCACCAGGTCGGTGGTCGGCGCGGAGTGCCCCTTGGGCAGGCCGGCCCCGGCCGGGGCGGCACTGCGCAGCGTCGCGAACATCCGGTCCACCTCGTCCTGGCACGCCTCCCTGGCCGTCGGCCCGGCGGCCAGCGCATGCCGCAGATCCGCGTACGCGACCAGCTTCTCGCGCAGCCCGGCGAAGGTGAACGGCTTCACCAGGTACTGCAGCGCGCCGTGCTGCATCGCGGCGTGCACCGTGGACACGTCCCGCGCCGCGGTCACCATCATCACGTCGCACGCGACCTGCCGTTCGCGCAGCCGCCGTACCAGCGCCAGACCGCTCTCGTCGGGCAGGTGCTGGTCCAGCAGCACCAGGTCCACCGGCCGGCGCTCCAGCGCGGCGAGCGCCGCCCCCGCGCTGTGCGCGCTGGCGACCACCCGGAATCCGGGGACCTTCGCCACGTACGCCGCATGCACCTCGGCGACCCGGAAGTCGTCGTCCACCACCAGTACGTCGATCATCGTGCCTCCACCAGGGGTGTCGCCTCGGGGTGCAGCGCCTCCGGCAGCTCGACGGTGAACCGGGCGCCGCCCAGCGGGCCGCAGTCGACGGCGATCCGGCCGCCGGCCCGCTCGACCAGCCGGCGCACCATCGCCAGGCCCAGACCGCGCGGACGGTGCGCGGGCGCGTCCTTGCTGCTCCAGCCCTCCTCGAAGATCCGCTCGCGCAGCTCCGCAGGGACGCCCGGCCCGCTGTCCGAGACCTCGACCAGCAGCGTCGAACCGGCCGCCAGCAGCGTCACCTCGACCCGGCCGCCACCCGCAGCGGCCAGCGCGTCCACCGCGTTGTCCACCAGATTGCCGATCACCGTCACCAGCGCCCGGGAGTCCAGCGCCGCGTCCGGCAGGTGCCCGGCCGGGGTGATCACCAGCAGCACGCCGCGCTCGGCCGCCACCGCGGCCTTGCCGGCCAGCAGCGCCGCCACGTGCGGGTCCTGCACCCGCTCGGCGATCTTCGCGGCGACGGCCGCGTGCGAACCCGACTGCTGCGAGATGAACTCCACCGCCTGCTCGTGCCGCCCCAGCTCCAGCAGCCCCAGCAAGGTGTGCATCCGGTTGGCGTGCTCGTGGTCCTGCGCCCGCAGCGCCTCCGTCAGGCTGCGCGTGGTGTCCAGCTCACGCACCAGCGACTCCAGCTCGGTGCGGTCGCGCAAGGTCACCACCGCGCTGCCGTCCGCCGTGGCCATCCGGTTCACCACCAGTACCTCGTCCTCGCGGACGGCCGGCAGGTCGGCCCCCTCGATCCGGCCGGCCAGCGCGTCCGCCAGGCGGCCCGGCGCCAGCACCGCGTCGATCGGCTGCCCGGTGCAGTCCTCGGGCAGCGCCAGCAGGCGCATCGCCTCGTCGTTGGCGAGCCGGATCCGCCCGCCCGCATCCAGCGCCACCACGCCCTCGCGGATGCCGTGCAGCATCGCCTCACGCTCCACCAGCAGCGCCGAGATGTCCGCCAGCGCGATGTTGTGCGTGCGCCGCTTCAACCGGCGGGCCAGCACCAGCGTCGCCGCCGTACCGGCCACCAGGCCCGCACCCGCGCAGAGCAGGATGCCGGCCACCATGCCGAGCAGCCGTCTTCGGATCGAGTCATCGCTGATCCCCACCGAGACCTCGCCCACGATCCGCCCGTCGGCCAGGCGCAGCGGCACCTTGCCGCGCGCGGTCCGCCCCAGCGTGCCCTCCTGCATGGCGGTCACGCTGCGCCCGCCGAGGGCCGGCTCGGGATCGGTGCTGACCCGGTGGCCGATCTTCGCCGGGTCGGTGTGCGAGAGCCGGATCCCGTCCAGGTCGGTGATCACCACGAAGCTGGCTCCGGTGGCCAGCCGGATCTGCTCGGCGCCCAGCTGCGCGGCGGTGGAGTCCTTGACCGCCGCCGCCCGGGCGAGCGACTCGTCCGCGGCGGTGGCCTGCGCGATCGACAGCGCCCGTTGCATGGCGTCGTGGTCCAGCTCCGAGCTGACCGGCGCGAGGAACAGGCCGGCGGTCAGCGCGGTGACGCCGACGGTGACCACGCTCTGGCTGAGCAGCAGCTGGGCGAAGACCCGGCGGGGCCAGTGCGGGCGCTTCATCCGGGCTCCTCTCGGGCCGCCGGGCGGGGTGTGAGGTGGGGGTGGAGGTGTGGGGTGGAGGCGGGGGACGGCCGCCTCCGGGGGAGGGCTGCCCCTCCGGGAGGTCGGGATCGGGCAGGTCGGGGAGGCACACCCTACGTTTCCCCGGTGTTCCTGTCAGCGGCCCCCTGCTGTTGTAACGCAAGCAAAACGAGCAGAACAGGCCTCAACGCGCTCAAGCCGCAGTACGCCGACAAGGCTCCCGCCGAGGGGCCGGCCGCTCCTAACCTCCGGACCACAGCACAACCTGGAGGTGCTCGATGAGCGGCCCGAAACAGCCCGGGGTGGTCCCGGCGATCGAGTTGACCAATGCGACCAAGCGGTTCCGGACCCCGTCCGGAGCCCTGCACACCGCCGTACGGGATCTCGACCTCACCGTCGCGCCGGGCGAGTTCGTCGCCGTCGTCGGCCCCACCGGCTGCGGCAAGTCGACGACGCTGACCCTGGTCAGCGGCCTGGAGGAGCCCACCGAGGGCGAGGTGAGGGTGCACGGCGAGCCGGTCGCCGGAATCAACGGGCAGGTCGGCTTCGTCTTCCAGCAGGACGCCGTCTTCCCCTGGCGCACCGTGCTGTCCAACGTGATGGCCGGCCCCCGCTTCCGAGGCGTACCGACCGCCGAAGCCCGCGAGCGGGCCCGCGACTGGCTCGCCCGGGTCGGCCTCGCGGCCTTCGAGGACCGCTACCCCCACCAGCTCTCCGGCGGTATGCGCAAGCGCGTCGCGCTCGCCCAGACCTTCGTCAACGAGCCACGGATCCTGCTGATGGACGAGCCGTTCTCGGCCCTGGACGTACAGACCCGCGCACTGATGTCGGACCAGCTGCTGGAACTGTGGGCCGGCTCCTCCAGCACGGGCCCCGACGGCGACGGCGCCGCCGCCTCCGTCGTGTTCGTCACCCACGACCTGGACGAGGCCATCGCCCTCGCCGACCGCGTCGTGGTGATGACCGCGGGCCCGGCCACCGTCAAGGAGATCTTCACCGTCGACCTGCCGCGCCCGCGCACCGTCGAGGCCGTCCGCCTGGAACCCCGCTTCGTCGAGCTCTACCGCGAGATCTGGGCGTCGCTCGGCGAAGAGGTCCGCATCACCCGTGAGAGAGGAGCCGGCCGTGCCGCTTGAGAGCGCGCTCCCCGCCGCCCCACCCGCCCCCGCCACCAGGACCGAGGCCCGCGAACGGGCCGCCCGCCGCCGCAGGCTCACCGTCCACGGCGCCCGCGTCCTGGTCCTGGCCGCCTTCCTCGGACTCTGGGAGATCTGCGCCCGCACCGAACTGATCGACCCGTTCAACTTCTCCCAGCCGTCCAGGATCTGGCGGCAGATCTGGCAGTGGATCACCCACGGAACCGCCCAGGGCTCGCTCGGCGAACAGATCGGCTACACCCTCTACGAAGCCCTCACCGGCTGGATCATCGGCGTCATCGGCGGCGTCCTGCTGGGCATCGCGCTCGGCCGGATCCGCTTCCTGGCCGACGTGTTCGGGCCCTACATCAAGGTGCTCAACGCGATCCCGAGAATCGTCCTGGCACCGATCTTCCTGATCTGGTTCGGCCTCGGGCCCGCCTCCAAGGTCGCCTCCGCCGTGGTGCTGGTCTTCTTCCCGGTCTTCTTCAACGCCTTCCAGGGTGCCAGGGAGGTCGACCGCAACCTCGTCGCCAACGCCCGCATCCTGGGCGCCGACAACCGCCGCGTCACCTTCCAGGTCGTCATCCCCGCCGCCACCACCTGGATCTTCACCAGCCTGCACGTCAGCTTCGGCTTCGCCCTGATCGGCGCGATCGTGGGCGAGTACATCGGCGCCACCAAGGGGCTGGGCCTGCTCGTCGCCGCCGCCCAGGGCACCTTCAACGCGGCCGGCGTCTACGCCGCCATGACCATCCTCGCGGTCGTCGCGCTGCTCACCGAGGGCGTGCTCACCGTCGCCGAGAAGAAGCTGTTCCGCTGGAAGCCGGCCGACTCCGGCGACGGACGCTGACCACCGACGCCGACCGCCCCTGCGCGCCGGCCTCCCCGCCCCATCCCTTGCCCCCACCGCCCCATCCCTTGCCCCCACCGCCCCATCCCTTGCCCCCACCGCCCGACGCCGCCCGTTGAGCCCCGATCCCCGCCCTTCGCCGAGAGAGGCCACCCACCTCATGCGCAGAACCGCCGCACTGGCACTCGCCGCCGCCCTGCTCGCCCCGCTCACCGCCTGCGCCAACGACGCCGCCACCGCCCAGCACGGCGCGGCCCCCGCAGGCCCGGCCGTCGACGGCCCCAAGGTCAAGATCATGGTCGGCGGCCTGGACAAGGTCATCTACCTGCCCGCCATGCTCACCCAGCGCCTCGGCTACTTCGCCGAGGCCGGCGTCAACGTCGAGCTGCTGAGCGAGCCCGCCGGCGTCAACGCCACCACCGCCCTGCTCGCCGGCGACGTCCAGGGCGCCGTCGGCTTCTACGACCACACCATCGACCTCCAGGCCAAGGGCAAGAACGTCGAATCCGTGGTCCAGTTCTCCCAGGCACCCGGCGAGGTCGAGATCGTCGCCGCCGCGCAGGGCGAGGCGATCAGGTCCGGCGCCGACTTCAAGGGCCGCAAACTCGGCGTCACCAGCATCGGCTCCTCCACCGACTTCCTCACCAAGTACCTCGCCGTCAAGAACGGCACCCCCGTCAGCCAGTTCAGCCCCATCGCGGTCGGCGCCGGGCAGACCTTCATCGCCGCCCTCCAGCAGGGCAGCATCGACGCCGGTATGACCACCGACCCCACGGTGGCGAACATCCTCGACAAGGGCCTCGGCAAGGTGCTGTACGACATGCGCACCCCCGAGGGCTCCCGGGCCGCCCTCGGCGGGCTCTACCCCTCCTCCTCGCTCTACATGAACACCGACTGGGTCGAGAAGAACCGGGACACCACGCAGAAGCTGGCCAACGCCTTCGTCCGGACGCTGAAGTGGATGTCCACCCACTCGCCCGAGGAGATCGCCGCCAAGATGCCCGCCGACTACGGCCAGGGCGGCGCCGACCAGTACGCGGCCGCGATCAAGGCGACGCTGCCGATGTTCACCACCGACGGCGTGATGCCCGCCGACGGCCCCGCCACCGTCCTCGCCGTCCTCGCCGCCTTCCACCCGGACGTCAAGGGCAAGGAGGCCTCGATCGACTTGGCCAGGACGTACACCACGGAGTTCGCCCGCAAGGCGGCGACCGGCTGAGCCGCCCGGCGGCCCGTACGCCGACCGCGCTCCGACGGCCCGGCACCCCCCTGGACAGCGGGTGCCGGGCCGTCACAGCTGCCGGAGCGCCGTCACATCCATCCGCGACGGTGTACCAGCCGCCTTGCCGCAACTCTCCGGGCGCGGCGGCTCGCTGACCCCCTCGGTGACCTCGGCCTCCCACGCCCGGCCGTCCGCGTGCCGCACACCGACCAGCCAGCGGCGCTCGCCGGCCGGCCGCTGGGCCAGCGTCAGGGCGTCGACCCTGGTCTCGCCCGTCGCCAACCGGACGGCCTGCTCGGCGGCCTGGCCCGGACGGTCCCAGCCCGAGCACCCGCGCGAGAACTGCGGCACCATGTGCCCCGCCGCCGTCGCGGCCAGCACCTCCTTCGCGCTCTCCGCCGTCAACCGTCCGTACGCATAGCCGTACGGCAGCACCAGCATGGTGGGGGAGAAGCGATGCCCGCCCAGATGGGTGACCTCCCACACCTCACTGTGGCCGGCCACCGCCAGCTCGGCGGCCAGCGGCCGGCCCAGCAGCGCGCAGCACCGGTCCCGGCGCCCGTTGGTGCACACCAGCGCCAGCGGCCCGCCGACGTGCCCGGCACCGAAACCCGTGTGATCGCCCGCCCCCAGCGCCCCGAAGTCCAGCGCCAGCAACTGCGCGGGATCGGCGACCGTCGTACGCCGCACCCAGGACCGGCCCGGCACCGTATGCGCGACGATCACCGCGCGACGGGCGCTCGGCAAGCAGTCCGCATGCCGGCCCGGGCGCCGGATCAGCGCCACCCGCACACCCGTGCCCCGGCAGGCCGCGTCCAGCGCCCGGCCCAGCTCCGGATCGAGATGGCTCTCGGTGAGTGCCTTGGCGCCCCACGGCCCGCTCTGCTCGACCAGCAGCCACGTCGTCGCCGTCGCCGCAGTCGCGGCCAGCGGCTCGGACAGTTCACCGGACAGCGCTGCACAGGTGCTCACGCGGCAACCCTACCGTCGGGCGGCCGGCCGGGTTCCGCACCGAAACCGGACCGCCCCGCACAGGTCGCACAGCCCGCGGCCCGCCCCGGCGGTACCCGCGGCAGGGAAGGAAGGGGGTGCCGGCCGGCACCCCCTTCCTGCCGACAACCGACCGCTACGCCGGCCCGGCCACCGCAGCGATCACCGTCGTCACCGCGGTACCCGAACCATCCCGGCGCGGATCCCGCTCCGGCAGCTCCACCGGAGCACCCTTCGCCGTCGCCGCCCGCGCCGGAGCCGCACCGGCCCACGCGAACGACAGCACATCCTCACCCCGCAGGAACCGCTGGCACCGCACCCCGCCCGTAGCGCGCCCCTTACGCGGGTACTGCTCGAACGGAGTCACCTTCCAACTGCTCTGCGCCTCACCCGTCAACGTCCCCGACGCACCCGCCACCGAGACCACCACCGCGTCCACCGCCGGATCCACCGCCGTGAACGACAGCACCCACGCGCCCTCCGCCAGCTTGATCCCCGCCATACCGCCCGCCGGACGGCCCTGCGGACGCACCTGACCGGCCGGATACCGCAGCAACTGCGCATCCGACGTGATGAAGACCAGATCCTCCTCGCCGGTACGCAACTCCACCGCACCGACCACCACATCACCCTCCCGGAGGGCGATCACCTCGAACTCGTCCTTGTTCGCCGGCCACTCCGGCACCACCCGCTTCACCACACCCTGCGACGTGCCCAGCGCCAACCCCGGCGAGGACTCGTCCAGCGTCGTCAGCGCGATCGCCCGCTCACCCTCGTCCAACCGCAGGAACTCACTCACCGGAGCACCCCCCGCCAACGACGGCGAAGGAGTCGGCGGCAACCCCGGCAGATCGATCACCGGCATCCGCAGCACCCGGCCCGCAGACGTCACCACACCCACATCAGCCCGCGCCGTCGCCGGCACCGCGGACACGATCAGGTCGTGCTTCGCCCGGGACGGCGACAGCTCGAACGGCTCGCCGTCCGCCGTCCGCGCCAACAACCCCGTCGAGGACAGCAACACCCGGCACGGATCGTCCGCCACCTCCAACGGGACCGCCAACGCCGCCGCCGGCACCGCCCCCGCCTCCAGCAGCACCGTCCGCCGCTCCGTACCGAACTGCTTCGCCACCGCACCCAGCTCACCCGACACCACGCCGCGCAGCTTGGCGTCCGAGTCCAGGATCTCCGACAGCTCGGCGATCTCCGAGTTGAGCTTCGCCTGCTCCTCCTCCAGCTCCACCCGGTCGAACCGCGTCAACCGGCGCAGCGGAGTGTCCAGAATGTACGCGGTCTGCGTCTCCGACAGCGAGAAGCGCTCCATCAACCGCTCCTTCGCCTGCGCCGCGTTGTCACTGGAGCGGATCAGCGCGATGACCTCGTCGATGTCGACCAGCGCCACCAGCAGACCCTCGACCAGGTGCAACCGCTCCTGACGCTTGCGCCGTCGGAACTCACTACGTCGACGCACCACCTCGAACCGGTGGTCGACATAGACCTCCAGCAGCTCCTTCAACCCCAGCGTCAACGGCTGCCCGTCCACCAACGCCACGTTGTTGATACCGAAGGTCTCCTCCATCGGCGTCAACTTGTACAGCTGCTCCAGCAGCGCCTCCGGCACGAACCCGTTCTTCACCTCGATCACCAGGCGCAGCCCGTGCTCGCGGTCCGTCAGATCCTTGACATCCGCGATGCCCTGCAACTTCTTCGCGTTGACCAGGTCCTTGATCTTCGCGATCACCTTCTCCGGACCCACGCTGTACGGCAGCTCCGTGACCACGATGCCCTTGCGCCGGGCCGTCACCGCCTCCACCGTCGCCGTCGCCCGGATCCTGAACGTCCCCCGGCCGCTCTCGTACGCGTCCCGGATCCCCGACAGGCCGACGATCCGCCCGCCCGTCGGCAGATCCGGGCCCGGCACGAACCGCATCAGCGTGTCCAGATCCGCACTCGGGTGCTTGATCAGATGCCGGGCCGCCGCCACCACCTCGGACAGGTTGTGCGGCGGCATGTTCGTCGCCATCCCCACCGCGATCCCCGACGTGCCGTTCACCAGCAGATTCGGGAACGCCGCAGGAAGCACCAACGGCTCCTGCTCACTGCCGTCGTAGTTCGGCCCGAAGTCGACGGTGTCCTCGTGGATCGACTCCACCAACGCCATCGACGCCGCCGTCAACCGCGACTCCGTGTACCGCATCGCCGCCGGCGGATCATCGTTGCCCAGCGAACCGAAGTTCCCGTGCCCGTCGATCAACGGAATCCGCATCGAGAACGGCTGCGCCATCCGCACGACCGAGTCGTAGATCGACGCGTCACCGTGCGGATGCAGCCGGCCCATCACCTCGCCCACCACGCGCGCACACTTCACATGCGCACGCTCCGGACGCAGACCCATCTCATTGGCCTGGTACAGGATCCGGCGATGCACCGGCTTCAGACCGTCCCGCGCGTCCGGCAGCGCACGCGAGTAGATCACCGAGTAGGCGTACTCCAGGAAGGAGCCCTGCATCTCGTCCACAACATCGACATCAAGGATCCGCTCCTCGAAATCTCCGGGCGGCGGGGTAGGCGAACTGCGGCGGGCCATCGCGGCGGGGCTCCCTTGCGTCTGTCGGCTTCTACGTCTGTTCCTGCGTCTGTCAGCTGGTCGCTCCAGGGCACAGCGACCCCCATTGTGGACCCTGCGGCCGACACTCCCCGCCAACGCCCCTCTTCAGCCCCTGGCGAACGCCTCCCTGGCGCGGACACAACCACGCCCCCCACGCGTTGCACCACAATGGGGGACGCCACACGAACCCAACCCCCGACCCTCGACGACGGGAAGGACCCGAGCGCATGGCCAACGCGGCCCCCGCCTCCACCGGAGGCATCGCCATCACCGAGCACCGCCTGGCCAACGGCCTGCGCGTAGTGCTCTCCGAGGACCACCTCACCCCCGTCGCCGCCGTCTGCCTCTGGTACGACGTCGGCTCCCGCCACGAGGTCAAGGGCCGCACCGGACTGGCACACCTCTTCGAACACCTGATGTTCCAGGGCTCCGCCAACGTCTCCAACAACGGACACTTCGAACTCGTCCAAGGCGCCGGCGGCTCCCTCAACGGCACCACCAGCTTCGAGCGCACCAACTACTTCGAGACCATGCCCACCCACCAACTCGAACTCGCGCTCTGGCTCGAAGCCGACCGCATGGGCTCCCTCCTCACCGCCCTCGACGACGCCTCCATGGAGAACCAGCGCGACGTCGTCAAGAACGAACGCCGCCAGCGCTACGACAACGTCCCCTACGGCACCGCCTTCGAGAAGCTCACCGCGCTCTCCTACCCCGACGGCCACCCCTACCACCACACCCCCATCGGCTCCATGGCCGACCTCGACGCCGCCACCCTCGAAGACGCCCGCACCTTCTTCCGCACTTACTACGCACCCAACAACGCCGTCCTCGCCATCGTCGGCGACATCGACCCCCAGCAGACCATCGCCTGGGTCGAGAAGTACTTCGCCACCATCCCCGCCCACAACGGCAAGCAGCCCCCCCGCGACGGCGCCCTCCCCGACACCATCGGCACCGAACTTCGCGAACTCGTCCGCGAAGACGTGCCCAGCCGCGCCCTCATGGCCGCCTACCGCCTCCCCCACGACGGCACCCGCGAAGCCGACGCCGCCGACCTCGCCCTCACCATCCTCGGCTCCGGCGAATCCAGCCGCCTCTACAACCGCCTCGTCCGCCGCGACCGCACCGCCGTCGCCGCCGGATTCGGCCTGCTGCGCCTCGCTGGCGCACCCTCCCTCGGCTGGCTCGACGTCAAGACCTCCGGCGAAGCCACCATCGACCAGATCGACACCGCAGTCGACGAGGAACTCGCCCGCTTCGCAGCCGATGGCCCCACCGCCGAGGAACTCGAACGCGCCCAGGCCCAGATCGAGCGCGAATGGCTCGACCGCCTCACCACCGTCGCCGGCCGCGCCGACGAACTCTGCCGCTTCGCCGTCCTCTTCGGCGACCCCAACCTGCTGAACACCGCCCTCAGCAAGGTCCTCGACATCACCGCCGAAGAGGTCCAGGCCGTCGCCGCCGCCCGACTGCGCCCCGACAACCGCGCCGTCCTGGTGTACGAGCCCACCACCGCCGACGAGACCCAGGAGGAGACGGCCGCATGAGCAACGACCAGACCCCCGCCATGACCTTCCACCCCCAGCCCCAGCCCGGCACCCCCACCCCCTGGGCCTTCCCCCGGCCCGAGCGCACCAGCCTCGCCAACGGCATCACCGTCCTGCACAAGGACCGCCCAGGCCAGCAGCTCGTCGCCGTCGACGTCCTCCTCGACGCCCCGCTCGCCGCCGAACCCGAAGGCCTCGACGGCATCGCCGGCATCCTCGCCCGGGCCCTCAACGAAGGCACCGACACCCTCACCGCCGAAGAGTTCGCCGCCGAACTCGAGCGGGCCGGCGCCACCCTCGATGCCCACGCCGACCACCCCTGCATCCGCGTCTCCCTGGAGGTCCCCGCCTCCCGCCTGGAACGCGGCCTCACCCTCCTCGCCGACGCCCTGCGCGCCCCCGCGCTGCCCGCCGACGAGATCGAGCGCCTGGTCGCCAACCGCCTCGACGAGATCGTCCACGAGCAGGCCAACCCCGCCCGCCGCGCCGCCAAGGCCCTCTACGCCGAACTCTTCGACGCCGACGACCGGCTCTCCCGCCCCCGCGGCGGGACCGCCGACACCGTCAAGACCATCGACCGCCCGGCCGTCAAGGCGTTCTACGACGCCCACGTCCGGCCCGCCACCACCACCGTCGTCATCGTCGGCGACCTCGCCGACACCCACCTCCCCGCCCTGCTGGAGAACACCCTCGGCACCTGGACCGGCACCCCCGCCGACGCCGGCGCCCACGCGCCCGTCGCCGCCGACGACACCGGCCGCGTCGTCATCGTCGACCGCCCCGGCTCCGTCCAGACCCAGCTCCTCATCGGTCGCATCGGCCCCGACCGCCACCACCCCGACTGGGCCGCCCAGATCCTCGGCACCTACTGCCTCGGCGGCACCCTCACCTCCCGCCTCGACAAGGTCCTGCGCGAGGAGAAGGGCTACACCTACGGCGTCCGCGCCTTCGCCCAGCCGCTGCGCTCCGGCGCCGACGGCTCCGGCCGCGCGATGCTCGCCATCAGCGGCTCCGTCGACACCGCCTCCACGGCCCCCGCCCTGGCCGACACCTGGGCCATCCTGCGCAAGCTCGCGGCCGAGGGCCTCACCGACGGCGAGCGCGACGAAGCCGTCCAGTTCCTCGTCGGCGTCGCCCCGCTCAAGTACGAGACCGCCGGCTCCGTCGCCGCGACCCTCGCCGACCAGGTCGAACAGCACCTGCCCGACGACTTCCAGTCCGAGGTCTACCGCAAGCTCGCCGAACTGCCGACCGCCGAGGCCACCCGCGCCGTGGTCGCGGCCTTCCCGCCCGAGCGCCTGGTCACCGTCCTCGTCGGCGACGCCGCCGAGATCGCCGAACCGGTGAAGAAGCTCGGCATCGGCGAGGTCACCGTCGTCACGGCCTGACCGCCGGCGATCACGGGGCCCGGTGGAGCAACCGCTCCACCGGGCCCCTTCGCGTCCACCCCGGGCCACCCTCGGGGCCCGTCCTCCCCGCGAGCGTTAATCCATTGCGGGGCCGGCGCACCCCGTGGCTAGATATCCCCCGGCACCGGATACACACACGGAGAGGAGGCGGTCACCATGCGGGTCGAGCGAACCGAGCAGCGCTCCCCACGGCCGTCCTCCCGAACTGCCCAGGCCGCCTGAGCGCGCGCCCACCCGACGTTCCCGAGCCGCACCGGGCCCCTCGTGCGGCACCCCACCTAGGCTTGAATCAACCGACCTTTGGAGGTCGTTCAACCATGTCGTACACCGAGGTACCCGGCGTCCGGGTCCCGATCCGGATGTGGACCGACCCGGCCACCGTCGAGGGCCAGGCCATGCAGCAGCTGCGCAACATCAGCTCGCTGCCCTGGCTGCACGGCCTCGCCGTGATGCCCGACGTCCACCTGGGCAAGGGTGCGACGGTCGGGTCCGTGATCGCCATGAAGGGCGCCGTCTGCCCGGCCGCGGTCGGTGTCGACATCGGCTGCGGAATGAGCGCGGTGAAGACCTCCCTCACCGCCAAGGACCTGCCGGACGATCTCTCCCGGCTGCGCTCCAAGATCGAGCAGATCATCCCGGTCGGCCGGGGCATGCACTCCGACCCCGTCGACCCGCGCAAGCTGCACGGCTTCCAGACGGCCGGCTGGGACGACTTCTGGCAGCGCTTCGACGGCGTCGCCCATGAGGTGAAGTGGCGCCGCGAGCGGGCCATGCAGCAGATGGGGACGCTCGGCGGAGGTAATCACATGATCGAATTGTGTGTTGATACACAGGGTTCGGTATGGCTGATGCTGCACTCGGGCTCGAGGGGCATCGGCAAGGAGCTGGCCGAGTACCACATGGGCGTCGCTCGCTCGCTGTCGCACAACCAGGGCCTGGTCGACCGTGACCTGGCGGTCTTCATCTCGGACACCCCGCAGATGGCGGCCTACCGCCAGGACCTGTTCTGGGCGCAGGAGTACGCCGCGAACAACAGGTCGATCATGATGGCGCTCTTCCAGAGCGTTGTGCGGCGTGAGTTCGCCAGGGCCAAGGTCGTCTTCGAGGAGACGATCAGCTGCCACCACAACTACGTCGCCGAGGAGCGCTACGACGGCGTGGACCTGCTGGTGACCCGCAAGGGCGCGATCAGGGCCGGCACCGGGGAGTACGGCATCATCCCGGGCTCGATGGGAACCAGTTCGTTCATCGTCCGGGGCCTGGGGAACGAGGACGCGTTCAACTCGGCCTCGCACGGCGCCGGGCGGAAGATGAGCCGGACCGCCGCCAAGAAGCGGTTCACCACCAGGGACCTGGAGGAGCAGACCCGGGGTGTGGAGTGCCGCAAGGACAGCGGTGTCGTGGACGAGATCCCGGGTGCGTACAAGTCGATCGAGAAGGTCATGGCTCAGCAGCGGGATCTGGTAGAGATCGTCGCCCAGATCAAGCAGGTGATCTGCATCAAGGGCTGAGGTGGCCCGAGAACGAGTAGGGCCCCAACATTGTCGGGGCCCTACTCGCGCGTCGGTGGGTCACTTGAACCTGACTCGGGCGCGTTTGGGGCCGATCAGGCGCCAGCGCCGGATTCGCAGCTCTTCAGGGTCCGCCCGAGCTGCTCGGCGGCGGCCTCCACGGTGGAAGCCGAGAGCGGGATCCGGTCCTCCTCCGCGGTCCACCGCCGCCTCGGAGGAGCGAACCTCATGTCCGCCGGGCGGACCCAGCCAGTGGCACCACCAGCCGCGCGCACCTTGCGCTCCAGGGCGAGGCAGCCCGGGTGGTAGAGGTCCGTTATGAGCGCCACGGCGTGCTCGGTGGTTCCGAGGTTCAGGAAGGTCATGTCCGAAGCGTCGGGCCGCCCTGCCGCTGGTGTGCCCCGGTCGATCACCAGTTCCCCCGATCGTGTGGTTACGATCGACTTTGCGCTTGAGTCTGCTCGTGCCAACTTCCCGTGCTCGCCCGCCAGATCGGCTCCGCCGGCAGCAGCAGGCCGCTGCCCGGCGCCTCGGCCGGGTCCTCCGCGGCACGGAGCAGGCGGTCGACGAGGGCGTCCGCGATGGTGGCCAGGGGCAGCCGGACGGAGATGAGGCCGGGCTGGAGGAGAGTGCAGAGGGGGATGTCGTTGAAGCCGGTGACGGCGATGTCGGTGCCGACGGCGAGGCCGGTGGTGCGGACGGCCTCGTAGGCGGTCAGGGCCAGCCAGTCGTTGGCGCAGACCAGCGCGGTGGGGCGGTCGGGGCCGGTGAGCAGACGCTCGACGGCCCGGGAGAGCGCGGCGGGGTCGTCGGCGGGGACGCTGACCTCGAAGCAGCCGTCGGGGGCGGCGGTGGCGGCGTTGAGGAAGCCGGCCCGACGGTCGGCGAGCCAGGGCAGCGGGGCGGCGGAGTTGAGGTAGCAGATCCGGCGGTGGCCCTGGTCGAGCAGCGTGCGTACCAGGCCGGTCATGGCGGTGGTGGAGTCGATGTCGACCCAGGTCTGCGGGCGCCCGGGCGCGGTGCGGCCGAACGCCGTGAAGGGGAAGCCGGCGTCGGCGAGGCTGTCGACCCGGGGGTCGTCGTGGACGACGTCGGAGAGGATGAAGCCGTCGACCTGGCGGGCGGCGATCAGGCCGCCCAGGGCTTTGGCGACGGCTGCGGAGCCCTGGCGGGGGTCGGAGCGGAAGAGCAGGATGCGGTGGCCGACGGCGTCGGCGGCGGTGACCAGTGCCTCCAGGAAGCCGCCCATCAGCGGGTTGGGGTTGGCGGGGTCGTCGGCGGGCGCGGGGTAGCCGATGACCCTGCGGGTGCCGGTGCGCAGGCTGCGGGCGGACTGGTCGGGCTGGTAGCCGAGTTCGTCGATGGCTGTGGTGACGCGGGCGAGGGTGGTGGCGCGCAGCCGGTGGGGCGCGTTGAGTGCGTTGGAGACGGTCTGCCGGGAGACTCCGGCGGCGCGTGCCACGTCTTCGATGGTCACCTGTCGTGCGGTCATCGTTCCTCTGCTGGCGGTGGGTGGCGGGGCCGGGGGCGGTGGCCGCCCCCGGCCGTCAGGGCTCGCGGGTGAGGGTGAGCAGTCCGCCGGTCGGTACGGTCACGGGGTTGGGGCCGGGGGCGAGGTCGAGGGTGGTCCGGGACGGGATCTCACCGCGGCAGCCCTGGATGGTGGCGTGTGCGCGGTCGGCGCGGACGGCGGTGAGTTGGACGGCGGTGTCGCGGTCGGCGTTGGCGACGAGCAGGGTGGGGCGGCCGGTGTCGGGCAGGGGGACGGGTATCGGTGCGTAGCGTGCGATGACGGTGGTGTCGTCGTGGTGGGTGCGTACGAGGGGGTAGCCGAGTTCGGGGCGGGCGGGGTGGAGGGTGCCGAGTTGGAGGGCGGCGCGGTGGCGGCGGGCGATGCCGAGCCAGAAGGTGAGGGTGGCGAGCTGGTCGGGGGTCTGGCGGGTGAGGTCGGCGGAGATCTGGGGGACGGCGAAGAGGGCGTTGATGAGGTGGACGGCGATGTTCTCGGGGGTTTCGCCGTGGTGCCACATGATCATGTCGGAGTGGACGGCGAGGGGTCCGGCGGTGAGGCGGCAGTCGATGGTGCGCTGGCGGTTCTCGGCGGGGCTGAGGGGGCAGTCGGTGGCGCGGAGCATGGTGGCGTAGGGCCAGAGGGCGGGGCTGGTGTGGGGCTGGCGGTGTTCGACGATGGCGTCGGGGCGGGTGCGGCGTAGCCGGGTGTCGATGTCGGCGAGCAGGCGGCGGACGCCTTCGTGGGCGTCGGTGCAGTCGGCGCCGGTGGGGGGTGCGGGGGCGGGGCGGGCGGCGAAGCGGTCGATGAAGTCGATCTTGACGCCGTCCATGCCCCAGCGTTCGACGCTCTGGGCGACGCGTTGGGTGAGGTGGTCGCGGACGTCGGGGTGGCGGGGGTCGAGGACGGCGGCGTCGAGGTGGGGTTCGTGGTGGAGGATCTTGTCCTGGAAGCGGTGCCAGGCGTCGCCCAGCCGGCCGATGAAGGGCAGGGCGTACCAGAGCAGGTAGGACAGGCCCAGGCGGTGGACCTCGGTGACGTGGGCGGCGAGGTCGGGGAAGGCGGCGGGGTTGGGTTGCCAGTCGCCGCAGTGGCCGTAACCGCGGGTGCGGTCGGTGGTCTGCCAGCCGTCGTCGACGATGACGCTCTCGCAGCCGATGGCGGCGGCGATGGCGGCCTGGCGTTCGACGGAGGGTGCGTCGACGCTCTGGTGGAGGCTGTACCACGTGGAGTAGGCGGGCATCCGGGCGGCGGGGGCGACGCCGGGGTGCGGTTCTCCGGCTTCGGCCCACCAGTCGGTGACCGAGCGGAGGGTGTCGGCGAAGTGCCGGCCGCTGAGGTCGATGCGCAGGTGCAGTGGCGGGCCGCCGGGGGTGAGGTGCTGTTCGACGGTGAAGGCGAAGTCGCCGCTCTCCTCGACGACGCCGGCTCCGACGCTCACGGGTGCGCTGGTTTCGGCGAGCGCGGCGGTGCACCGGGAGCGGTCGCCGGTGGCGATGAGGGCGGCGACGGGTGCGCCGAGGGCGAGGGAGACGGTGTGGGGGGGTGGTCCAGGAGGGCGGCAGCCAGCGGGAGGCGCTGGTGTCGGGGGTCCAGTAGGCGGTGGCGTCGAGGCAGGGCAGGCGCCATTCGGCGCGGACGGTGGTGGGTGCGGTGGCCCGGACCTCGATGTGGGCGATGCCTTCGCCGGGCTCGGTGAGGGTGGTGTGCAGGTCGGTGGGGTCGGGTGCGCTGAGGTGGAGGTCGAGGGGGCGGCCGGTGGCGAAGAGGGTGAGTGAGCTGCGGGTGGCGGGGAGCGCGGGGTTGCCGGGCTGCCAGACCGGCGGAAGCTGCCCGGCTGCTGATATGGCTGATATGGCCGAGGGGGCCGAGGTGTTTGGGGTCCGGTCGGCGGCCGGTGGCTGGTCGGTGGTCAAGGGTGGTCACTCCTTGGTGGCGCCGGCGAGCAGGCCGGAGATGAACTGGCGTTGGAGGAGCAGGAAGAGGGCCATCACGGGGACGGCGGCGATGGCGCCGGCGAGCAGCACCTGGCCGTAGTCGGTGGTGGACAGGCCCTGGAGGGTCGCGGTGGCGACGGGCAGGGTGTACATCTCGGGGCTGCGCAGCGCGATCAGCGGCCAGACGAACTGGTTCCAGCCGCCGAGGAAGACGAACAGGGCGAGGGCCGCGATGACGGGCCGGTTGACGGGGATGACGATCCGCCACAGGACGCGCAGTTCGCCGGCGGCGTCGAGGAGTTCGTCGGGCATGGAGCGCAGGGCCCGGCGCATCAGGAAGATGCCGAACGGGGTGACCAGCCCGGGGAGGATCACCGACTGGTAGGAGTCGAGGTGTTGAGCAGGACGCGGCTGAGGCCGATGGACTGCTGGAGTCCGTGCAGGTTGTCGGCGAGGTGGCCGCCGGGGAGGAGTCTGGGGGGCCAGGCGAAGATGTCCTCGTCGTCCTGGGTGGCGGCGACGGCGAGCCAGTAGAAGGGGCCTACGCAGAGGCCGAAGGCGCCGGCGAGCAGCAGGGTGAGGAGTGGGCCGCGGTGTTTCACCGGCGTTCTCCCATCAGCTTGACCTGGAGGACGCCGAGCGCGGAGACGATCAGTGCCAGGGCGTAGGCCAGCGCGGAGGCGTAGCCGAAGCCGAAGTACTTGAAGCCGTTGTTGTAGAGGTACATGGTGACGGTGAGGGTGGCGTTGTCGGGGCCGCCGCCGGTGAGTACGTACGGTTCGTCGAAGAGCTGCAGGGTGCCGATGGTGGAGAGCACCACGGTGAGCAGCAGGATGGGCCGTAGCTGGGGGATGGTGATGGCGGTGAAGCGGCGGACGGGGCCGGCGCCGTCGACCATGGCGGCTTCGTGGAGTCGGCGAGGCCGGTGGGGAACTTCTCCAGGTAGCCGGGGAGGTAGTCGACGCCGATGTGCAGGACGTCGGCGAGGCCTTTGCCGCCGGAGGCCAGGCCGACGGTGATCTTGTCCCAGATGGCGGGGTGGCCGACGTCCTGGATGTCGACCTGGATGTCGGGGTTGTCCCGCTGGAAGTCGGGGACGACGACGCGCAGGGCTTCGGCGGCGGTGGTCCAGCTCCAGACGGTGATCCGGCCGCTCGCTCCGTCCCCGCCGCCGCTGCCGGAGCCGCCGCCGCAGGAGGTGAGGCCGAGGCCCGCGGTGGTGGCGGCGGCGTACCTGAGCAGTTGACGGCGGTTCAGCTGGTGGGTCATATCGGCTCCTCGGTACGCGGGTGGGTGAGCGGCGGGGTGGTGCGCGGGCCCGTGGTCGGCGGGGCGGTGGTGCGCGGGCGGGTGAGGCCGCGCAGGGCCTCGGTGAGCAGCTGGGCGGCGGCGGGGGTGGTGGAGGTGTGCGGGGAGAGGCGGATCCACTGCGCGCGGCGGGTGGTGATCACCCCGGCGGCCTGCAGGGCGTCGTGGACGGCGGCGGGGTCGTGGCCGGGCAGGTGGAACGCGCCGATGCCGCCGCGTTCGTGCGGTGCGAGGTCGTCGAGCAGGACCTTGGCGCCGGCCCGGCGGGCGTGGTCGAGCAGCAGGCCGAGCGTGTCGCGGATGCGGGCACCGACGGCCCGGGGGCCGGTGGCGAGCAGGTCGTCGAGGGCTGCGCCGAGGGCGGCGGCGGCCGGGTAGTGGGGGTTGGTGGCGAGGTGGGCGGCGGTGCCGGGCAGCGAGGGCGCGGGGTGGTGCTCGGCGAAGGGGTCGGTGGCGCCGGCCCAGCCGCCGAGGCCGGGGTGCAGTCGGGCGGCGCAGCGGTCGCGGATCAGCAGCAGGGCGGTGCCCCAGCCGGCGCGCAGCCGCTTCTGGCCGCCGCTGACGAGGATGTCGGCGGCGTCCGGTTCGAGGGGGACGCAGCCCAGGCCCTGGATGGCGTCGACGATCAGCAGCCGGTCGGGGCCGAGGAGTTCCTTGAGGTCGGCGAGTGGCGCGAGGTGGCCGGTGAGGGAGTCGACGGCGCTGACGGAGAGGGCGGTGACGTCGGGGGTGAGGTGGCGGCGCAGCAGGTCGGGGGTGATGTGGCGGTGCAGGGGGGGTGCCGATGGCCCGTACGGCGGGGCCGCCGCGGGCGGCGAAGCGCAGCCAGGGGTAGAGGTTGGCGGGGAACTCGCCGCGCGGCACGAGCAGGGTGCCGTGGTGGGGGAGGGCGGCGGCGACGGTGAACAGGCCATGGCTGGTGGACGGGGCGAGGGTGATCTCGTGGGGCGCGGCGCCGAGCAGCCGGGCGGCGCGGGCGCGGGTGGTGTCGGCGAGGCCGAAGAGGCGGTCGACGTCGGCGGGGTCGACGCGGGTGGCGAGCCGGGAGGCGGCGGTGAGTGCGGCGTCGGCCGGCGGGGAGAGCGGGCCGATCCTGGCGAAGTCCAGGTAGCCCGGTGCGTGGTCGGGTAAGGCCGTTCGGTCTTGGCCTGGCTGTGTTTGATCGTTCAAATTGTGCTCCAGGCGATTCGAAGCCCTGCACATCCCGTGATTTGAAGGTTCACATTAGGGAGGGCGGTGCCACCCGACAAGACTCCGGACCGAGGGACTTCGGCCCGGGGTTGCGCGCCGGGGCATGTGCGAAGCCCGCACCCCCGGGCGGGGTGCGGGCTTCGCGTGCGCGTGGGCTCAGGCGGCGGGGAGCTCGTCCAGGCCCTCCTGGACGAGCTTGGCGAGGCGGTCCAGAGCCGCGTCGGCGCCCTCGGCGTCGGAGGCCAGGACGACCTCCTCGCCGCCCTGGGCGCCCAGGCCGAGCAGGCCGAGCATGGAGGCGGCGTTCACCGGGGTGCCGCCCGGCTTGGCGATGGTGATCGGCACGCCCGTGGCCGTCACGGCGCGGACGAAGATCGAGGCGGGACGGGCGTGCAGGCCCTCGGCCCAACCGATGGTGACGCGGCGCTCAGCCATGAGACGTGCCTTTCCGGTGATGCTGGTTCACGGCCGCTCTGGGGTGCGGCCATGTTGTCTAGACCAGTGTTGCATGCGCTCGGGCCTGTCGCGCCGCCGCGTCCGCAACTCGGGACCACGACCCGCCCACGCCGGGCATGACCTCTGCCCGCGCCGGGCCACCACCCGCACCCGGCGACCACCACCCTTCGCCGTACGCCACTCCCCGGCCACTCCCCGGCCACCCCCGGCCGTCACTCCCGCCGTCACCTTCGCCGCCGCACGCCCGCAGCCAACCGCCGCGCCGCCCGCTAGCCTGACGGGTGTGGAGGACTCCCCGGTACCGCAGGTCAGGCAGGCCGACGAGAAGCCGACCGAGGAGCCGGGCTACCCCCGGCACTGGGAGGCCGACGTCCTGTTGCGCGACGGCGGCACCGCCCGGATCCGCCCGATCACCACCGCCGACGCCGGCCGCCTGGTCGAGTTCTACGAGCAGGTCTCCGAGCAGTCCAAGTACTTCCGCTTCTTCGCGCCGTACCCCCGGCTCTCCGATCGTGACGTCCGGCGCTTCACCCACCACGACTACGTCAACCGGGTGGGCCTGGCCGTCGTCGTCCGCGACCGCTTCATCGCCACCGTCCGCTACGACCGGATCGACTCCGCCGGGCGCCCCAGCGACGCCGGTACCGACGCCGAGGTCGCCTTCCTGGTCCAGGACGCCCACCAGGGCCGGGGCGTCGCCTCCGCGCTGCTGGAGCACATCGCCGCCGTCGCGCAGGAGCGCGGGATCCGCCGCTTCATCGCCGAGGTGCTGCCGGAGAACCGCAAGATGGTGAAGGTCTTCACCGACGCCGGCTACGTCCAGCAGCGCAGCATCGCCGACGGCGTCGTGCACCTGGAGTTCGACCTCGAACCCACCGCCGCCTCACTCGCCGTGATGCGCGCCCGCGAGCACCGCGCCGAGGCCCGCTCCGTCCAGCGGCTGCTCACCCCGCGCTCGGTCGCCGTCCTCGGCGTCTCGCGCAACCCGCAGACCGTCGGCCGCGCGGTCCTGCGCGACCTGGCCGGCTTCCACGGCCCGGTGTACGCGGTGAACCGCAACGCGCTGCCCGGCACCGTCCTGGACGGCGTGCCGGTGTACCGCTCGGTGCTGGAGATCCCCGGCCCGGTGGACCTCGCGGTGATCGCCGTCCCCACCGCGGCGGTGCCCGTCGCCGTCGGCGAGTGCGGCGCGCACGGCGTCCAGGGCCTGGTGGTGCTCACCGCCGGGTACGCCGAGACCGGCTCCGAGGGGCGCGAGCGCCAGCGGGCGCTGGTCCGCCAGGCCCGGGCCGCCGGGATGCGGGTGATCGGCCCGAACGCCTTCGGCCTGATCAACACCGACCGGGAGCGCCCGCTCAACGCCTCGCTCGCCCCGGTCCTGCCCCGGCGCGGCGGCTTCGGGATCTTCTGCCAGTCCGGCGCGATCGGCGTCGCCCTGCTGGAGGCCGCCCACCGGCGGGGCCTGGGGGTGTCGTCCTTCGCCTCGGTCGGCAATCGCGCCGACGTCTCCGGCAACGACCTGCTCCAGTACTGGGAGGAGGACGAGGCCACCGAGGTCGTCCTGCTGTACCTGGAGTCCTTCGGCAACCCCCGCAAGTTCACCCGGATCGCCAGGCGGCTGGCCGCCGCCAAGCCCGTCGTGGTGGTCAAGGGCGCCCGGCACACCGGCAGCCTGCCGCCGGGCCACGCCGTCGAGTCCGCCGCCGGAGGCCTGCGCGATGCCACCGTCGACGCGCTCTTCCAGCAGGCCGGCGTACTGCGGGTGGAGACGATCACCGAGCTGTTCGACACCGCCGAACTGCTCGCCCAGCAGCCGCTGCCGCCCGGCGACCGGGTCGCGGTCGTCGGCAACTCCGACTCACTGGGGCTGCTCACCCACGACGCCTGCCTCAGCGCCGGGCTGCGCCCGCGCACCCCCGTCGACCTCACCACCGGTGCCACCGGCGAGAACTTCCGGATAGCGCTGGACGTCGCGCTCGGCGACCCGGCCGTGGACGCCGTGATCGCCGTGGCCATCCCCCCGATCGGCACCTCCGCGCACGCCTTCATGGGCGGCCGGCTGCACTCCGCGGACCTCGGCTCCGACGACCCCGAGATCGCCGAGGCCCTGCTCGAATCCGCCGTCCGGGCGAAGGAGTTGGGCAAGCCCCTGCTGCTCGCGCACCTGGCCCTGACCGACCTCCCGGCCCGGCTCAGGCAGGGCCGGCTACCCGCCTACCCGGCGCCCGAGCGAGCCGTGCACGCCCTCGCGCAGGCCGTCCGCTACGCCGACTGGCGCCGTCGTACCGCCGAGGCCGAGCAGACCGCCCGCGTCCCCGAACTCGACCGGATCGAGGAGGCCGCCGCCCGTGCCCTGGTCGAGCGCGCCCTCAGCAGCCGCCCGGCCCGGCCGGCGCCCACCACCAGGCTGTCCGGCGGGGTCACCCGCCGCACCCTGCTCGCCCGGGGTCAGGGAGCGGGCGCGCCGATCCTCCTCCCGGACCCGGACGCCACCGCGCTGCTCGCCCGCTACGGCATCGACGTCCACCCGACCCTGCCCGCCCCGGACGAGGAGAGCGCCCTGCGCGCCGCCGCCACCCTCGGTTACCCCGTCGCACTGAAGGCCACCGCCGCACACCTGCGCCACCGCCCCGACCTCGGCAGCGTCCGCCTCGACCTCACCGGCGAGCCGGGCCTGCGCCGGGCCCACCGCGAGCTGGACGCCCTGCTCGGCGGCGCCGCCCAGGCCCAGCTGGTCGTCCAGCGGCTGGCCCCGCGCGGCGTGGACACCGTGATCGGCGCCACCGTGGACCCGGCGGTCGGCACCATCCTCTCCTTCGGCCTGGCCGGCGCCCCCGCCGAACTGCTGGGTGACGTCGCCCACCGCCTGGTGCCCGCCACCGACCAGGATGTGGCGAGTCTCATCCGCGAGGTCCGTGCGGCCCCGCTGCTGTTCGGCTGGCGCGGCGCCGAAGCGGTCGACACCGCGGCCCTGGAGGAACTGCTGCTCAGGGTGTCCCGCCTGGTCGACGACCTGCCCGAGGTCGCCTCGCTGGACCTCGAACCCGTGGTCGTGGCCCCGCACGGGCTGGCGATCCTGGGGGCGCGGGTGCGGCTCGCACCCCTGCCCGTGCGCAGCGATCTGGGTCCGCGCGCCATGAGCACCCTGTAACCTTCCTTGGTTGCGCCCCATCCAGGGGCGCTGCTGCCGGGAAGTCCAGCGCCGCGGCGCCTGCTTCCGCGGCGGACCATGCCAGGATGGAGTTATGGCGAAGACCGGTACCACCACCACACAGGACCTGCGCTCGGCTATCGAGCGCAGCGGCTACTACCCGGCCCTGGTGTCCGAGGCGGTCGAGTCCGCGGTGGGTCCGGAGCCGATCAGCTCCTACCTGGTGCACCAGGAGACCACCTTCGACGCCAACGAGGTCCGCCGGCACGTGACCGTGCTGGTCCTCACGCCGACCCGCTTCGTGGTCAGCCACACCGACGAGCAGGCCGGCGACGCGAACAGCCCGGTGCCGTACGCGACCACCTCCACCGAGAGCGTCCGGCTGGACCGGATCGGCTCGGTGGTGCTCAGCCGGATGGTCTCCAACCCGGAGACGTACACCCCGGGGACGCTGCCCCGCGAGGTGGTGCTGACCATCGGCTGGGGTGCGGTGCAGCGCCTGGACCTCGAACCGGCCGGCTGCTCGGACCCGAACTGCGAGGCCGACCACGGCTACACCGGCTCGGCCACGGCTGACGACCTGTCACTGCGGGTCAGCGAGGCCGGCGACGGCCCGGAGACGGTCGCCCAGGCGCTGGTCTTCGCCCGGGCACTGTCCGAGGCGACGATCACCAGCGGCCCCCGGGTCTGAGCGCGGACGAGGACCGGCCACACCACGATGACACTCGCACCCCCCAGCGGCTACGACTCCTTCGAGATCCTCGACCCCGCCGGCGCCCCGGCGCCCCCGTACGGCAGCGGCTCGCTCAGCGACCTGCTGCCCTCGGTGGCGGCCGGCCTCGGCGTGCCCGGGTTCACCGCGACGCTGCCGATCGCGCCCGCCGACCGGGCCTGCGTCTTCCTGGTGGACGGCCTGGGCTGGGAGCTGCTGCTGCGCCACCCCGAGTACGCGCCGTTCCTGACCTCGCTGCTCGCCACCTCGCTGGGCAACACCGGCCGTCCGCTCACGGCGGGCTTCCCGTCCACCACGGCGACCTCGCTGGCCTCGGTCGGCACCGGCCTGCCGCCGGGCCTGCACGGCCTGGCGGGCTACACGGTGGCGGTGCCCGGCGCCGGGTACCTGATGAACCAGCTGCGCTGGCAGCCGCCGACCGATCCGGGCGCCTGGCAGCCGTACCCGACGGTCTTCGAGCAGGTACACGCGGCCGGGGTGGCGACCTGCCAGGTCTCCTCCCCGCTGTTCGCGCAGACGCCGCTGACCAGGGTCGCGCTCTCCGGCGGGACGTTCCTGGGCCGCACCACCGGCGAGGAGCGGATGGACCTCGCCGCGCAGTGGCTCGGCGAGCACGACCGGGCGCTGGTGTACACGTACGTCAGTGAGCTGGACGGTGCCGGGCACCGCTTCGGCGTCGACTCGGACGAGTGGCGGATGACGCTCAACACGGTGGACCGGCTGGCCGAGCGGCTGGCCCGGCAGCTGCCGCCGCGCTCGGCGATGTACGTCACCGCAGACCACGGCATGATCGACATCGCGCCCGAGGACCGGATCGACTTCGACGAGGACTGGGAGCTCGGCGCGGGCGTCGCCCTGCTCGGCGGCGAGGGCCGGGCCCGGCACGTCTACGCGGTGCCCGGCGCGGCCGCCGACGTCCACACGGTGTGGAGCGAGGTGCTCGGCGACCGGATGTGGGTGGCCACCCGGGACCAGGCGATCGCGGCCGGCTGGTTCGGTCCGGTGATCGACGACCGGGTCTACCACCGGATCGGCGACGTGGTCGCGGCCGCCCGCGACGACATCGCGGTGATCGCCTCCCGCAGCGAGCCCGGCGAGTCGACGATGATCGGCCTGCACGGCTCGATGACCCCGGTCGAGCAGTACGTGCCGCTGCTCGAAGCCCGTGCCTGAACCCCCTGATCCGAATGATCCGAAAGGCCTCTGCACCACCCATGGCTGAACTGGTGTTCTTCTCGGGCACGATGGACTGCGGCAAGTCGACGCTCGCCCTCCAGCTGGACCACAACCACGCCGCCCGCGGCCGGCAGGGGATCATCTTCTCCCGCCACGACCGGGCCGGCGCGTCCACCATCTCCAGCCGGCTCGGCCTGCGTGCGGACGCCGTCGAGGTGAGCGACGACTTCGACTTCCACGCGCACGTGGTGCACCTGCTCTCGGCGGGCGGCCGGGTGGACTACCTGATCTGCGACGAGGCGAACTTCTACGCCGCCGAGCAGGTCGACCAGCTCGCCCGGGTGGTCGACGAACTGGGCATCGACGTCTTCACCTTCGGGATCACCACCGACTTCCGCACCCGGCTCTTCCCCGGCTCGCAGCGCCTGATCGAACTCGCGGACCGGGTCGAGGTGCTCCAGGTGGAGGCGCTCTGCTGGTGCGGTGCCCGGGCCACCCACAACGCCCGGACGGTCGGCGGCGTGATGGTCGTCGAGGGCGCGCAGGTCGTGGTCGGCGACATCAGCGTCAACGAGGACGAGATCGGCTACGAGGTGCTCTGCCGCCGCCACCACCGCCGGCGCCTGACCGCCGCGACCGCCCGCGCCGCCGTGATCTCCCCGGACGTCCTGCCCTTCGAGGGCCAGCAGGCCTGAGCCCGATCCCGGCGCCTGGGGCCGGCGCCCGGCGCCCGCGGTTCAGTTCGAGCGGCTCGGCCCGACCACCGAGAAGTGCCCGCCCTGCGGGTCCGCCAGCCGGGCGGCACGGCCCTGCGCGCTCTCGTACGGCTCGACCAGCACCCGCCCGCCCAGCCCCTCGGCCCGGCGTGCCGTCAGATCGGTGTCGGCGACGGCGAAGCAGACCCGCCAGCGCGGCGGGCGGCCGCGCAGCTCGGTGCTGCGCCGGATCCCGGCCGCCGGCGGCCCCTGCGGATCCTCCCCGCCCCCGGCGCCGGGCCGGCCAAGCACGGCGCGGTAGAACGAGGCGGCGCCGGCCTCGTCGGCGGTCACCAGCTCCGCCCAGGCCGGGGCGCCCGGCTCGCCGACCACCTCCCAGCCCAGATGCTCCTCACCCTGCCAGATGCCGAAGACCGCACCCGACAGGTCCGCCGCGATGGCCAGCCGCCCGGCCCGCTCGGCCTGCAACGGGCCGACTGCCAGCGTGCCGCCGCACTCGCGGATCCGCTGGGAGACCTCGTCGGCGCTGTCCACCGCGAGGTAGGTCGTCCACTCCACCGGCAGGCCGGTCCCGCCGGGGGAGATCCCGAGGCCGGCCACCTTGGCGCCGCCCAGACTGGCCCGCACGTACGCGCCCAGCTGGGCGGGCCCGGGGGAGTACTCCCAGTCGAACAGGGCGCCGTAGAACGCCTGGGCGCCCTGCAGATCGCCGGTCATCAGGCTCACCCAGCAGGGTGTGCCCTGGGCCAGGCGGACTTTCACCGCGGGCATGGCGGGCCTCCTCACAGGGGCGGTCGACGCGCCCGGTGCGCGTGTGAGGGTGATGGTTCCACCAACGCGCCGGTGCCGCCGACGGGCCGCGCGGGAATTCCTGGCAAAGACCGCACAAAGAGCCGGGGGACGAGCACGCCGCGCGACAATGGCCGGCATGGACAGCTTCTCCCAGGACCTCCCGCCGGACTCCGGACCGGACTCCCCGCTGATCTCGGTCGGCGACCTCGCCCGGGCCCTCGGCTCCGCCCGGACGCCCGTACTGCTCGACGTGCGCTGGCAGTTGGGCGGCCCGCCCGGTGCCGAGGAGTACGCGGCCGGGCACCTGCCGGGCGCCCACTTCCTCGACCTGGACCGTGAACTCGCCGCTCCGCCCGGCGCGGCCGGCCGGCACCCGCTGCCCGACCCCGAGGCGCTCGGCCGGGCGCTGCGCCGGGCCGGGGTCGGCACCGGCGTACCGGTGGTCGTGTACGACGCGGGCCCGGCGACCTCGGCGGCCCGGGCCTGGTGGCTGCTGCGCTGGGCCGGGCACCGGGACGTCCGGGTGCTGGACGGCGGCCTGGCCGCCTGGCGCGCGGCCGGTCAGTCGCTCTCGACGGCGCTCCCCGCGCCCGCCGAGGGCGACTTCAAGCCCGTCCCCGGGCAGCTGCCGACCCTCGACGCCGACCAGGCCGCCGGCTTCGCCAGGACCGGTCTGCTGCTGGACGCCCGCGCGGGCGAGCGCTACCGGGGCGAGGTGGAGCCGATCGACCCGCGCGCGGGGCACATCCCCGGCGCGGTGAGCGCCCCGACCGCCGCGAACGTGGGTTCGGACGGCCGCTTCCTGGCGCCCGCGGCCCTCGCGGAGCGCTTCCGCGCGCTGGGCGCGGGCGAGCGGGAGGTCGCGGTGTACTGCGGTTCCGGGGTGACGGCGGCTCACCAGATCCTCGCCCTGGAGATCGCCGGCCACCGCGCCGCCCTCTACCCGGGCTCATGGAGCGAGTGGTCCGGCGACCCGGCCCGCCCCGCCGCCACCGGCCCCCAGCCGGGCTGACCCGCGGACCCGTACGTGCCGTGGAGTGGGAAGTCGGACCGGCCGACTTCCCACTCCACGCGCGGTACTACTCCTGTTTCTTGCGGCGGCTGCCGAAGACGATCTCGTCCCAGCTGGGTACCGTCGCCCGACGCCCGGGGCGGACGCCGTCCGCCTCGGCCTGACGGTCCGTCGTGCCGACCAGCCGCTCGCGGTGCGGGGCGACCGCACGCGGCATCAGGATGTCCGCGTACGCCGAGCCCGCGCCGATGTTGGCGGCGGGGGCGGCCGGCTCCTCGCTCTCCTCGGCGACCTCGGGCGGCGCCACCGGTTCGATCTGGGCCGGACCGGCCGCGAGGTCCCCGCGGAAGGCGGGCACCACGTCCAGCAGGCTGGTCAGCGAGTCCCGGGACTCGGCCGTGGCCTCACGGGACTCCCGTACCTCACGCGCCGACATGATCCGGTCCGCCGAGGGCCGATCGATCATCGGGCGCAGCGGACGCTCGTGCGGGAGCCGGGCGATCCGCGGGATGAACGGGAAGACCTGTTCCTCCTCGCGCTCGACGTTCTCGCCGATCAGCGCGCGGGCCTCGTCGTCGTTGGGCTGGACCAGGCGGCGGGGCGGGTCGTACGTCCAGCTGGCGCTGCGGCCCTCGCCGTCGGCGCGGTACCCGAGGATGACCTCCCAGGTGCCGTCGTCGCGGCGCCAGGAGTCCCAGCGCTCGGTGTCCTTCTCGGCGCCGCGCAGGGCGAGCCGCTCCGCGACGGCCTCGCCGAGCTGCGGTCCGGTGGATTCGCCGTGCCGGCGGATGGCGGTCTTCCTGGCCCGCTCGGCCATGAAGGCACGCTCGGCGAGCACGGGGCCTTCGAAGCGGCGGACCCGGTCGACCGAGATGCCCGCTGCCTGGGCCACCTCCTCGGCGGAGGCACCGGCTCGTATCCGCGCCTGGATGTCGCGGGGCCGCAGGTGGCTCTCGACCTCGATCTCGATCTGGCCGAGGCGCGGGCGGTCCCCGCGGATGGCGGCGCGCAGCCGCTCGTCGATGGGGAGGGTGTACTCCGTGCTGTCGGCAGCCTTGAGCACCAGCCGTGTGCCGTCGTTGCTGACGGCCACGACGCGCAGTTCGGGCACGGTTACCTCCCGGGTGGTGCCTGCCGACGTCACCTGCGTCGCTGCTCCCGTACTGAGTGTGGCCTGCCCACTCGCGACTGGCCACAACCTTGCTGAGTTCCCCGGCGTGTCGGGCTGTCGCCCGAGTCAGCCGCTGTGGCACGGTTGCCTTTTTGCCACGTCACTGATCGACGTCGCGCCTGGGTGTCCCGGCCGTCCTCGCACCTGGAGTGGAGCGACGATCCGGGACGGGCGTCGCCGTGCGTACCTGGCCCGTAGTCCTTGGGCGATCTACCGGTTGATGGGTAGTCGACAAGTTGACCGAAGGCTCAGGCTCCACGAACAGTACTCCATTCGTGGCATCGGGAGGGGCGGCTCGCCGCTCAAGTCTCCCGCGATTCACGGGAATCTCAAGAGCGGGCACCCCAATGGCCGACCACCCGCCCGGCCCACGGTGATCATCTTCACATATATCGACCGAGTGGAACCGGATTTCCGCCCCTTGTGTCCTGGTTTGGAAGAATAGAGCGACTTGACCGAGAAAGTGCCGTACTGGCCGGGGGGGGGGTGTTGATGCCTCCCCGGGTGCGCCGGCGCCCTGACCGTCCGCGCCCCGGCGCGGCCGGGGCGCGGGCCTACTCGCCGAGCACCCGCCGCAGGTGGTCGTTGCCGAACAGCCGGCTCGGGTCGACCTTGTCCCGCAGCGCGGTGAAGTCGGCGAAATGCGGGTAGACGCCGGCCAGGTACCCGGCGTCCCGGGTGTGCAGCTTGCCCCAGTGCGGCCGCCCCCGGTAGGCGGTCATCAACTTCTCCACCTCCGTGAAGTAGCCCTGCTCGGCGGTGCCCCGGTAGAGGTGGACGGCGATGTAGGCGCTGTCGCGGCCGCTGGCGGTGGAGAGCCAGAGGTCGTCCGCGGGCGCGAAGCGCACCTCCACCGGGAAGCTGATCCGCCAGCGCGAGCGCTCGACGAGCGCCTTGAGCTCGCGCAGCACCTCGACGACGGCCGCGCGCGGCACGGCGTACTCCATCTCCGTGAAACGCACCCTGCGGGGGCTGGTGAACACCCGGTACGCGGTGTCGGTGTAGGTGCGCTCCGACCAGGCGCGGCTGGCGAGCGCGGCGATCGCCGGGATGGCGGCGGGGCAGCGGCGGCCGATCCGGCAGGCGCCCTCCCAGACGGTGTTGGAGAGGAAGTCGTCGTCCAGCCAGGCCTTGAACGCGGGCAGCGGCGCGGCCGGCCCCTGGCTTCGGTTGTTGCGCTTGGTGGAGCAGCGGTCGGTGTGCGGGAACCAGTAGAACTCGAAGTGCTCGTTGACGGCCGTCAGCTCGTCCAGCCCCGCGAGTACCTCGCCGAAGCGCATGGGCTGTTCACGGGCGGTGAGCAGGAAGGCCGGTTCGACGCCGAAGGTGATCGCGCTGATCACGCCGAGGGCGCCGAGGCCCAGGCGTGCGCCCTGGAAGAGTTCGGGCTGCTCGGTCGGTGAGCACTGCTGCACGCTGCCGTCCGCGAGGACGATCTCCAGGGCCCTGATCTGCGCGGCGAGTGAGCCGGAGTCCCGGCCGGTGCCGTGGGTGCCGGTGCTGGTGGCGCCGGCCACGGTCTGGACCTCGATGTCGCCCATGTTGGTCAGGGCCAGACCCGCGGCCTCCAGCAGCCGGTTGAGGCGCGCGAGCGGCAGGCCCGACTCGACGGTGACCGTCCCGGCGGCGTGGTCCAGTTCACGGACGGCGGTGAGGGCGTCGGGACGGATCAGGACGCCGTCGCCCGCGCCGGCGATGGCGGTGAAGGAGTGTCCGGAGCCGACCGCCTTGACCGTCCGCCCGGCCTGCGCGGCCCGGCGGACGATCTCGCCCAGTTCGGCCGCCGAGGCCGGCGCGAGGACCTCGGCGGGGCGGGCGCTCTGGTTGCCGGCCCAGTTGGTCCAGCTCCCGGCGGTGGTGGCCTGAGACATGCGGTGCCTCCTGCTACGTGGCCGAACGAGGTCGGCGCGCTCCGGGCGGCAGGTCCCCGCCTACCCGTGGGTAGCAGGAGCGTAGTCAGTTCACCGTTCCAGGTCTACGGTCAGTGCGGGCCCTTCGGCGTCCGCCTCCGGCAGCCCGGAGCGCAGCCTTCCCAGACCCGCCAGCGCGGTCAGCGCACCGAACGCGGCGGCGCTGACGGGCACCCAGTACGCGGCCGGGGCGCCCGCCGCGTCCACCATCCAGCCCGCCGCCGAGGAGCCGAGCGCGACGCCCAGGGCGAGGCCGGTGGTCGTCCAGGTCATCCCCTCGGTGAGCTGCGCGGCCGGGACGAGCCGCTCGACCAGGGCCATCGCGGTGATCAGGGTGGGCGAGATGGAGATGCCGGCCAGGAACAGCGCGGCGCCGATCGAGACCAGCCCGGCGATGCCGGTGACGGTCTCGGCCACCACGACCAGCGGGATCATGCTCACCGCCATCACGGCGACGCCGCCGAGGAATCGCCCGGCCATCGAGCCCTTGAGCCGCAGCGTCCCGAAGACCACCCCGGCCAGGCAGGAGCCCAGCGCGTACAGGGCGAGCACCAGGCTGGCGGCGGCGGTGTGCCCCTGCTCCTGGGCGAACGCCACGGTGACCACCTCCACCGAGCCGAAGATCGCGCCGGTCGCGACGAAGGTCAGCACCAGGACCTGGAGCCCGGCGTTGCGGATCGCCGAGCCGCCGGTGTGGTGGGCCGCCGGGTGCACGGGCGGCTCGGTGCGGCGCTGCGCGGTGAACAGCACCATGCCCACGCTCAGGAACACGCCCGCGAGCAGCACGCCGGCCTCCGGGAAGACCGCGGTGGCCAGGCCGATGGCGAGGATCGGGCCGACGATGAAGCAGACCTCGTCCATCACGGCCTCGAAGGAGTACGCGGTGTGCAGCTTGGGCGCCTCGTCGCTGTACAGGTACGCCCAGCGGGCCCGGACCATCGCGCCGGTGCTCGGCATGCCGCCCATGGCGGCCGCGCAGACGAAGAGCGTCCAGTCCGGCGCGTCCAGACGGGCGCAGAGCAGCAGGCCGGCGGCGGCCGCGATGGTGATCGCGGTCGCGGGCAGGGCGACCCGGCGCTGCCCGTAGCGGTCCACCAGCCGGGAGACCTGCGGGCCCGCCACGGCCGCCGCCAGCGCCAGCACCGCCGAGACCGCGCCCGCCACCCCGTAGGAGCCGCGGAGCTGGGAGAGCATGGTCACGATGCCGATGCCGGTCATCGAGATCGGCAGCCGGCTTATGAAGCCGGTGAGCGAGAAGGCCAGACTGCCGGGGGCGGCGAAGATCTGGCGGTAGCTGGACAGCACTGGGGCTCCGCGGTTGAGGGTAAGGAACATAGCTGGCGTACACAGCTTACGTACCCTGGCAATCGAGATATGCCGGTCTCGGGGCGCGGGCGCGTCGGCCCGCCCGACGCCGACAGTGGCAGGATCAGTCCCATGTCCGACGCGCGCAAACCCTCACCTTCCGGCGCCGCCCCTTACGACGCGCTGCTGCTCCTCTCCTTCGGCGGGCCCGAGGCCCCCGAGGACGTCGTCCCGTTCCTGGAGAACGTGACCCGGGGCCGGGGCATCCCCAAGGAGCGGCTCCAGGAGGTCGGCAAGCACTACTTCCTGTTCGGCGGCGTCAGCCCGATCAACGAGCAGAACCGCGAGCTGCTCGCCGCGCTGCGCAAGGACTTCGCCGAGCACGGCCTGGACCTGCCGGTCTACTGGGGCAACCGCAACTGGGCCCCGTACCTGACCGACACCCTGCGCGAGCTGGCCGCCGACGGCCACCGCAGCATCGCGGTGCTCTGCACCAGCGCGTACGCCGGCTACTCCGGCTGCCGCCAGTACCGCGAGAACCTGGCCGACGCGCTGGCGCAGCTCGCCGACGAGGGCGTGGCGCCGCTGCGGGTCGACAAGCTGCGGCACTTCTACAACCACCCCGGCTTCGTCGGCCCGATGATCGACGCGACGCTCGCCGCGCTCGCCGAGCTGCCCGCCGCCGTCCGCGACGAGGCCCGGCTGGCGTTCACCACCCACTCCATCCCCGAGAGCATGGCGCAGAGCTCCGGCGCGCCCGGCGACCCGGCCCGGGACACCCCCGGCGGCGCGTACGTCGCCCAGCACCTCGACGTCGCCCGGCTCATCGCCGAGGCGCTCGCCCAGGCCACCGGCGTCCAGGACCGCCCGTGGGAACTGGTCTTCCAGAGCCGCAGCGGCGCCCCGCACATCCCGTGGCTGGAACCCGACATCTGCGACCACCTGGAGGCCGTGCACGGGGCCGGCGCGCCGGCCGTGGTGATGGTGCCGATCGGCTTCGTCTCCGACCACATGGAGGTCAAGTACGACCTCGACACCGAGGCCCGCGCCAAGGCCGCCGACCTGGGCCTGCCCGTCGCCCGGGCCGCCACCGTCGGTGCCGACCGGCGCTTCACCGCCGCCGTGCGCGAACTCCTGCTGGAGCGGGCCGCCACCGAGCGCGGCGAGGCCGTCACCCGCTGCGCCCTGGGCGCGCTCGGGCCCAGCCACGACCGCTGCGCGGTCGCCTGCTGCCCCAACCCGCGGGCCCCGCGCCCGGCCGCCGCCCAGGCCTGACCTGCCCCGCACCCGCCGAGAGGACCACACCCGTGCCTAGCCCAGAACTGCTGGACGAGCTGCTCGCCGTCGCCCTGGACGCCGCCCGGCAGGCCGGGGACCTGCTGCGCGACGGCCGCCCCGCCGACCTGGGCGTGGCCGGCACCAAGAGCAGCCCGGTCGACGTGGTCACCGAGATGGACCTCGCCTCCGAGAAGCTCGTCCTGGAGCTGATCACCGGCCGCCGCCCGCAGGACGGCTACCTCGGCGAGGAGGGCGCCGACCGGCCGGGCAGCAGCGGGGTGCGCTGGGTGGTCGACCCGCTCGACGGCACCGTCAACTACCTCTACGGGCTTCCCTCCTGGGGGGTCAGCGTGGCCGCCGAGCTGGACGGGCGCGCGGTGGTGGGCGTGGTGGCCGTGCCGGCCAGGGACGAGGTCTTCCACGCCGTCCTGGGTCGCGGCGCGCACCTGGGCGGCCGGCCGCTGACGGCCCGCCCCGCCCCGCCGTGGGGCCAGGCGCTGATCGGCACCGGGTTCAACTACGTCCAGGCCGCGCGCGTTCACCAGGCCGAGGTGCTGCTCGCGCTGATGCCCGAGGTGCGCGACATCCGCCGGGCGGGCGCGGCCGCCGTCGACCTGTGCGACGTCGCGGCCGGCCGGCTCGACGGCTTCTACGAGCGCGGCCTCCAGCCCTGGGACCGCGCGGCCGGTGTGCTGATCGCGGCCGAGGCCGGGGCCCGCACCGGCGGCCGCCCCGGCCGGGAGGCCGACGGCGAGCTGACGGTCACCGCGCCGCCCGGCGTCTTCGAACCGCTCCAGGCCAGGCTGGAGGAGCTCGGCGCCTGGCACGACTGACCCCGCCCGGCGAGCGGACCCCTGCCGCCCGGCGGGCGGATCGGGGCAGCGAAGAGCCCTGGCACACGGCAGGTGCCAGGGCTTGGGTTTCGCGGGCGCTGGGAGCCCTCGGGTACTGCTGTCGGGGCCGGTCAGGGCCCCTGGGTGGGGTGGGTCGGGTCTCTCGGGTCAGGCGGCGCTGCGGTGCCGCTCCAGCACCGTGTCGACGCCGTGTTCGGCGGCGAGTCGGCGGAGATCGTCCAGTTCGGACTGCTCCACCTCGGCCAGGAACTCGTCCCCGGACTCGAGGGCGCGGTGCAGATCCTGTTCGGCGTTCTGAATGCGCTGCAGGATTCCGGCGGTGAAGGCGTCCATACGGGCCCCCTTACTTTGTCGGACGTGCACGGTCGGGCGTTCTCCGGCTCGGAGTGCGGTGGCCAACGGAAGCGTCCGGAACCGGTGCCAATGCTCCGGTCGGGCGCGGAGACGGCCTACGGCCACTCCCGGTGACAATCCAACCCCAGGCCGGCGCGGATGAACGCACGGCGGGTGGGTGCGACCGGCCAACAGCCAGATCGCGGGTGTGCACCTGTCCTCCCCACCCCCCGGCCGGGGAAACCTCCCACCCTGAGAAAGTTGCCCGCGTCACAGTCCAATCGGAGCCCGGGCGCCCGCTACCGCCACCGCCCGTGGCCGCGCCCTGCCCCGTGGGAGCCCGATCCGCTGGTCTTACCGCTGCTTTACGAGCGGACCAGGCAGGATGTAGACACCGTCGGAGTCGAATGGTCCGCTCCCGGGGCCGGCCGCCGGTCCCGCCGTGGCCGTCGGCGCCGCGCCCGCCGCACAGCCGGCCCGCACGGGCGGTGGACGGGGGCCGGACTCCAGAAAGGACAACCATCGTGCGGGTACTCGTCGTCGAGGACGAGCAGCTGCTCGCCGAAGCCGTCGCGACCGGCCTGCGCCGCGAGGCCATGGCCGTCGACGTGGTGTACGACGGGGAGGCCGCGCTCCAGCGGATCGCGGTCAACGACTACGACGTGGTCGTCCTCGACCGTGACCTGCCGCTGGTGCACGGGGACGACGTCTGCCGCAGCATCGTGGAGCAGAGCCTGGCCACCCGGGTGATCATGCTGACCGCCTCCGGCGACATCAGTGACCGGGTCGAGGGCCTGGAGATCGGCGCCGACGACTACCTCCCCAAGCCGTTCGCCTTCAGCGAACTCGTCGCCCGGGTACGCGCCCTGGGCCGACGCGCCACCGTCCCGCTGCCGCCCGTCCTGGAGCGCGCCGGCATCTCGCTCGACCCCGGCCGCCGCGAGGTGATCCGCGACGACAAGCCGATCCAGCTGGCCCCCAAGGAGTTCGCCGTGCTGGAGGTGCTGATGCGCGCCGGCGGCGCCGTGGTCTCCGCCGAACAGCTGCTGGAGAAGGCGTGGGACGAGCACACCGACCCGTTCACCAACGTCGTCCGGGTCACCGTGATGACCCTGCGACGCAAGCTCGGCGACCCGGCCGTCATCGTCACCGTCCCCGGCTCCGGCTACCGGATCTGACCCGCCGCCGGCGCTCTCCCGCGCCCGGCCGTCCGACATTCTGGCTGAGAGGAACGCCATGACCACCCCGCCCCCGGCCGGCGGGCCCTCCGGCGCGCCCGCCGGCGGCCCCCGCGCCGTACCGCCCCGCCCGCCGCACCCCCCACGCCCACCCAAGATCCACGAGCCGCAGCTCTACACCCCCGGTGACGGGATGCTCGCCTGGCTGCCGTTCCGGCCGACCATCCGCATCCGCCTCACCCTGCTCTACGGCGGGATGTTCCTGATGGCCGGCGTGGTCCTGCTGCTGGTGATGTACTTCTTCGTCCGGCAGGCGTTCCAGGACGTCCCCCCGCCGACATTCCGCTTCCAGCCGGACCTGATCAACGTCAACGGCCGGGACCAGACCTCCCAGCAGTTCAACCAGCAGCTGATCCAGAGCCAGGCGGCGACCACCAACGTCGCCCTCAACACCCTGCTGCGCAAGTCCCTCACCGTCCTGGTCTGCCTCGCCGTGATCGCCTTCGCCGCGGGCTACGCGATGGCCGGCCGGGTGCTGCGCCCACTGGGCCGCATCACCCGTACCGCCCGCGAGGTGGCCAGCTCCGACCTGCACCGGCGGATCGAGCTGGACGGCCCGGACGACGAGCTCAAGGAGCTCGCCGACACCTTCGACGACATGCTCGACCGCCTGGACCGCTCCTTCGACTCCCAGCGACGCTTCGTCGCCAACGCCTCGCACGAGCTGCGCACCCCGCTGGCGATCAACCGCACCCTGCTGGAGGTACAGCTCTCCGACCCCGGTGCCTCCGCCGACCTCCAGCAGCTCGGCAAGACCCTGCTCGCCACCAACGAACGCAGCGAGCAACTGGTCGAGGGCCTGCTGCTGCTGGCCCGCAGCGACAACGAGCTGCTCGACCGGCGCCCGGTCGAGCTCTCCGAGGTCGCCACCCGGGCGCTGGAACAGATCCGCCCGGAGGCCGAGCGGCGCGAGGTCAAGCTGCGCCCCACGCTCGCCCTGACCACCGTCTCGGGCAACGGCGTGCTGCTGGAGCGGATCGCCCTCAACCTGGTGCAGAACGCCGTCCGGTACAACTCGCCCGACGGCTGGGTTGAGATCTCCACCCACGAGGTGCCCGGCGGGGGCGGTGAGCTGGTGGTGAGCAACACCGGACCGATCGTCCCCGGGTACGAGCTGGAGCACATCTTCGAGCCGTTCCGGCGGGTCAAGGGCGCCGACCGGACCCGCAGCGACAAGGGCGTCGGCCTCGGCCTGTCCATCGTCCGCTCGGTGGTCCGCGCCCACGGCGGCGTCATCGAGGCCACACCGCGCGCCGGAGGGGGTCTGACGATGCGCGTGCGTATCCCGGGCGCCTGAACCGCTCGCCGCGCTGCTACGCACCCCTGTATGCCCTCTGCGTGCCCCTCGGGGCGCGAGGCGCTCCGAGGGGCGACCGATTCACCACACACCAAGCCGCCCCGGCCGGGCCTGTTAAGACCGCATAAGCCCTGGCCCGGGGCGGCTTGTCATTTCCGGTCCGAGCAACTTACGGTGTCGTAACCTACGCATCCGTAAGTGAGCCCGTCCGCGTCGTCAGCAAGGCCGTCCCTCAGGAGCAAGTCGTGACCATCGCACCCGTGCAGCGCACCGCATCGGCCGGTTCGGCCGCCTGGACCGACGCGCGTCTGATCCTGGCCCTGGAGGAGGTGGTCGAGACCGAACTCAACCGCCACCTGAAGGTCGCCAAGGAGTGGATGCCGCACGAGTTCGTCCCGTGGAGCCAGGGCCGCGACTTCGACGGCGTACTGGGCGGTGAGGCGTGGTCGGTGGAGCAGTCCAAGGTGACGCCGCTCGGGCGGATCTCGCTGGTCGTGAACCTGCTGACCGAGGACAACCTCCCCAGCTACCACCACGAGATCGCCACCATGTTCGGCCGCGAGGGCGCCTGGGGCACCTGGGTGCACCGCTGGACGGCCGAGGAGGGCCGGCACGGAATAGCGATCCGTGACTACCTGCTCGCCACCAGGGCCGTCGACCCGGTGGAGCTGGAGCGGGCCCGGATGTTCCACATGTCCGAGGGCTTCGAGTCCGACAACGCGCACAGCATGCTGCACTCGGTCGCCTACGTGGCCTTCCAGGAGCTGGCGACCCGCATCTCGCACCGCAACACCGGCCACTTCGCCGGCGACCCGCTCTGCGACCAGCTGCTCGCCAAGATCGCCAATGACGAGAACCTGCACATGGTCTTCTACCGGAACCTGCTGAGGGCCGCCCTGGAGATCGCGCCGGACCAGGCGATGCGCGCCGTCGCCGACGTGGTGATCAACTTCCGGATGCCCGGCCACGGCATGCCCGGCTTCGAGCGCTCCGCCGCCCAGATCGCCATCGGCGGGATCTACAACCTGCGCATCCACCACGACGATGTGCTTCAGCCGGTGCTGCGCCACCTCAAGGTGATGGACATCGGCGGCCTCGGCCCGGAGGGCCTGCAGGCCCAGCAGGAGCTCGGACTCTTCCTCGACGGACTGGACGCGCAGGCGACCAAGTTCGACGAGCGGCAGGCCGCGCTGCTGGCCCGGCGGGCCGCCAACGCCGCCCGGAAGTAACCCACCGGTCGTCCGCGAACGCGTCGGTCAGGGCGCCGGAAGGTGTCGGTCGGGGCGCCCGACGGGGTGCCGGACGGGTGTCGGAGGGAGCATTGGACGGGGCGTCGGGCTGGGTGGATTTCCCAGACTTTGCCCCGAAAATTCCTCGAACGTGACGAAGGTCACAATCCATCGCTCCACACGTTCGGATGACCCCGTAGGGTGATCATGACCCGCGTCACTCCGGTCGCGGTCCGTGATCGGTCGCCCGCCCGGGCCGCCGGGCAGGGGTTAGCGGTCCATGCTGGTGGGCAGGGGAGTTGGCGAAGGCTCGCACGCCGCGCGATCACTGTGGGTGTCCGTCCGAAGGGGCGTACAGTTCGTCGGTGATGGCCCTGAGTGAGGCCGTCCGGTCCTCGTTCGATCACCCCAACGGCCCCCCGGCTGAGTGTCGATTGAGTAACAGGGCTTGAAGTAAGGCAAAATCTCCGCCTCGGGTCGGGCACAAGACCGACCCCCCATGCGTTACGTGCGCTGGAGATACCGCACACACCGCAAACACCCGGAGGGGGAGAGCGAAAAAATGGCAACGGACTACGACACCCCACGCAAGACCGATGACGACCTCAACGAGGACAGCATCGAGGAACTCAAGGCTCGGCGGAACGAGAAGACGACCAGCTCGGTCGACGTCGACGAGTTCGAGGCGGCCGAGGGACTGGAGCTCCCGGGCGCCGACCTCTCGAACGAGGAGCTCTCGGTCCGGGTGCTCCCGCGCCAGGCCGACGAGTTCACCTGCATGAGCTGCTTCCTCGTGCACCACCGCAGCCAGCTGTACAGCGAGAAGAACGGCAACCCGATCTGCCGGGACTGCGGCGCCTGAGCACGGGGCGGTCTCGGCCCGGGACCCACGCTCCGCGTGGGCTCGGCACACCGCCCCTTCCGGCCCCGGGCAGCGGGGCCGGAGGCAGATCCGGCGGTCGCCCAGGCGGCGGCCGCACCGGCAGGACAGTCCTGCGGCGTGGAGCAGTGAACAGCGCGTCAACAGCAGTACCGGAGTACATGGGGCGGTCCCGCACAGTGCGGAGCCGTCCCTCCTCCGTATCCGGGCCCGGGCGCCGGGGCCCGCTCCGCCCGGTGGGCGCCCCCCAGCACCTGCCGGGGTGCGCCCTGTCCCCAGGGGCCTCCGGGCCTCTTCGAGCCGGGACCACCGCGGCCCGCCGGCCGGGACGCCGCCCGCGCGGCCCGGCCGGTCGTCAGGCCGCCGTACGCCGGGCCTCGGCCAGCGCAGCCGCCAGCCGCTCGGGTGAGCGCGTGGACAGGTACAGGTACGGCGTCGGGTCGGCCGGGTCGACCACCTCGACCCGCAGCGCCGTCGGGACGTAGCTGCGCAGCAGCATGAAAGCCCGGGGGTCGGCCTTGACCCCGCGCCAGGCCACCGCCTCGACCTGGTTCAGCGGGTGGGCCTTGCCGAGCGCCTCCACCGGGATCCGGGCCTGGCCCGCCACCAGCGAGCCCTGCACCACCCTGATCCGGGCCGAGCCGTAGCTGCTCACGGCGGCGGCGCCGGCCGCGATGCCGACCACCAGCCCGATCAGCGCACCGACCGCGCTGAGCCGCAGCAGGATCAGCGCGAGCGTCAACCCCAGCGCGACGGGAAGGAGCCACCAGGAGCGCGGAGCGGTGAGGCGTTCGTCGTACATGAGCCCATTGTGGGCGCCGGGGCGCGCGAGACCGGACGCACCCCCGGCCGAGCCCTTGCTACCGGTCGGTAGGGTTTGCGCCTGTGACCGGAACCATCGCCTCCCCGTCAGCGCCGCAGGGCTCAGAGGAGCCCGCCGAGCGCCAGTCCGCACAGCCCCTCCCGCCCGAGCGGCCCGGCCTGCCGCCGGTACCGCTCCCGCCGACCCGGCTCTCGCCGACCACGCCGCCGGCGGAGGCCGTCCTGCCGCCCCGCCCCGCCGGGGCCCCGGCACCCGGCATGCCGCTCGGCACCCACTACGACGAGTGCTTCGGCTGCGGCCCGCACCACTCGTCGGGCCTGCGGCTGGACGCGATCGCCGGCGAGGGCCTGGACGTCACCGCCGAACTCACCGTCCGGCCCTTCCACCAGGGCGGTCCCGGCCTGGCCCACGGCGGCCTGCTGACCACCGCCATGGACGAGACGCTCGGCACGCTCAACTGGCTGCTGCTCGCCCCCGCCGTCACCGGCAGGCTGGAGACGGACTTCCTGCGTCCGGTGCCGGTCGACTCGGTCCTGCACATCCATGCCTGGGTGACGGGTGTGCACGGCCGCAAGGTCTACAGCGCGGGGGAGGGGCGGATCGGTGGCCCCGGCGGCCCGGTGGCGATCCGGGCGCAGGCACTCTTCATCCAGGTGAAGCTGGAACACTTCACTACGCACGGTCGCCCCCAGGACATCAAGAAGGTCCTGGACGACCGCGATCTGATGAAGCGCGCCCAAGCCTTTGAGGTGAATCCGTGAGCACCACCGCCCGCCCGCCGGTAGACGTTCTGATCAGGCGAATCGATCCCGAGCTGCCGCTGCCCGCCTACGCGCAGCCCGGCGACGCGGGAGCCGACCTGCGCACGACGGTCGACGCCGAACTGGCCCCCGGTGAGCGGATCGTGCTGCCCACCGGCATCGCCGTCGCGCTGCCGGACGGCTACGCGGCCTTCGTGCACCCGCGTTCGGGACTCGCAGCTCGTTGCGGCGTTGCACTGGTGAACGCCCCAGGGACGGTCGATGCCGGGTACCGTGGGGAGATCAAGGTGATCGTCGTCAACTTGGACCCGCGCGAGGGGGTCAGCTTCCGCCGCGGGGACAGAATCGCCCAGCTGGTGATCCAGCAGGTCGAGAAGGCCCGCTTCCACGAGGTGGCAGAGCTGCCCGGGTCGGCCCGTGCCGAAGGCGGGTTCGGGTCGACTGGTGGCCATGCCGCGGTCTAGCGGACCCACGCTATTCGCAGATATTCTCGTCGGTCTTTGACCGGGAAGGACAGTGACCGTGTTCCGTCGTCGCCAGAAGAGCGAGGACGCTGTCGAGCAGCTCGCCGACGACGCCATCAGCGCCGACGAGACGGCCGATGACGTCGAAGGTTCCGCCGACTCCGAGAGCGAGAACGTGACCGAGCTGGACCCGGGTGACCGGGTCGGCCTGCCGCCGGCTCCGCGTCCGGACGGCCCGTGGGACCACTCCGAGCTGGAGCAGCCGGAGGAGGGCCGCGTGGATCTCGGGGGCCTGCTGGTTCCCGGGGTCGAGGGCATGGAGCTTCGGGTGGAGGTGGCCGGCGACTCGATCGTGGCCGCCACGCTCGTGCTCGGTAACAGCGCCATCCAGTTGCAGGCCTTCGCCGCCCCCAAGTCCGAGGGCATCTGGGGCGAGGTCCGCGAGGAGATCGCCAACGGCATCACCGCGCAGGGTGGTCTGGTCGAGGAGGAGGAGGGCCCGCTGGGCTGGCACCTCCGCGCCCAGGTCCCGGTGCAGCTGCCGGACGGCACCCAGGGCGTCCAGCTCGTGCGCTTCGTCGGCTGTGACGGCCCGCGTTGGTTCCTGCGCGGTGTGATCTCGGGCCAGGCGGCCGTGCAGCCGGAGATGGCCGGGATCCTCGAGCAGGTCTTCCAGCAGACCGTCGTCGTCCGCGGTGAGAGCCCGATGGCCCCGCGCGACCCGATCGTGCTGAAGCTCCCCGAGGACGCGCAGATGGTCGCCGACGGCGGCGTCGCCGGCGCCGGCGAGGGCGACGGGGCCCGCTTCGGTGGCACCTCGCTCGACCCGTTCGCGCGCGGCCCGGAGATCACCGAGGTCCGCTGACACCACGATCGCCCTCGCTCCGGGAGACCGGCGCGGGGGCGATTTGCTTGTGGCGGCGGGGTGGCCGTAGAGTTCCGGAGTCGCACCGAGAGGGGCGGCGGAAAGCAAGTCGGAAAGCGAAACTCCGGAAAACGGAGCGGAAAACATCTGATAAGCTTGGAACACGAAAGAGCGAAGCGCCCGGAGAGTTCACGAGAGTGGCTCGAAGGAAGTGTCCGTTCCTTGAGAACTCAACAGCGTGCCAAAAGTCAACGC